>NZ_CP136628.1:7342781-7645890 GCF_032918005.1 Bradyrhizobium sp. NDS-1
CGGCCACATTCGCAACCTCGCGCGGATGGCGGGCGGCGAGATCATCGACCACGCCGATCGCCGCATCGACCCAGGAATCAGGATCCTGCTCGGACCACAGCGGCGCCGGATGCGACAGCACAAGCTCGCGCGTTGCCGTAGCGACAATCGCGCCGGCTTCGGTCACGAGCACCGCTTTCACACCGGATGTGCCGATGTCCAGTCCGAGATACAAATCATCCTCCTCTTGACCCATGACGATGCGCGATCTTGGTCGTCGCGCTGGCCGTCAGAGGCAGTTCGAAATCCACCTGCCGCTAGGGCAGATTATCCCGCATCACGATGTCGATCCTGATCTTCTCCTGTTCGCGCAGGATCGGCTCGCCGCGGGCGAGCGCGAGCAGCACGCGCACGGCGGCGCGCGCCTCATGTCCCGGGTTCTGCGAGATCGCCGCATCCATCACGCCCTGCAGCAGCAGCCGCCGGGTCAGCACGGTGACATCGTGGCCGACGAAGACCACTTGCTTGTCGCGGCCGGCGTCACTCAACGCCTTGGCGACACCCTGCGTGCCGGCGCCGACATTATAAAGGCCGACAATGTCGGCATGTCGGCCGAGCAGCCGCGCCAATAATTGTTCCGAACGATCGTCCTCGTCGCGCCCTTCCAGGACCGGCAGCACGCCGAGACCGGGGAATTCCGACGCCATCACCTGGTTGAAGCCGAAGATGCGCTCGGCGTGGTCGCGCAAGCCCTGCGAGCCCGCGACGATCGCAACCTTGCCGGAGTTTTGGCCGACCAGCCGCCCGACCAGCGCACCGGCGGTGCGCCCTGCGGCGATGTTGTCGATGCCGACATAATGGTGGCGGCGCGACGACGGCACGTCCGAAACCAGCGTCACCACCTTGGTTCCGGCATCGACGAGATCGTTGATCGCGGCGCGGACGCTCGGATGATCCAGCGCTACCACGGCGACGCCGTCGCAATCGCCCGACAGCGCCTCCAGGGTGCCTGCGAGCACCGACGGGTCGAATACGTCGGTTGTGACCGTCTCGACGCTGAGACGGCGCGCCGAGAGCCAGGCCGACATCTCGCCGAGATAGGCCTCGATCTGCTGCATGAACGGGTTCGATCCCGACGGCATCACGAAGGCAAAGCGGCGGGCGCGGCCGCGCGCGAGCTCCGCCGCGGCCACATGCGGTTGGAACGAATTGCGCTCGATCGCCGCCTTGACGCGCCGCACCGTGTCGGGCCGCACGCCCGGCCGGTTGTGCAGGACACGGTCCACCGTCGCCAGGCTCACGCCCGCCTCGCGGGCGATGTCCTTCAGCGTCAAGGCGGTCGGGGTGAGCGTCTCAGCCATGCCTGAAGGCTAGCAGAGGTGTTTTGAGGTACGCAACTCATTTTGAGGGATGGCGCCGTTTCCGGGCCCGGGTTGCACAGAGCCCCCTTAGCCGACCGTCAGGTCGAGGGTCAGGAACAGGCTGTTGGGATCTTCGGCATAACCCTCAAACGGACCGCACAGGACGAAGCCGTGCGCCCGGTAGAGCGCATGCGCCGGCTTGAAATAGTCCCATGAGCCGGTTTCGAGGCTGAGACGCGTCATGCCGCGCGCGCGGGCCTCGGCAATGATGTGGCGCAGCATCTGCCCGCCAAAGCCGCGGCGCCGCGTGGTCTGAAGCGTGTGCATCGACTTCACCTCGCCGTGGCTCGCTGAAAGCGTCTTCAACGCACCGGTCGCAACCAGCGTCTCGCCGTCCCAGCCGGTCCAGAACGCGACCTCGGGTGCACGCAGGCCCGCGAGATCGAGCGCATGGGCGCTGCCCGGCGCCGTCTGCGCCCGCGCGGCGCTGACGTGATGATCGAGCAGCGCGACGACGCGCGAATCATGGGTGTCGCCGGTTCGGATCTGCATCGTGCTCGTCTCCACGTCCTGTCCTCACATCTTGCCGTAGGACGCGCCGCGCCGCGTGATGATGACGTAGCGCGCGTCCTGCTTGGTTTCGTTCTCGAAGATCACGGCGCGCATCACGTCGAAATCCAGGCAATCGCCCTCGCGCAGCCGCACCGCCTTGGCGTCGATGTGCACGGCAATCGCGCCCTCCAGCATCAGCAGCTGCTGAGTGAAGGCGTTGCGGCCCCAGGGGCTGTAAGAGACGCGCGCGCCGGCTGGAAGGTCGACGACGATGATCTCGATGCCGCTGGCCGCATCCGGCGGCGAGGCGTGCCGCCGGCGATAGCCGCTGTCGGGGTCGCGCCAGAGCGGCTGGTCTGCCAGCCGCACCAGGCGCTCCGGCGGCTTCTCGATGAGCGCGACGACATCGCTGAGCGTGACGTCGAGCGCCGCGCAGAGCTTGTTCAGCAGCGCCGCCGTCGCACTGCTCTGCGCCCGCTCTACCCGCCCGATCATGGCCCGGCTGACGCCGGAGCGGCCTGCAAGCTCGTTCAACGTCATGCCCGCCTGCGTCCGCAGCGTCTTCAAGCGGCGACCGATGGCGCGGTCGAGTTTCTGCTGGTCCATAGGTTTCATCCGAACGTCGCCCGATACGAGGACCGCACCCGCCCGGGTGAGAGAAGATTAGCGCGCGGGGAGGCACACGCGCGGAGCGGCAGTCCAATATATTAGAATCTTTGCGGGAGCCGTATGCCCGACTAGGATGTGCCCCAACCACAAATAAGATCGGAGGCGACGAATGGGTGGCCCGACACAGCGGATGATCAAGGCCAACGGTATCAGCCTCAACGTCGCCGAGCAGGGCAAGGGACCAATGGTCCTGCTCTGCCACGGCTTTCCGGAAGGCTGGTACTCCTGGCGCCACCAACTCGACGCGCTGGCAGCGGCCGGCTACCACGCGGTCGCACCCGACATGCGCGGCTATGGCAAGAGCGAGCGGCCTGAGGCGATCGATCAGTATACGATCCTCCACATGGTCGGCGATCTCGTCGGCGTGCTCGACGCCTTCGAGGCGAAACACGCCGTCATCGTCGGGCATGATTGGGGCGCCACGATCGCCTGGCACACGGCGCGCCTGCGGCCGGATCGCTTTCGCGCCGCCGCCATCCTCAGCGTGCCCTATCGACCACGGAGCCCGGTGCGACCGACGAGTGTCATGCCGCAGACAGCGGATACGCAGTTCTATCAGCTGTACTTCCAGGAGCCGGGTATTGCCGAAGCCGAATTCGAACGAGACCCGCGCGCAACACTGGGCGCGATGCTCTATGGCGGCTCGGGCGAGGGAGCGGCGGCGATCCGCGCCAAGGCCGAGCGTCAGGGGCGGACCGCTGGCGCCGGCATGGTCTCGCGCAAGGACGGGATGCTGCCGAAGGTGCAGGTGCCGCTGCCGTCTTGGCTGAGCGCCGCCGACCTCGACCATTACGGCGCCGAGTTTGCCCGCAGCGGATTTCGCGGACCACTCAATTACTACCGCAACATTGATCGCAACTGGGAACTGATGGCGGCCTTCGAAGGCGTGAAGGTGTCGGTGCCCTCGCTCTTCATCGCGGGCGACCACGACATGGTCCTCGCCTTCCCCGGCAGTGCCGAGCTTCTCGCCAACATGAAGCAATGGGTGCCGCAGCTGCGCGAGATCAGGATGCTGCCCGGCTGTGGGCACTGGACGCAGCAGGAGCGACCGGCAGAGGTCAGCGCGGCGATCGTGGAGTTTCTGCGAAGCTTACCGAATTAAGGGCTTGGAGCGGGCGAAGGGAATCGAACCCTCGTATGCAGCTTGGGAAGCTGCCGTTCTACCATTGAACTACGCCCGCGGATGCGCTGGTCACGCCCGTTCTGATTAGCCGAGACGGCGCGTCCCGCCAAGCGGTTTGGCGCATGCGGCCCGACGCTCATTAACTTTTCAGTAAGATTCCACGTGCGCCGGATTGTGGCGGTGTTATGATCTCCGCGTCTGGGGAGAGACGTGCACTGAGTGGGGCGTGTGCATGGTGGGGCATGGCTATTCGATATTCGACACGGCCATAGGCCGCTGCGGCATCATCTGGAGCGGGACCGGCGTGGTCGCGGTGCAGTTGCCGGAGGCGCGGGAGATCGACACTCGCCGCCGGATTTTTCAGGTCCATCCCGAGGCGCGCGAACAGCGGCCGTCCGAAAATGCCGAGCTTGCGATCGAGGGCATCGTGGGCCTGCTGCAAGGTGGCGATCCCGATTTTTCCGAGGTCAGCCTGGATGCCGGCGGCGTGCCCGGCTTCAACCGGCGCGTCTATGAGTTCGCCTGCTCGATTCCGCGCGGGGAGACGCGCACCTATCGCGAGGTCGCCAAGGCGCTGGGCGCCTCAGGCGCCGCGCATTCGGTGGCGCAGGCGATCGCCAAGAATCCCTACATGCTGATCGTGCCCTGCCACCGGGTGCTGGAGGCCGGCAATTACACCGACCGGCTCTCGCCCTATGGCGGAGTGATCTCCAAGCGGCGGCTGCTGGCGCTGGAGGGCGCCCATCCCGTCGCCAGCAAGACGCTGTTCGAGGTGCTGCTGCCCGTTGCTCCGCCGAGGCCGTCCAGCTAAGGCGCGATCTCGATCGCACCTTGGCTTTGATTTTTTCAGGCATGATCTTGTCGGACAACCGCTACACACTTGTCCGATCATGCCTAGATAAGGTGGCATGGACGCGACCACGCTGCTGACGTCACAATCGATCACGGTCTTCGAGTTTCGCTGCGATGCGGGACCAGGCGACACGCCATTTGCCGAGTGCCGCACCGGGCATTCCATCGCCTATGTCCGCTCGGGCAGCTTTGGCTGCCGTTGCCGCGCCGGGTTCTTCGAGCTGGTGGCGGGCTCGTTGCTGGTCGGCGCGCCCGGCGAGGAATACACCTGCACGCATGAGCATGTCAGCGGCGATGTCTGCCTGGGGTTCTTCCTCAGCGAGGACATGGTCGATGCCCTCGGCGGGCGGCGCGAGATCTGGCAGGTCGGCGCCACGCCGCCGCTCCCCGAATTGATGGTGCTGGGCGAGCTCGCCCAGACGGCGGCAGATGGCAACAGCGACATCGGCCTCGACGAGGTCGGCCAGATCCTGGCCGGCCGCTTCGTTGACGTGGTCTCGGGCAAGGCGCGCAAGCCGGCCGCACCGAATGCGCGCGACCGCCGCCGCGCTGTCGAGGCCGCCCTGTGGATCGACGACAATTCGCATGCAGAGGTCGATCTCGAGCAGGCCGCGAAGCAGGCGGGCCTCAGCCCGTTTCACTTCCTGCGGCTGTTCTCCAGCGTGCTCGGTGTCACCCCGCATCAATATCTGGTGCGCTCGCGGCTGCGGCACGCGGCACGGCTGCTCGCCGATGACGACATCGCGGTCACCGATGTCGCCTATGACGTCGGCTTCGGCGATCTCTCCAACTTCGTCCGCACCTTCCACCGCGCTGCCGGCGTATCGCCGACCAAATTCCGCCAGGCCTCGAAGGGGGAGCGCGGGATCTTCGCCGAACGCCTCGTCCTCAACTGAGACGGGCCGGCCGCCACGGCAGCCCTCTCCGCGTTCCTGCTCGTTCTCGCCCCTCATGATCTGCAAGAGTTCACGTGATCCGGTGGCAATCGGAGGCACCGGCGAACTAGCCGGGCGCGAGCGCAAGATTCTCCAAGAGCCTCCCGCCTCTCCCCGACTAGGTTCGTCTCCGGCGCGCGCCATTTGCGGCGCGCTTTGCAAATGGAGACGAAAATGTACGACCACATCGGACTTCGCGTTGCCGACCTCGACGCTGCGACGCGCTTCTACACCGCGGTGCTGGCGCCGCTCGGCTACGTCCTGTGCTCCAGCGGCGACGGTTATGCCGGCTTCGGCCCGAAGGGCGAGCCCGCGCTCTGGCTGCATCTCAACAAGGGCCGGAAGGCCGACGGGGCGCACATCGCGTTTCGTGCCGGTAATCATGATGCGGTCAAGGCGTTTCACAGCGAAGGCCTGAAGAGCGGCGGCCGCGACAATGGCGGCGCCGGGCCGCGCAAGGATTACAGCCCGACCTATTATGCGGCGTTCTTGATCGACCCCGACGGCAACAATGTCGAGGCGGTTTGCGTGTGAACGTCAGCCGCTCGCGAGATCTCGTAGGGTGGGCAAAGCGGAAGCGCGCCCACCACCTGCTCGTGACAATGGCCCACGGAACGTGGGCACGGCGCTATGCGCCGTTGCCCACCCTACAAGACTGCATTTGAGGGGACTCCCATGGCCTCCATCCACAACGACATCCTCCTCCCCGCCCCGGCGCACGCCATTTGGGATGCGGTGCGCGACTTCGGTGCGCTGCATGAACGGCTGGTGCCGGGCTTCGTCACCGCCTGCACGCTCGACGGCGATGCCCGCATCGTCACCTTCGCCAACGGCGCGGTGGCTCGCGAAGTGCTGGTCGATTGCAGCGATGCGCGGCGGCGTCTCGTCTATGCCATCAGCAACGAGCGGCTCAAGCACTACAGCGCCTCGGTGCAGGTGATTGCCGAGGGCGACGACAAGAGCCGGATGCTCTGGACCATCGACATGCTGCCGAACGATCTCGCGGCTTACGTCGAAGGCCAGACCAGGGAGGCCGTGATGGCCTTGCACAGAGCCTTTCCACCGGTCGCGGCCTGATCAGGCTGTGTGAGTTTTTTCACAGAGCTCCGCCCTCGCCGTCCGCAATCATGCCCGCGTGCGTCCGGTTGGCTCCGCTTTCCCGGCGGCGCTCCGCACGCGAGGAGCATGCCATGAGAGGTGCGGACAAGGTGATCTGCCAGGCGGCCGCCGTGCTGCTGCTGTTTTCTGTCGCGAGCTCGCCGGCGAAGGCGCAGTTCCTCGGCGGCGGCGGCGCCGGTGGCGAGGACATGATGACCCAGATGGCCCCGATGCTGGAGATGATGAAGGCGAAGATGGGCAAGCGCCGTTTCGCCATGATGATGCAGACCATGGGCCCGATGATGAGTCGCATGATGGAGAATGGCGGCGGCATGATGGGCGGCGGCTTCGGCGCGCCCAATTACGGCGGCGCAACGCCGATGGGCGGAGGCGGTTATATGCCGACCGGATTCAGTGGCATGGGCGGCGGCGACATCATGGGCATGCTCGGTGGCACCGGCGGCGGCGACATGATGGCGATGATTCCGCAATTGATGCGGCTCGCCAATGTCGGCGGCGGTGGCCATCGCCGCCACAGGCATCGCTAATCGGGAACAGCCGAGAGAGCCGGCCTGATCGCGCCCTTGCTCGCGCGCGGCCCCCAGCGCGTCAGCAAGACGCTGGAGGATGAGAGCAGGCCGAGCACGACCATCGAGCTCGCAGCCAGCCAGAAAAAACTCTGCGCGGTGGCCTCGTGCGTCGACAGCCACCAGCCGACCGCCGCGATGTAGATCAGCCGCGCCGTCTGCGCCAGCACCGGCCCGATCACCTTGGCTGCGCCTTGCGATGAGAAATACATCGTCGTGGCGAGGCCGAAAAACGCGTAGAACGGCCCGACCGTCGAGAGATATTGATGGCTCGCCGCGCGCACGGCTTCGCTGTCGGTGAAGATGTTGATCCAGAGATCTGGGAACAGCGCAACGACGCACGCCGGCGCGCCGACGGCCACGAAGGCGGCAGCACTGGCGATCCACGCGACCCGCCGCGCCCGCGCGACGTTGCCTGCGCCGATCGCCATCCCGACCATCGGCACGCAGGCGATGCCGAACGAGAACGCGATCGAAGTGAGCAGGAATTCGAGCCGGGCGCCGATGCCGTAGCCGGCGAGGATCGCGGTGCCGAACTGCGCCAGCATGTGGGTGAAGATCGAGATCGTCAGCACCGATTGCAGCGGCGAGAAGCAGGCGATGGCGCCGACCTTGAGGATGTCGAAAAACATCGCCCATTGGATCCGCAGGCCGCGCAGCCTCAAGGTGACACGCGCACGACCCGAGAACAGGTACCAGCCCATGATGCCGATGCTCATGCAATAGGCGATCAGCGCGCCGGCCGCGACGCCGCGCATGCCGAACTGCGGCACGGGTCCGAGGCCGAGACCGAGCGTGCCCCCGAGCACGATCTGCCATGCCGCGGAGTTGAGGATGAGGAACGACGGCAGCTTCATGTTGCCGGTGCCGCGCAATACGCCGGCCATGGTGTTGAGCAGCCAGGGCAGCACGGCGCCGCCGAAAAACACCTCCGTATAGGCGACCGCATGCATCAGCACATCGCCGCGGCCGCCGAGCATTTCCAGCACTGTCGGCCCGAAGATCAGCATCCCCAGCATGAAGACGAGGCCGAAGCCGATGCCGATCAGCAGCGCATGC
The DNA here is from genome assembly GCF_032918005.1 of Bradyrhizobium sp. NDS-1. Classification (NCBI taxonomy): domain Bacteria; kingdom Pseudomonadati; phylum Pseudomonadota; class Alphaproteobacteria; order Hyphomicrobiales; family Nitrobacteraceae; genus Bradyrhizobium; species Bradyrhizobium sp. NDS-1. The sequence continues at coordinate 7,350,997 of NZ_CP136628.1, forward strand.
ATCGCGAGCGTGCCGGCGCGCTCGCGATCGCCGGCGCCGAGCGCGCGCGCAATGGCGGAAGCCACCGCACCGCCCATGGCCCCGCCCGACATCGTCATGGTCAGGATGATGGCCGGGAACACCAGCGCCATCGCCGCCAGCGCCTCGACGCCGAGCCGTCCGATATAGGAGGTCTCCGCGATCACCGTACAGGTGCCGGCCGACAGCGCGATGACGTTGGGCCAGGCGAGGCCGAGCAGCGTGCGCAGGATCGGCCCGTCCGTCAGCGCGCTTCGCACCGGCGGTGGAGGCGGCGGCAGCGGACGCTCTTGCTCATCGACCGGGATCTCGGCGATGTCGGACATATCCTCTCCGGGGCATGAGCGCTCTTCGCGGCGCGGCAATGCGTAGGTGTGACAATCAATTTGTTCGCGCACAGGCGCGGCGGAGGCTTGTTAGCACGGCGTGGAGCAATTCCTCCTGCGCCAGATGCAGGCGTGCCCTGCGGCAGCGCATTCCGATGGGTGAAGCTATTCGATCGTCCAGACCAGCGGCGGACGACCGCCGACGGCGGGACGCAGATGCACGGCGATATGCCGCCCGCAACCCGCAGCCAGGCCTTCGAACAATCCCGCCAGCACCCTGGCGCAAGCGGGATGATAGTCGGCGACGTCATCCATCAGCTTCCAGCTCTGCTGGCGGAGTTCGAACGCGTTTTCGGATCGCGTCGTCTCGACAGCGTCGTCCTGCGCTGCAAATATCGCGCCCAGGAACGAGGCGAACGTGCTCGCACCGCCGCGGTCCATCGCCAGCGCGGCGGCGACGTCGTCGAAAGACTGCATGCCGATCAGCTTGCCGGTGAGGTGCAGCAGGTAGCCGGCGTCTTCCGGGCCGAACAGCTGCACCATCACGGGCGCGGCGGTGCGCACATATTCCATCGCGTAGTTGCGATAGGCCTTCTCCAGGCGCGGTTTCGGCCAGCTTGCCACCGGCAAAGCCGGCGCGGCTTTCGCATCGAACAGCGGCGCTTCGAGGTGACGTGCGAAGACGAGCCGCTGATCGAGCTCGAGCGGATGATCGTATTGATGGTAGTAACCTTCCAGTCCGTCCTGGCCGTCGACACTCTGCTTGGTGCAGACGAAGCCGAGACGGAGGTCACCGAGGGCTGCGCCATTGTTGGCGTGCCAGCCGCGCAGCATCGCGCGGGAGACCTCGCCGGGCACGCCGCAGATCGCCGTGCCCTTCCAGATCCAGCGTGGCGGCGGATAGCGGATCCAGGCCTTGGTGTCGCTCTCGTACATGTACTCGACATGCACGCCGCCGATCCAATTGGAGAGATAGTGATACTGCGCAGCCGCCACCGCCGGCGGCAGATGATCGATGCCGAGCTTTTGCAGGCCCGGCAGGAAGCGCTCCTGCTGCTGGCGGCGGAACACGCGAAAGACGAACTCCGCCGCATCGGCCGTGCCGCGTCGCGTGACGACGGTGAGAATGAGCCCGGTGAAGTAGGCGTGGTAGAGGTCGGCGACCGCGCGCCAGCGCTTCCATTGAGCTTCCTGCGCGGGGTCCGATGCGGCGGTCATGTTCACTCCCGATCGTTGTCTTGATCGAGTGTGTCACTGCGCCTTCAGGCAAGCAACATGACGCCCAAGCAGAGCGCCCTGCGTGACCGCCAACCAATTCCGCATCACGAAGTTTGCGGCGGCGTCCTGGCCGCGCGCTCGCGCTCGACCCGTTCGGTGACGTCGCGCGCCATCGCCACGGATCCGAGCACATTGCCGCCGGAATCGCGCACCAGCGCGAAGGTCATCTCGATGTAGAGCTTGCGTCCGCTCTTGTGTTGCGCGCGGGTCAGCGTCGGCCTGCCCGCCAGCTTCATCGCGCCGCTGGCGAGCGCCGCCTCGAAGCCCTTCCAGTGCGCCGCGCGGAGATGTTCGGGAATGATCAGATCGAGATTCTGGCCGAGCGCTTCCGCAGCGGTGAAGCCGAACAGGGCCGTTGCTGCGCGGTTCCACCGCATGATCGTGCCGTCGCGATCCGAATAGATCAGCGCATCCGCAACGTCTTCGGCGATCTTGGCGTCGAGCTCGGATTGATTGCTCATGTCGGCACCTCGTAGCCTGGATCGAGTGAAACGCAATCCGGGCTACAGGATCGCGCTACACCCGGAAATGCTTCGAAAGTTTGAGGCCCTGAGCCTGGTAGTTGGAACCGATGCGCTGGCCGTACATCGCGTCTGGACGCGCCAGCATCCTCTCGTAGACCAGGCGGCCGACGATCTGGCCATGCTCCAGGATGAACGGCACTTCGCGCGAGCGCACCTCCAGCACCGCGCGCGATCCGAGCCCGCCGGCACCGGCATAGCCGAAGCCGGGATCGAAGAATCCGGCATAGTGCACGCGGAATTCGCCGACCAGCGGATCGAACGGCACCATCTCCGCGGCGTAGTCGGGCGGCACCTGCACGGCTTCCTTCGAGGCCAGGATGTAGAACTCGCCGGGATCGAGGATCAGGCTGCCGTCGGGACGTGCCGAGATCGGCTCCCAGAAATCCTCGACCGCGTAGCCGGAGCGACGATCGACGTCGACGACGCCGGTGTGGCGCTTGGCGCGATAACCGACGAAGCCGCTGCCTTTCTCGCCGGACAGATCGACGGAGACGGCGACGCCGCCGGAGAGATCGGCATCGTCGATGTCGACGAGGCGCTCGGCGGCATGCAGGCCATCGAGCTCGTCGGCATTGAGGATGGCGTCACCGGTGCGGAAGCGCACCTGGCTGAGGCGCGAGCCCTCGCTGACCAGCACCGGAAACGTCTTCGGGCTGATCTCGGCATAGAGCGGGCCGTGATAGCCGGCGCCGATCATGTCGAAGCGGCGGGTGCCGTCGGCGATCACGCGGGTGAAGACGTCGAGCCGGCCGGTGGAGCTCTTCGGGTTCGCGGCCGCGACGATCTCCGGCGGCAGCGCGAGGCTTTCCAGGAGCGGCACGATGTAGACGCAATTGGTCTCCAGCACCGCGCCGTCGGCGAGGCTGAACTCGTGCAGCTTCAATTCGTCGATGCGCTCGGCCACCGTGGCGCCGGGACCCGGCAGGAAGCTGGCGCGGACGCGGTAGGCGATGTCGCCGAGGCGCAGGTCGAGGCTCGCCGGCTGGATCTGGCTCTCGACGAAGTCGTAGGCGGGCAGGATGAGGCCCGCGTCCGCCATCGCCGCGATCATGCGGTCGGGCAGGATACCATTGGCGTCGGGCGCGACCGTAAACGTCAACCGGGGATCCTCATCAGGGGTCAAATGCATCCGGACATGCGGGAAATACAAGCCTTTTACGGCTATCCGATGGACGCCTTGACGGAAAGGGCATTGCGGAATATGAGCATCACTTATCCCGTGGTGATTTGAGCCGGCCGGCTTGCAGCCACGTTAAATAAGTCGCTAAACAGGCCGGGGACCTCTGTGATCCCGGCCCGTGGAGATATCCAGGCCGGTTTTTTTGTGACCGTTTTCGACGAAGCGGTCACGTCGGAGGGTCCTATGTCGAAGTCGCCTGCTGCTTACCGTCCCGAAACCCGCCTGGTCCATTCCGGCACCCTGCGCTCGCAATATGGGGAGACGTCGGAGTCGCTGTTCCTGACGCAAGGCTACGTCTACAACAGCGCCGAGGAATGCGAGGCGCGGTTCAAGGGCGAGGATCCGGGCTTCATCTATTCGCGCTATTCCAATCCCACCATCGCGATGTTCGAGCGCCGCATGATCGAGCTCGAGGGAGCCGAAGCCGCCCGCTCGGCGGCAACTGGCATGGCCGCGGTGACGACCGCGATCCTGGCGCCGCTCAAGGCCGGCGATCATGTCGTGGCTTCCCGCGCGCTGTTCGGCTCCTGCCTCTATGTCATTCAGGACCTGCTGCCGCGCTACGGCATCGAGACCACGCTGGTCGACGGCCTCGATCTCGACCAGTGGCAGCGCGCGGTGCGGCCGAATACCAAGACGTTCTTCCTGGAGAGCCCGACCAATCCGACGCTCGACGTGCTCGACATTCCCGGCATCGCCGAGATCGCGCACAAGGGCGGCGCGCGGCTCGTCGTCGACAACGTGTTCGCGACCCCGATCTGGCAGAGCCCGCTCGCGCTGGGCGCCGACGTCGTGGTCTATTCCGCGACCAAGCATATCGACGGCCAGGGCCGCTGCCTCGGCGGCATCATCCTGTCCTCGGAAGCCTTCATCGCCGAGCACATCCACAATTTCATGCGCCAGACCGGCCCGTCGATCTCGCCGTTCAACGCCTGGGTTCTGCTCAAGGGCCTGGAGACGCTCAGCGTGCGCGTGCGCGCGCAGACCGATACCGCGGCGCGCATCGCCAAGGTGCTGGCGAGCCATCCGAAGATCGCGCGGCTGGTCTATCCCGGCCGCGCCGATCATCCGCAAGCGGCGTTGGTGAAAAAGCAGATGCGCGGCGGCTCGACGCTGGTCGGCTTCGAGGTCAAGGGCGGCAAAGCGGCTGCGTTCCGCGTGCTCAACGAGCTCAAGCTCGCGCGAATCTCGAACAATCTCGGGGACGCCAAGAGCCTGGTCACGCATCCGGCGACCACGACGCATCAGCGCCTGAAGCCGGAAGACCGCGCCGCCCTCGGCATCGGCGAAGGCTTCATCCGCTTCTCCGCAGGGCTCGAGCATGCAGACGATCTGATCGAGGATCTGACCGCCGCGCTGGAGAAGGCGTAAGGGCTTCGTAGGGTGGGTTAGCGCAGCGTAACCCACCTTACAGCACCGTCTCACATCGGCCGATACGTCCGCACGTCCGCCGGCACGTTCACGCCCAGCTTGATCTGGCCGACGGAGCGGATGATGTCGTCGGCAAGCAGTTGGGCGAAGCAGGCATAGCCCCAATCGTTCATGTGCAGCCCGTCGGCAATGACGAAGCTCTCGACCGGGATCGACTGGTTCTCGTGCCAATCCCGCATCACCTCGAAACGGGGGAAGATGCCGACCTTGCGGAGCTCGGCAACATTGCCGAGCAGCTTGATCATCTTGCCGGCGCTCTCCTTGCGCTGGTTGACGGCCGGCGAATATTGCGGATCGACCAGCACGATGTCGGTGCCACCGGCGGCCTGAATGCGGCTGATGCCGTCCTCGACCAGCTTGGCGGTCTCGCCGGGATCGAGATTGCGCAGTACGGCGTTGGTGCCGACCTGCCAGATCACGAGATCCGGATGAGTATCGATCACCTGCGTCTGCAGGCGCTTCATCATCTCGGGGGCGTCCTCGCCGCCGACGCCGGCATTGACGACGGTGATGTCGGCGCTCGGATAGTGCCGGCGCAGCTGCGCGGCAAGACGGTTCGGATAGTTGAACTCCGGCGAACTCGCCCCGAATCCCTGCGTCGAGGACGAGCCGAATGCGACGATGACCACGGGCTGGCCCGCGGCGAGCTTGCCTGCGACATGCGGCAGCGTGCCCATCGCCTTCGCACCGCCCTTTGGCGGAAGGCAGGGTACGCGGCTGAAAATGTCGGCGGCGGACTTGGCGACCTGCTTGACCTTGTCGACGGCGCGCGAGGTGACGCCACGCTGCTCGGGCGAGGTCGCGGCGACAGTGGTCTGGGAGGGGGAAGCGGGAGCAGGATCAGCCGTCTGCGGCGCGGTGGATGTCGCCTGTGCGGTTTGCGACTGCGCATGCGACTGCGAGGCCGTCGCCAGCAACAACAGCATCGCGGCTACAGGCGCGGCCAACCATGTCGTCAGGCAAAAAGGGCGGAGAGAACTCATTAACGCTAGACCTCAATTTTGCTGCTGGGCCGGCTCCAGATGGGCAGCGTCAATCACGAACTGTGCCAACGCCCGGCCGAGGCAATCATGGACCTGTTTCGCCAGCTCGGGCCCGCGGGACGGGCTGAACAGGTCGAACTGACCCTGATCATTCCACTGCCGCATGATCGCGAAACGATCGAACAGGGGAATATCGTGCTCCTGCGCCACCACGCGCATATTATCGAGAAACGGTTGCGCCGAGATCATCGTTTCGGTGCGCGGGCTGTACTGCAAATTCATCAAGACGACGTCGGCCCCTGCCTTTTGCAACGCAACAACCCCATCGGTCACGGCGCTGCGAAATTCGTCGGGATCGATGGATCGGATGGCATCCACGGTCCCGGTCTGCCAGATGACCAAAGTAGGCGTTTTTGCTTCCAACAGCTTAACGAAGGTGGAGGCGGCCTCCTCCGCGGTTCTCTTGCTCTGTATTTCTACGGAGACGTGCACCACCTCGGACGGCGGCAGCTTCTCCTTGAGCATCGCCTCCATGCGCGCCGGATAGGAGCTGCCCTCCGAAGACGGAATCGTGGTCGAGCGGCTGCCGATGACGAGGATGTCGAGCGGTTTGCCGGCCTTGATGGCATCGGCGACCTTGGGAAGCCGGCTTTCGCTGGTAAGTAGATAAGACGGCAATTCGCATGCCGCGGGCGCGGCAGATGCGGCATCCCCCGCGCGCGCCACAGGCGCGGCGAGGCTACCGCATAGCAGGATCAGGCTCAGGAGAACCTTCGCCTTCATCAGCCCCCTCCCGCCAGATCGGCATTGCCGACGGCGTTCTTGGTTTTCGTACCGCTCTTGTCAGCCACCCGCTTGTACCACGAAATCACCCACGCCACGCCCCACATGATCAGGACCCCGGAGAGACTAATCAACGCATGCATGGCCGCGCCGCCGGAGACTTCGGCGAGGATGAAATGGCCCGCAAAGGCCAGGAAGACGCCGAGGCAGAAGATCTCGAGCGAATGCTGGCCACATAGAATCAATGGTCGCAGCCAGCGCGATTTCAAGCCCGGCCAATCCCGGGGCAGGAAGCGCACGGTAAGCGCGGCCAGCGCCAGGAAGTGCGTGAAGCGCAGCACGTCGAGATCGGTCTTGTTGATCGGATACATCCATTGCTCGATCCGCTTCGGCATGAACTGGGAGAGCTGCGGCACGTACCAGGTCAGCGTCACGTAGAACGCCGCGACGAGATAGGCGATCGCCATCCACATCGTGACGCGTGACGACAGGATACGGGACATGCGCCGCGCACCTCCGAGCGCACACCATGCACCGAACACGAACAGCAATTGCCAGGCGAAAGGATTGAAGGCCCAGAAGCCGTTCGGATAGGCCGAAAGATAAAGATCGTACTCCCAGGTCACCGCGTAGAGTACGACCGAGAGGCCGAGGGTGACGTCGGGTCGCCACTTCATCGACCACAGGATCAAGGGCAGCGCCATCATCAGCACGATGTAGAGCGGCAGCACGTCCATGTTGACGGGACGGAAGCGCAGGAGCAGCGCCTGCACGATGGTGACGTCCGGATGCTTAAGGAAGTCCATGATACCCATCTCTTCGGTGTAGAGCGGGTTCTCGAACCTGGTCGCGACGTAGGAGATTTCAGCGAGGAAGATCGTGAACAGGAAGACGTGGGCGACATAGATCTGCCAGACCCGGCGCAGGATGCGCGCGGTGGCGATGAGGACGCCGCTCTCCAGCATAGCTCTTCCGTAGACGAAGGCCGCGGTGTAGCCGGAGATGAAGATGAAGATCTCGGTGGCGTCGCTGAAGCCGTAGTTGCGGATCGTGAACCACGTCAACAGGCTGGCCGGCAGATGGTCGATGAAGATCAGCCACAGCGCCAGCCCGCGGAACAGGTCGAGCCGGAGCTCGCGCTCGCCGATGGCGGGCAGCGTGATCGCCGGCGCCCTCACGCGCGGCCTGGTCCCCGCGGGCTTGGCCCCTGCGGTTCCCGCGATCGTCTGTCCCGTCACTTGGTCGGCAATGGTCATCGGGGGTCAAAAACCCTTCCGCAAATCGCGACGTGTCAAGGAGTGTACCGGTCCGGTCGTCATCTCGCAAAGCGACCGGATCAGAAGGGGGTGCTTGCCTTGGAATGTTTTCCGAGGGTGTCATTTCCTCTGAATTCTGGCGGGACGATGTCGCCAGGCGGCCCGCAGCGTTTGGTTCCGGAGCGAGATTTCGGTATGGTAGCAGCCATGTACCGCGCCGTGACCCGCCAGATTGAAGTGACCGTCGAGCCGAACTTTGTTCCGGAGCAGTCGTCGGCCGACCGTTCGCGCTACTTCTGGTCCTACACCATCGTCATCACCAATTCCGGCGAGGAGACCGTGCAGCTCAAGACGCGGCACTGGATCATCACCGACGCCTCCGGCCGCCAGCAGGAGGTGAAGGGCGAGGGCGTGGTCGGCGAGCAGCCGATCCTGGGCCCCGGAGAGCGCTTCGAATACACCTCGGGCGTGCCGCTCTCGACCGCCTCCGGCTTCATGACCGGCCGCTACCAGATGGTCACCGAAAGCGGCGAGCGCTTCGAGATCGACGTCCCCGCGTTTTCGCTGGACAGCCCGGACAGCAAGCGGGTGCTGAATTAGGGCGGTGCCGGTTTTGCAGGTGCCGTAGGGTAGGCAAAGGCGCGAAGCACCGTGCCCACGTATCTTTAGCGACCGAGAGAGATCGTGGGCACGGCGCAAGAGCGCCTTTGCCCACCCTACGACGTCGAGTTTGTGACAGGCACCTCGACTCACAGACACGCCTTCGCAGCCTCGCGGCTGAATTCGCCCGAGCTTTGCTTCATCTCTCACCCTCTTGTCCAAGAGGGCACAGGGAAGGCCGGGTGCCGACAGGCACCCGCGGTCCGCTGCGCGAAATGCACGCGCAAAAAGAACCGCACAGCAGCATACAGGTGGTGCCGATCACTCGGCCTTCCCTGCGCGATGGTCGGACGGCTTATGCCGTGCTCTCCCGGGAGCCGAACTTTCCTCTGGCCTCCCTCGCCGTCCGAATTGGATAATGCCGTCCGCCCGGTTGGGCTCGCACGCATCTTCGAACGACTTGACCGTGGCAACGACGGCCAGGACCACACGGTTTTGCCGTACGCACGGCCCGCCATGTCGCCGCAGTATTCCCAGCCCTGTCGACGGAGCTGAGAACTTACAGGCGAGACGAAGCCTGGCAGCGCCGTCGTCCGCACGCGGTTACGAGCTCACGGGGACTACCCGCCCTGCCCGCACCTCTCGCGCCGACGCTGCCGCGTCCACCGCAGACCCGGCTCGCGAAAATGACGACCTCATGATCGCCCCTCTTGAGTGAGCCGGGATGCACGACACATACGCCGAAACCGAATTTCGGTAAAGTGGAATATTTTCGCGCGAGTGGATTGACAGAGGCCGACACAGGCGAGGTGTCCACCCATCTTTCACGATTTCAGGGACGTGGGCCCGCTTCCGCCTTCGCTCTTCGAGCTACGGCGGACAAGTCGCTTTGCCCACCCTACGCGAGCTCGCTACGCGTCTTCGACCCCCGCTTCATCCGGCGTGAAATCGTACACCGAGCTGCAGAACTCGCAGGTGACGACGACCTTGTCGTCCTTGACCATCGCGGCGCGATCGTCGGGCGAGAAGCTCTTGAGCATCGAGGCGACGGCATTGCGCGAGCACGAGCACTGCGCCTTGAGGACCTGTGGCTTGAACACGCGCACGCCGCGCTCGTGGAACAGGCGGAACAGCAGGCGTTCGCCGGAGAGCTCGGGATCGATCAGCTCGACGTCTTCGACCGTCTCGATCAGCGAGCGCGCTTCGACCCACGCGTCGTCTTCAGTGACGCTGTGCACCTCGACGCCATCCGGGGCGTCGCCGGGATGCAGATCGGCCTGCCGAGCGCGCTCCGGCGCCTTCGGCAGAAACTGCATCAGCATGCCGCCGGCGCGCCAGCGATGCTTGCCGCCGTCGCTCGAGCGCCACTCCTCGCCGACCGCGAGGCGCACGCGCGTCGGGATCTGCTCGGAGCGCAGGAAATATTCGTGGGCGGCGTCCTCCAGGCTGCCGCCATCGAGCGCGACGAGGCCCTGGTAGCGGCTCATGTCGGGCCCCTGGTCGATGGTCATGGCGAGATGACCGCGGCCGAGCAGCGCGCCGGAATTCATGCCAGATTCCCTGGCCTCGCCGAGACGCGCGGCGTCAAAGCGCGCATAGGCGCGCAGGCGATCCGGCGCCATGTAGTCGACGACCAGGAACGACACCGGGCCGTCGGTCTGGGCCTGCAGAATGAAGCGGCCGTCGAATTTCAGCGCCGTGCCGAGCAGCGTCGTCAGCACGATAGCCTCGCCGAGCAGCTTGCCGACCGGCGCGGGATAGTCGTGCTTGGTCAGGATCTCGTCGAGCGCCGGGCCAAGCCGCACCAGGCGACCGCGCACGTCGAGCGCATCGACCTCGTAGGGCAGCACGGCGTCATCGATCGAAACCGCCGATGGTGCGCGGACCGGGCCTTCGGGCCCGGCTTTCATGTCAGGAGATTGGGAAACCATGGCGGTCTATCTGGGGTCGGAGGTCGGGAAATGGAAGGGGGCGCGGGACGGCGTGTTCCGGATGCGAGTGGGTTGCACATCGCTACAGCAAACTCGGTGTCGTCCCGGACAAGCGAGCGCTGATCCGGGATCCATACCCACAGGGTCAGGTGTGGCGCGAGCTGGCAACCGCGAGTCCTCGCCAAATCACGTCCTGTGGCTATGGGTCCCGGATCGTCGCGCGCTTTTGGCGCGCTTGTCCGGGACGACGGCGGAGGGTGGCGCGGTCGCCCTCGCCACGGATTACTTCACCGCATCAAAGCACCAGGCCAAAATCCCCTTCTGCGCGTGCAGGCGGTTTTCGGCCTCGTCGAACACAACCGATTGCGGGCCGTCGATCACTTCATCGGTGACCTCCTCGCCGCGATGGGCGGGCAGGCAGTGCATGAACAGCGCGTCGGGCTTGGCCAGCGACATCAGCTTGCCGTTGACCTGGTAGGGCTTGAGCACGTTGTGGCGGTGCTCGCCCTCCTTGTCGCCCATCGACACCCAGGTGTCGGTGACGACGCAATCGGCGCCGCGCACGGCGGCTTCCGGATCGGTGCCGAGCACGATCGGCGCGCCGGTCGTCTTGATGAAGTCGCGCATCGCCTTTTTCGGCGCGAGCTCGGGCGGCGTTGCGACGTTGAGCTGGAACTTGAAGCGCTCGGCGGCGTGGGCCCAGGAGGCCAGCACGTTGTTGTCGTCGCCGGTCCAGGCGACCGTCTTGCCCTCGATCGGGCCGCGATGCTCCTCATAGGTCATGAGGTCGGCCATCACCTGGCAGGGATGCGAGCGCCGCGTCAGGCCGTTGATGACGGGCACGGTGGCGTTGGCCGCAAGCTCCAGCAGCGCCTCGTGATTGAGGATGCGGATCATGATGGCGTCGACGTAGCGCGACAGCACGCGCGCGGTGTCGGCGATGGTCTCGCCGCGCCCGAGCTGCATCTCGGCGCCGGTGAGCATGATGGGCTCGCCGCCGAGCTGGCGCATGGCGACGTCGAACGACACCCGCGTCCGCGTCGAGGGACGCTCGAAGATCATCGCCAGCGTCTTGCCTTCGAGCGGCTTGACCGGCTGCTGCGCCTTCTGCTTCGCCTTCATGGCGGAGGATGCGGCGAGCATGCGCTTGAGCTCCGACAGCGGGAGCTCGTTGATGTCGAGGAAATGTTTCGGCGACTTGCTCATCAGCTTGCCGCCCGCTTGGTCTGGCTGGACGAGATCGCAGCGCAGGCGCGCTCGAGCCTGACGACGCTGTCCTCGATCTCGGCTTCAGTGACGATCAGAGGCGGCAGGAAGCGCACGACATTGTCGCCCGCGCCGACCGTGAGCAGCTTTTCACCACGCAAGGCAGCCACGAGATCGCCCGACGGCACCACGGCCTTGATGCCGACCAGGAGGCCCTCGCCGCGCACTTCGCTGACGACATCGGGGTGACGGTCGATCACGGAGGCGAGCTTCTGCTTGAGCAGCAGCGACATTTTCTGCACGTGGTCGAAGAAGCCGGGCTCGAGCATGACGTCGAGCACGGCGTTGGCCGCCGAGATCGCCAGCGGATTGCCGCCGAAGGTCGAGCCGTGCGAACCGGGTCCCATGCCGGAAGCCGCTTCCGCCGTCGCCAGCACCGCGCCGATCGGGAAGCCGCCGCCGAGCGCCTTGGCCAGCGACATCACGTCGGGTGTGACGCCGGTGCGGCGATAGGCGAAGAGATCTCCCGTGCGGCCCATGCCGGTCTGCACCTCGTCGAAGGCGAGCAGCAGGCCCTTGTCGTCGCAGAGCTGGCGCAGCGCCTTGAGGAAGGCCGGCGTCGCGGCGCGCACGCCGCCCTCGCCCTGGATCGGCTCGATCAGGATGCCGGCGGTGTCGGGCCCGATCGCCTTCTTGACGGCGTCGAGGTCACCATGCGGGACCTGGTCGAAACCATCCATCGGCGGGCCGAAACCTTCGAGATATTTCGCAGAGCCGGTCGCTGCGAGGGTCGCCAGGGTGCGGCCATGGAAGGCGCCTTCGAAGGTGATGATGCGGTAGCGCTCGGGATGGCCCTTGGAGAAGTGATGATGGCGGACCAGCTTGATCACGCCCTCCAGCGCTTCGGCGCCGGAATTGCAGAAGAACACGAAGTCCGCGAAGCTCTCGTTGCACAGGCGCACGGCGAGCTTCTCGCCGTCCGGGCTCTGGAACAGGTTCGACATGTGCCACAGCTTCGTCGCCTGCTCCTGCAGCGCCTTGGTTAGATGCGGGTGGCAATGGCCGAGCGCATTCACGGCGACGCCCGAGGTGAAATCGAGATAGCGCTCGCCATTGGTCGCGATCAGCCAGCAGCCTTCGCCGCGTTCGAAACCGAGGTCGGCCCTGGCGAAAACGGGGAGCAAATGCGGCGCTGCGCTGTTAGTCATGACGGCCACTTGAATGTTGCGGACGGTGTGACGCGCGCATTGGGCAACGCACCATCGACCGGCCCGGAAAACGAAACGTGCCGCCTTTTAAGGGCGGCACGCGCGACTATCTTATGCCTGGCAAGACGGGTGTCAATGCCGCTGGGAAAGCCTCGGGAAACGCTGAATCCGTAGTCTTGCGGTGCCGATTTCGCGGGTTTTCACCACGGAACATGTGGAAGCGAGTCGGCGGACTCTTGCGCGGGAGTCACGCCATATTGTAGCGTTTGGATTGTCAGATACGACATCTCGTGCAGCGGTTCTGATCCCAAGAGTCCTCATGTACCGGCGTAAACGTTCGGGCGTCAGTGGCGCGCCCGGCGAGCCTTAAGGGATTCTGACGACACGGGTTTTTGAAGGCTTAGGCATTCGCTGCAAGGCCCCAGGATGGTTGGCCGGCAGCGAGGGAAAGGGTGCAATGACGGTTTTGACCTGGTCCGATGATCGCGTCGAGCAGCTGAAAAAGTTCTGGGAGGCCGGACTTTCGGCCAGCCAGATCGCAGCAGAGCTCGGCAATGTGACCCGCAATGCCGTGATCGGCAAAGTGCACAGGCTCGGTCTGTCCGGCCGTGCCAAAAGCCCTTCATCGGCAGCACCCCGGCCGCGCAAGGCGCGTCCCGCGCAGCACATGATGCGGGTGACCCGCCCCATTGCGCGCGGCAACACCGCGCTGGCGCAGGCCTTCGAGGTCGAAGTGGAGGCCGAACCGGTCACCTACGACAACGTGGTGCCGATGAGCCAGCGGCTGTCGCTGCTGGAGCTGAACGAGGCGACCTGCCACTGGCCGGTCGGCGATCCCTCGAGCCCGGATTTCTTCTTCTGCGGCGGCAAGGCGCTCTCCGGCCTGCCCTATTGCGCCCAGCACTCGCGCGTGGCGTATCAGCCCGCAGCGGACCGCCGTCGTGCACCGGCCAAGCCGAGCACGCGGTAAGTTAGCTGATTTGCTGACTGCAACGACGGCTGCCGTAGCGCGACGGCGCCTCAACCAACTCGGTGTCGTCCCCGCGAACGCGGGGAGCCATAACCACAGGGCGCAGATGTTGCGCTAGACGGTCACTCCGAGTCTTCGCCAAACCACGCCCTGTGGTTATGGGTCCCGGATCAGCGCTTCGCTTGTCCGGGACGACACTGAGTGTGTCGCCAGAATTTCCCAGAACCCCTTACGTCTGCTCCGCCTTCGCGAAGCGATCATCGAGCGCATAGCCCGCGCCGCGGACGGTGCGGATCGGGTCCTGCTCGCGGCCGAGATTGAGCAGCTTGCGCAGGCGGCCGATATGGACGTCGACGGTGCGCTCGTCGATGTAGATGTCGCGGCCCCAGACGCTGTCGAGCAGCTGCTCGCGCGAGAACACGCGGCCGGGATGCTCCAGGAAGAACTCCAGCAGCCGGTATTCGGTCGGTCCGAGATCGATCGGCCGGCCCGAGCGCGCCACGCGGCGCTTGTCGCGGTCGAGCTCGATGTCGCCATAGGCGAGCACGGTGGCTAGCCGCTCGGGACTGGCGCGCCGCAGGAGGCCCTTCACGCGCGCCAGGAGCTCCGGCACGGAGAACGGCTTCACGATGTAGTCGTCGGCGCCGGTCGCAAGGCCACGTACGCGCTCGCTCTCCTCGCCGCGCGCGGTGAGCATGATGATCGGCAGTTGCTTGGTCTCGGGACGGGTGCGCAGGCGGCGGCACAGCTCGATGCCTGACAGGCCGGGCAGCATCCAGTCGAGCACGATCAGGTCGGGAATGTGCTCCTTGAGGCGGGTGTCGGCGTCGTCGCCGCGCATGACCGTCTCGACGTCATAGCCGTCGCCTTCGAGGTTGTAGCGAAGAAGCTCGGTGAGAGCTTCCTCGTCCTCAACCACCATAATGCGTGCGCCCATGGTGTCGTCGCTCCTTGAGGTCTTCAGCTATTCGGGATCGTCGTGGCGAAGTTGGTCATGTCCCCCTTCGGCCGCTTGTCGGTGATCGCCTGGCCCTCGATCATGTAGAACACGGTCTCGGCGATGTTGGTGGCGTGGTCGCCGATCCGCTCGATGTTCTTGGCGCAGAACATCAGATGGATGCAGAACGAGATGTTGCGCGGATCCTCCATCATGTAGGTGAGGAGCTCGCGGAACAGCGAGGTGCAGATCGCGTCGACTTCCTCGTCGCCCTTCCACACCGCCATCGCCGCCGGCAGATCGTGCGCGGCGTAGGCGTCCAGCACCGACTTGACCTGCTGCTGCACGAGGTCGGTCATGTGCTCCAGGCCACGGAACAGTTTCAGCGGATGGAAATCCGTCTCCAGCGCGGCGACGCGCTTGCCCATGTTCTTGGCGAGGTCGCCGATGCGCTCGAGGTCGGTCGCAACGCGCATGGCGCCGACGATCTCGCGCAGATCGACCGCCATCGGCTGACGGCGGGCGATGGTGAGCACGGCGCGCTCCTCGATCTTCTTCTGCAGCGCGTCGAGTTCGGTGTCGATGGTGACGACGCGCTGGCCGAGCGCGACGTCGCGGCGGATCAGCGCGTCGACGGATTCGACGATCATGCGCTCGGCGATGCCGCCCATCTCGGCGACCAGTCGGGTGAGCTCCTGGAGGTCGGTGTCGAAAGCCTTTGCGGTATGTTCAGTACCCATGTCCCGTCTCCTCAGCCGAACCGGCCGGTGATGTAATCCTGCGTGCGCCGGTCGGTCGGCGACGTGAAGATCTTGCTGGTGTCGTCGAACTCGATCAGCTCGCCGAGATACATGAAGGCGGTCTTGTCGGAGACGCGCGCCGCCTGCTGCATGTTGTGGGTGACGATTGCGATCGTGTAGTTCTCGGACAGTTCCTGGATCAGTTCCTCGACCTTGGCGGTCGAGATCGGGTCGAGCGCCGAGCAGGGCTCGTCGAACAGGATCACTTCGGGCCGCACCGCGACGGTGCGGGCAATGCACAGGCGCTGCTGCTGGCCGCCGGAGAGCGACAGGCCGGAGGCGTTGAGCTTGTCCTTGACCTCGTTCCACAGCGCGCCGCCGCGCAGCGCCTTCTCGACGCGGCCGTCCATCTCGGACTTCGAGATCTTCTCGTAGAGACGGATGCCGAACGCGATGTTCTCGTAGATCGTCATCGGGAACGGCGTCGGCTTCTGGAACACCATGCCGACCCGGGCGCGCAGAAGATTGAGGTCGAGCCTGGGGTCGAGGATGTTGGTCTGGTCGAGCATCAGCTGGCCGGTAGCGCGCTGGCCCGGATAGAGATCATACATCCGGTTGAAGATGCGCAGCAGGGTCGACTTGCCGCAACCGGACGGGCCGATGAAGGCCGTGACGCGGTTGGTGCCGAGCGCCAGATTGATGTTCTTCAGCGCATGGTGCTCGCCGTAGTAGAAGTTGAGGTTGCGCGCGGTGACCTTGGCGGGTGCCTCGGGCAGCGGCTGCGAGCCGGGATGAACGGTCGGCGCGCTCACGGAAACAGACATTTCACTCATTTTGCAGTCCTCTCGGCGCCGATGATGCGCGCGCCAATGTTCAGGGCAAGCACGGTCAGGGTGATCAGCAGCGCGCCGCTCCAGGCGAGCTGCTTCCAATAGGCGTAGGGGCTCTGGACGAAATTGTTGATGGTGACCGGCAGGTTGGCCATCGTCTTGTCCAGGCCGAGGCTGAAGAACTGGTTCGACAGCGCGGTGAACAGCAGCGGCGCGGTCTCGCCGGCGACGCGGGCGGTGGCGAGCAGCACGCCTGTGATGAGGCCCGCGCGTGCCGCGCGATAGGCGATGCGCTTGATCACCAGCGAACGCGGGAGACCCAATGCGCTGGCGGCTTCGCGCAACGGATTCGGCACCAGCAGCAGCATGTCCTCCGTGGTGCGCACCACGACCGGGATGACGATGACCGCGAGTGCCAGCGCTCCCGCGAGCGCCGAGAAGCCGCGCATCGGCACCACCACCGCGCCATAGATGAACAGGCCGATGATGATCGAGGGCGCCGACAAGAGGATGTCGTTGATGAAGCGGATCACCGAAGTCAGCCTGTCGTTGCGGCCGTACTCGGCAAGATAGGTGCCGGCGAACAGGCCGAGCGGCGCGCCGATGCCGACGCCGAGCACGGTCATGATGATCGAGCCGACGATGGCGTTGCGCAGGCCGCCTTCGGTCGAGCCGGGCGGCGGCGTGTCGGCGGTGAAGACCTGGAGGTTCAGGCCAGCCAGGCCGTTGTAGAGCAGCGTGATCAGGATCAGCGCGAGCCAGGTGACGCCGAAGGCGGCCGCGGCGATGCAGAGCCCGCGGATGACGATGTCCTTGCGGCGGCGGCGCGAATAGATCGGATTGAGGGCCATGACGTCAGTTCCCCGCTTTCTTGTCCAGCCGCATCAGCATCAGCCGCGCTGCGGCCAGCACGAAGAACGTCAACACGAACAGCAACAGGCCGAGCAGGATCAGGCCGGACTGGTGCAGGCCGTCGCTCTCGGCGAACTCGGAGGCGATCGCCGCCGAGATCGTGGTGCCGGGCGCGAAGATCGACGAGGAGATGCGGAACGAATTGCCGATGATGAACGTCACGGCCATGGTCTCGCCGAGCGCGCGGCCCAGCGCCAGCATGACGCCGCCGATGATGCCGACCCGGGTGTAGGGGATCACCACGCTGCGGACGACTTCCCAGGTGGTGCAGCCGACGCCGTAGGCGGCTTCCTTCAGCACCGGCGGCACCGTCTTGAACACGTCGACCGAGATCGAGGTGATGAAGGGCAGCACCATGATGGCGAGGATCAGCGCGGCGTTGAACGTGCTGAGATAGGACGGGGGACCTGCGAAGATCGCCCCGAGGACGGGAACGCCGTCGAAGACGCTGATCATGAAGGGCTGGAAGCTGTTGGCCAGGAACGGGCCCAGCACGAAGAAACCCCACATGCCGTAGATGATCGAGGGAATTCCGGCGAGCAGCTCGACCGCCATGCCGATCGGCCGGCGCAGCCATTGCGGACAGAGCTCGGTGAGAAAGATCGCAATGCCGAGACCGACCGGAATGGCGATCAGCATCGCGATGAAGGAGGTGACGAGCGTGCCGTACATCGGCCCGAGCGCGCCGAGCACGGGCGGATCGGCCGACGGCGCCCAGCGCTGCGTCCACAGGAACGACACGCCGTATTCCTTCATCGCCGGGAACGCCCCGACGACCAGCGAAATGATGATGCCGCCGAGGATCAACAGCACCGAGATCGCGCTCAGCCGCGTGATCCAGTAGAAAGTGACGTCGCCGAGCTTGAACGCGCTCAAGGCCTTGGCGCGGTCATACGGTCCGGCATCGTCGATTACATCGCTCTGAACGGCCATCTCTGCCACGCCGATCCCCTGTGCCCGTTTTATATACGCTTGCTGTCGGTCTTGTTGCTGGTCTTGCGCTCCGGATGCGACGCGATGCCGATCCGGAGCGCAGGTCTCTCGAGGTCCCGGGCGGTGCCCCGGGACAAGAGCGCGTTAGCTCTTGATCTCGGCAGCCCAGGTCTTCTCGATCTGCTTCACGACCGTGTCGGGCATCGGGATGTAGTCCAGCTCTTCGGCCATCTTGTCGCCCTTCTCGAAGGCCCACTTGAAGAACTTGATGGCCTCCTGGGACGCCGCCTTGTCGGTCGCATCCTTGTGCATCAGGATGAAGGTCGCGCCGGTAATCGGCCACGATGCTTCGCCCGGCTGGTCGGTCAGGATCACATAGTAATTCTTGGATCCAGCCCAGTCAGCGTTGGCTGCCGCAGCCTGGAAGGCCCCGACGGTCGGCTGCACGGTCTTGCCAGCCTTGTTGATCATTGCGCCGTAGGTCAGCTTGTTTTGCTTGGCATAGGCATACTCGACGTAACCGATCGAGTTCTTGGTCTGGCTGACATTGCCTGCGACGCCTTCATTGCCTTTGGCACCAACGCCCGTCGGCCACTCGACCGCAGTACCGGCACCGGCCTTCGTCTTCCACTCGGCATTGGATTTCGAAAGAAAATCGGTCCAGATGAACGTCGTGCCGGAGCCGTCCGACCGGCGCACGACGGTGATGGCATCCGAGGGGAGCTTCACATTGGGATTGAGCTTGGCGATCGCCGGGTCATTCCATGTCTTGACCTTGCCCAGGTAGATGTCGCCCAGCAACTCGCCGGAGAAGACCAGCTCGCCCGGCTTGATTCCCTCGAGATTCAGGACGGGCACCAACGCACCCATCGCCTGCGGCCATTGAATCATTCCGTCCTTCTCGAGTTGCTCAGGCTTGAGGGGCATATCGCTGGCGCCGAAGGTCACGGTCTTGGCCTGGATCTGCTTGATGCCGCCGCCTGAGCCAATCGACTGGTAGTTCAGACCATTGCCGGTCTCTTTCTTGTAGGCGTCAGCCCATTTGGAATAGAGCGGGAACGGGAACGTCGCACCTGCACCGGTGATGTCGGCGGCAAAGGCCGCCGTCGCCGACGCGGCGACCAAGCCGGCGGCAACGATCGTTTTGAGGAAATTCATGCTGGTCTCCATACAGGGGAGCGAAGCGCCATCCGCGCCCGATCGCGCTCCCCACGCCGCCCCCTTTAGGTGCGGTCGGCTGTGCTTTTACGAAGGTTTCGTGACAGTCGGATGACAGGATCAAGCAGTTGATATCGCTTGATTTTCAGACCTGCGCCGGAGGCTTCGGTTGGGGAAAACAGGCACTGAAAGTGGCGCCCTGCCGGGGCACGCTCTCGATCAAAAGCCGGCCGCGGTGACGGTTAAGAATATGTTTCACCAGCGATAATCCGAGCCCGGTCCCGCCTTGCGAGCGACTGTCGCCGACATCGACCCGGTAGAACCGCTCGGTCAGCCGCGGCAGGTGCTCGGGCGCGATGCCGGGGCCGAAATCCCGAACCAGGATCCGGATTTCCTGAGTTCCGTCAGCGGCCGCGCCCGAGGTCAGCGACACGATGACGCGTCCGCCGGAGGCGCCGTATTTGAGGGCGTTCTCGATCAAATTCTCGAACAGGCGGAGCAGCTCCTCGCGGTCACCCGCGATCATCACCGGGCTATCGGGCAAATGGATCTCGACCTCGACCTGCCGCTCGCGCGCCAGCGGCTCGAGCCCGTCGGCGACCTGGCGGATGATCGGCAGCAGGTCGACCAGGGTGTCGGGCCGGACGTGAGCCGACAGCTCGACCCGCGACAGCGACAATAGATCGTCGATCAGGCGGGCCATCCGGGTGGCCTGGTTGTGCATGATGCCGAGGAAGCGCTCGCGCGCCTTGGGATCGTCCTTGGCCTGGCCCTGGAGCGTGTCGATGAAGCCCGACAGCGCGGCGAGCGGCGTGCGCAGCTCGTGGCTGGCATTGGCGACGAAGTCGGCGCGCATCTCCTCGACCCGGCGCAGCGGCGTCTGGTCGTGAAAGGTCATCAGCATGCATTTGTCGGCGCCGCCGAAGCTGGTCGGCACCGGCACCGGCGTGATCATGAGCTCCATCCAGCGATCCACCGGGACGTGATCGAGATAGGTCGCGCGCCGCGGCTCGGTGGTCGCGATCGCTTCGCGCAGCGCGGTGATGATCTCCGGCGAGCGCAGCGCGAACTGGGCGAGTTCGTTCCGGCGCAGCGCCGGCGCGAGCTGGGCGGCCGCGGCATTGAGGTGGATGACGCGGCCGGCGCGGTCGAGCAGGACCGCCGGATCCGGCATGCCGGCGACGACCGCAGCCACCGCCGCGCTCTCGACCGGGTTGGTGCGCCTGACGTCGTCGCGGGAAGCTGCAGGATCATGCAGACGCCACGGGATCAGTGCAGCGGCGGCGATGCAGAGGAACACGATCGCGGCGTGCAGCGCCGTCAATTCGCCGAGGGAGACGACGACGGACAGCGCCAGCGCCGCAGCGATCAGGATGATGGTCGAGTGCCGGAGCCGGTCGGACCAGGGCCGGGCGGAGGGAGAAGATGGGGCGTCGATCGCCATCGGGGCGGACTTCTCCTGGAGGCTGGTCCCAAAGCTTGGCGCCGTCAGGCACCGCCGTCGCTGCGCTCTCTCACATAGGCGGCTTCACGCGCCGGACCGGGGTCGAGCTTGAGCGCCGCCTGCTGCAGGCGCTTCGATCGTGCGCCGATCATAACTTCGCGAAACGTCAGCAAGATTACAGATAGGATGAAGGGGGCCAGATAATAGAGGACGCGGAACAGCAGCATGCCGCCCAGAAGCTCCTCGCGGTCCATCTGCCAGAGGCCGACCAGCATGGCGGCGTCGAACACCCCGAGCCCGCCGGGCGAATGGCTGGCGAACCCGAGCAGCGTCGCCGAGACGAAGATCACCGCGACCACGACGAAGCCGAGATTGGGCTCGTCCGGGACCAGGACATACATCGCGAGCGCGCAGAAGCCGAGATCGATGATGCCGATCGCGATCTGGAGCAGCGTCAGGGGGCCGCCCGGCAGCACCACGGTCCAGGGCCCGCGGCCGACCACGCGCGGCCGGGTCCAGACCCAGACCACATAGCCGATCAGCCCCACGATGATCGTCAGCGCCAGCGTCCGGTTCAGCCACGGCGGAAGCTGGTCGATCGAGGCCGCGGCCTCTGGATGATAGGCGATGCCGAGGCCGAGCACGGCGGCGTTGCCGAGCCAGAAGGTCAGGCCGGCGAGGAAGCAGATCTTTGCGACGTCGATCGCATTCAGCCCGTAGGCCGAATAGATGCGGTAGCGCACCGCCCCGCCGGTGAAGACCGATGCACCGACATTGTGGCCGATCGAATAGCTGGTGAAGGCCGCGAGCGCGTTGATGCGGTAGGGCACATGGGCGTGGCCGATCGCGCGCGTGGCGAACAGGTCGTAGAAGGTCAGGGTGAAATAGCCCGCGGCGACGAACAGCGCCGCCATCGCGATCTGGCTCGGCTCGGTGCTCTTGATCGCTTCGAGGACCTCGTTGAAATCGATGCCTCGCAGCATGTGGTACAGCACATAGCAAGCGATGCCGATGACCGCGACGCTGATCACAACTCCAAGCTTATGCAGGATTTGCTTCTGGCGCAGAAACGTCGTCGCCCTGCGTATGGCTTCCAGCATCTAGACCTCGAACAACGCTTCAGCGACCAGGGTGGCCGGCGAACGGGCGGACGACGCACGGGCACTCAACGAACCTTCGCCGCCGGCTCCGGCATCGCGCATGCCCCCTGCCCCTCCACTAGCGCGTTTTCGGGCCGAGTGGAATTCGCCAATTCGAACAAAAACACGTGCATTCAATATTTTAGGCAGGGTTGCGGGCTCCTGATGCACGGTTTGGCGCCTTCGACGGCAGGACTTAAGTCGAATCTCCATGGCAATCCTGCGCAAGCGCCATGAAGGTTTGATGATTTCCGCCTTACAATGTTCCGTCACGCCTTAAGCCGACGTCAATCTATGGACGGCGTCTGCCTGTTGAAAGAGGGTGGCGACCCAGGCCTTGTTCACGGATATTCCGATGCGCCCGAAGGTCGCGGGGCGCTGAACAGCAGGGCAGCAGCGGCCAGACCGCCGCACCGGCCTCCACCGGCCCGATCCCCGCGGGCTCAAGACTCAGGCCACGGGCATGCTGCGCGACACCACCCGGTCCCGCAGCCAGGCGCCGATGGTGCAGCCGACCAGATAGCAGGCGAACATGATCAGGCCGAGGTCGAGCCAGTAGCCGAAGCGGCCAGGGACGACACGGGCGAACGAGGCCGCGACCAGGGCGGCGGCAAGCGCGGCGAGCCAGCGCGCCGTCACCTTCGAGGTGCCGTTGCCGCGCTGGACCACGGAGATCCAGCCCATGCAAAAGCCCAGCAACAGCGAGCCGATCAGCCAGCCCAGATGAAACGAGACGAGATAGGGCATCGTCACCTCACCAGAAATTCGATGCGGCGGTTCTTCGCCTTGCCGTCGTCGGTGTCGTTGCCGGCGACGGGCTGCGTGCTGCCATGGCCGACCGCGGTGAAGCGGCCGGGGGGCAGGCCGGCCTTGACCAGATAGTCGATCACCGCCTGCGCGCGCTTCTCTGAAAGAGCCTGGTTGAAGACGTCCTCGCCGTCGGCGTCGGTATGCCCGGCAACCTCGATATTGGTGGTGGGGCAGCGCAGCGCCGTCTCGATCAGATGATCGAGGATGGCGGCGGAGTCCGGATCGATTTCGGCGCGCTTGGCGGCGAAGCGGATCTTGCCCTTGGCCAGGAGGTCCGTGAACAATTGCTGGCACACGGTGCCGTCGACCGGCCCTGCGGCGGGCTTCACGGTGATCTCCGGCTTGTACTGCCAGTTCTTCGGGAAGTCCTTGCCGAGGCCTGCGCGGATGTCGTTGGCGGCCCCCTCGTAGAGCGCATCGCCCGACAGCTTCACTTCGCGGTCGGAGACGACGAGCGTGCCGGTCGACAGCCGCGACAGCGCGCCGAGCGCTGCGACCACGGCCGTGTTGAAGGAGCCGGGCGCGCCGATGCTGGCCTTGAGATTGTCGACGACCTTTTCGGTGAAGAATTTTCGCGAGGCGCTGGTTGCGATCGCCGCATGCACGTTGTTGTCCGGAACGTAGCCGGTCAGCGTCACCGTCGCGGCAACCGGATCCTTGTACGCCTGGAAGATATAGGGCGGCGCCTTGACGTCGTTGGCGGCGACCGAAAAGCCCTCGGGCAGGTTCTTCAGCGCGGCAGCGATCGCTTCGCGGCCGCCGAGCTCGCGTGCCATGCCCGACAGATTGACCTGGGTGTCCGTAATCGTGATCTTGCCGTCCTTCAGCTTGCCGATCTGGTCCAGCAACAGCGTGGCGGCGGCTTCGAACCGCGGCGGCGCACCGCGCGCCAGCCCCATCTGGTCTGCCACCTCGGCGCCGCCAACCTCCTTGCGGGCCGCCTCGGTCAGCCGGCCCTTCATCGAGGGCAAAGGCGCGGAGCCGGACAGCGTCACCCGCACCACGTCGCGCTCGGCGCTCCAGACGAAGGGTTTGGCCTCGGGAACAAGGCGGGTCCGGTCGTCGACCAGGCGCACGCCGGGCACGGTCTCGACCGCCGTCACGGCGTCGCGGCGCCCCTCCTCCGAGAAGGCTTCCGCGGCCAGGCCGACGTCCCGGCCGTCGACCGCGATCCGGGTCTTGTCCAGGACGGTCCCCTTGAGCGCGGCCGTGCTGCGGGCCGAAAGGTCGGCTTCGACCGGTAAAGTGTTATTCCAGCCCGCAAATCCCCACATGATGGCCAGGGGAATCAGCCCTGGCCACCATTTGCTGGCCCACCTGAAAAGCTTCTGCATTCGACGACCCGAACTCTGGAACCGGAGACAAAACAAACCCTTGGCAGGCTGTCAAACCGGAAATGGCGCCCTTCCGAAGGCGCCGCCTGGACAATCGGAATAACTTTTTCTTCAAGGGTTCTTCCGTAAGTTGAAAGCGGAATGCGAGAGTCCGCCAGCCGGTCATGAAACAACTGCGTAACAACGTCATCCGCGCCGGGCTGGAAGCACTCTATTTCAGCGGCGCACACCATCTGCTGCGCCCGCTCTTGTCGGGCGTCGGCGCCATTTTCATGCTGCACCACGTTCGGCCGGCCCGCGAGGCCGCGTTCCAGCCGAACCGGCATCTCGAAGTCACCCCCGAATTCCTGCGCGAGACGCTGTGCCATTTGCGCTCGCGCGACATCGACATCGTCAGCATGGACGAGCTGCATGAGCGGCTGGTGCAGGGCCGGTTCGACCGCCGCTTCGCGGCCTTCACCTTCGACGACGGCTATCGCGACAATCTGGATCATGCCCTGCCCGTGCTGCGCGAATTCGACGCGCCCCTCGCTGTCTATGTCGCGAGCGACTTTGCGGAGGGTACCGGACGACTGTGGTGGGCGGCGCTGGAGGCTGTGATCGCCAAGGCCGAGCAGGTCGACGTCAGAATCGGTCATTCCGCGTTGCGGCTCGATGCGACGACGCCTGCGGCCAAGCAGGCAACATTCGACCGCCTGCACGACTGGCTGCGCGCGCTGCCGGGCGAGCACGACCTCAAGCGGGAGATCGAGGCGCTCTGCACGACGCACGACGTCGACATGGCCGCGCTGTGCCGTAGCCTCTGCCTGTCCTGGAACGAGGTGAAGACATTCGCCGCCGATCCGCTGGTCACGATCGGCGCCCACAGCGTCAGCCATTGCAACCTCGCCAAGGCGGCGGAAGACATCGCCGCGCAGGAATTGGCCACGAGCCGCGCGCGGATCGAGCAGGCGCTGGAGCGCCCCGTGTTGCATCTCGCCTATCCCTATGGCGACCGCGAGGCGGCGGGGGCGCGCGAATTCGGCCTTGCTGCAACGGCCGGGTTCAAGACCGCGGTGACCACGCGGCCCGGCATGCTGTTCGCCGAGAATGCCGGCCAGATGACGGCGCTGCCGCGCGTCTCGCTCAACGGCAATTACCAGGACGCGCGAATCCTGCCGGTGTTGACCTCGGGCGCCGCGACCGCGATGTGGAACGGCTTCCGCCGGATCGCGGCGGCATAGGCGCGCTCCAATCCCGCTGTCGTCCCTGCGAAAGCAGGGACCCGTACCGCGGAATTTATCGATCTCGGTTGGTAGCAGTCCCGATCGACGAATCTTCGCCAAACTACTCCCTGGGGTTATGGGTCCCCGCGTGCGCGGGGACGACATCGAGTGAGTCGAAGCGCCGTCGCGCCACGTTCCCCATCCCCTGCCCCTTCCTTGACTCCCCTCGCCTCCCCGCCCAAAACAGCGCCAACCAAGGGAGGCCCCATGTTCAACGACCTGTTTTCGCTCAAAGGCCGCGTCGCGCTGGTGACCGGCGGCTCGCGCGGCATCGGCAAGATGATTGCGGCGGGATTTCTCAGCGCCGGCGCCGCAAAGGTCTACATCACCGCGCGCAAGGCCGGACCGTGCGAGGCGACCGCCAAGGAGCTCAGCGCGCAATATGACGGCGAATGCATCGCGCTGCCGATCGACATCTCCACCGTCGAAGGTTGCGACAGGCTCGCCTCCGAAATCATCAAGCTGGAGCCGAAGCTCGACATCCTCGTCAACAATGCCGGAGCTGCCTGGGGCGCGGAGTTCGACGAGTTCCCCGAAAGCGGCTGGGACAAGGTGATGGACCTCAACGTCAAGTCGCTGTTCTTCCTGACCAAGGCCCTGGCGAAGCCGCTGCGCGCGGCCGCAAGCGCAGAACGTCCGGCGAAGGTGATCAACATCGCCTCGGTCGACGGCATCTTCGTCAATCCGGGCGAGACCTATTCCTACGCCGCCAGCAAGGCCGCCGTGATCCATCTGACGCGGCGCATGGCGACCAAGCTGATCAAGGACAACATCAACGTCACCGCGATCGCGCCGGGCGCGTTCAAGTCCGACATGAACCGGGCCGCGCGCGACCATTCGGACGAGGTCGCAAAGCGTATCCCGTCGCGGCGGATCGGAAGCGACGAGGACATGGCAGGGGTGGCGATCTATCTCGCCTCGCGTGCGGGCGATTACGTGGTCGGCAACACCATCGCCGTCGACGGCGGCGTGGTGTACGCGAATGCGGGGCTGGAGATCGCGGGGTAGGCCGAGAGGTATCGCCTCGCCCTCACCGCATACTCGGTGTCATGCCCCGGCTTGACCGGGGCATCCAGTACGCTGCGGCTTCTAGAGTTATCTCTGCTGTCTCTGGAATACTGGATCACCCGCTTTCGCGGGTGATGACAGTCTTCGTGTGGTGCGAGCGTCGCGTCTCGTGAAAATCGTTACGACTCGATCTTCACGTATTCGAAATCGCCGGGCTTGTTGTCGATGCCGACTTTCGGCGGCGAGATCCAGGAGGCGAACTTGCCGGTCTCGGTGACGGGCTGCATCAGGGAGGTGATGAAGTCCCCGTCGGCAGTCGAGGGCAGCCACTCGTCCTTGCGCCTGGCCCAGGTGGCATCGTCGATCAAAATGCCGTCCGGCGTCGCATGCACGTCCTTGAACTCGCCGATGTGGCGGTGGAAGGCGACGTTGGGCAAGGTCAGCTTGAAGTCGTAGCCGGCGGTCGAGATCACCTTGTTCCAGCGCAGCATGCCCTTGACGCAATCCTGGCTGTAATCGTCGCGCAGGCGCATGTTGAGGGCGGTCAGCGCCGGCTCGTCCACCAGCTTGATCTCGCCGTTGATGAACTTCAGCACCGGATAGGTGGCGTTCTTGAGCTGGTGATCGTCTTCGATCTGGGTCTCGTGATAGCGGCCCTTGATGCCGGCGTTGAAGGCGTTCGCCGCGTTGGTCGAAACCTCCGAACCAAAGAGATCAAGCGACAGCGTGTAGTGCAGGTTCAGCTTCTTCTGGATGGTGGGCAGGTCGATCACCCCGAGCGCGCGGACCTTGGCGATGTCGGTGGGGTCGGTGATGCCGGCCTCGCGCATCGCATCGCAGGTGCGCTGCACGACGCGGGTGATGCCGGTCTCGCCGACGAACATGTGGTGCGCTTCTTCCGTCAGCATGAAGCGGCAGGTGCGCGACAGCGGATCGAAGCCGGACTGCGCCAGCGAGTGCAATTGCATCTTGCCGTCGCGGTCGGTGAAGTAGGTGAACATGAAGAAGGACAGCCAGTCCGGCGTCGCCTCGTTGAAGGCGCCGAGCATGCGCGGTGCGTCGGCATCACCGGAACGGCGGCGCAGCAGATCGTCGGCCTCCTCGCGGCCGTCGCGGCCAAAGTACTTCTGGAGCAGATAGACCATCGCCCAGAGGTGGCGGCCTTCCTCGACATTGACCTGGAACAGATTGCGCATGTCGTAGAGCGAGGGCGCGGTCTTGCCGAGATGGCGCTGCTGCTCGACCGAGGCCGGCTCGGTGTCGCCCTGGATCACGATCAGGCGGCGCAGCATGGCGCGATGCTCGCCCGGGACTTCCTGCCAGGCCGGCTCGCCATAATGCTCGCCGAACGGCACCACGCGATTTTCCTCCTGGGGCGCAAGGAGAATGCCCCAGCGATAGTCGGGCATGCGGACATAGTCGAACTTGGCCCAGCCGCGGGGATCGACCGAATACGCCGTGCGCAGATAGACCAGCGATTCCTGGAAGCCTTCCGGCCCCATGTCGCTCCACCAATCCATGTAGCCGGGATGCCAACCCTCGAGTGCCTTCAGCACCTGGCGGTCCTCTGCGAGATTCACGTTGTTGGGAATCTTGGTCGAGTAGTCGACGTTCATGATGTTCATGTTCATGGCCGTGCTCCTTGTTTCTTGTCCCGGACGCAGCGCAGCGCGAAGCGGTGCGCTGCTGAGCCGGGACCTATTGTCTCGTCTCTCTGGGTCCCGGTTCTGCGCAGCGGCATTGCATGCCGCAGCGCGCCCGGGACACGAGCGTTGTTACACCCGCGTCATATCGAATTTCGGCTTCTGGCCGCTGCCGTAGCGGCGCAGCGCGCCTTCCTCGCCGACCGCGTTGGGACGCTGGAAGATCCAGTTCTGCCAGGCGGTGAGGCGCGCGAAGATCTTTGATTCCATCGTCTCGGGGCCGACGAAGCGCAGGCTCGCCTCCATGCCGGTGAGACTGTCGGGCGAGAAGCTGGCGCGCTCCTCGAGAAACACACGGACCTCGTCGTCCCAGTCGATGTCGTCGAGCGCGAAGGTGACGAGGCCGAGCTCTTCGGCCTGTTCGGCATCGAGCGAGGTCCCGAGCGTGGCTTCCGCCCGCTCGATGTCGGCCGGATCGGCCTGGAAGCGCGATTGCAGCCGCGTCAGGCCATGGCTCATCGGGTAGGGGCCGAAGTTCATGGCGGAGAGCTCGATCGACGGCGGCGGACGGTTGTCGCCCTGGCGCGTGCCGATCAGCATGTAGGAGCGGTCGGCGGCGAAGACGAGCTCGGCGAGCGTGCCGGCAAAGCAGGAGCCGGGCTCGACCAGCGTCACCAGCGTGCGCGAGGTGACGTCGATGCGCTTGAGCACGCGCTTCCAGTAGTGGCGGATCTCATTGACCAGCCAGTGCGCCTTGTTGGCTTCGAGGAAGGCATCGCAGGCCAGCACATGAGCGCGATCGCCATGACTCTTGAACACCAGCATGGCAATCTCGAGCTCGTTGATGCGCAAGTGCAGGATGGCGTCGTCGATCTCGCGCGCGACCTGGAGCGGCCAGAACGAAGCCCCCTGCGCCATCATGCCGTCGATGTCGGCGGGCGGCGCGGTCTCCGGCGCCTTGATCGAGATCGTGGCGATGCGGGCCGTGCGATCGATGTCGACGGTGACGAAGCCGTAGCGGATGCTGGTCTGGTCGATCAGGCGCTTGAGCGGCGTCAGCGCGATGCCCTTGCCGCTGCCCTTGCGCTGCGATTGATCCGCGAATTCCCTGGCGCGCTCGGCGATCCTGGCCTCGAGCTTCGAGTTCGGCGCGATCTCGTCGACAAGGCGCCATTGCACGGCGCGCTTGCCCTTCACGCCCTCCTCGATGGTGCAGAAGAAATCGGCGTGGTCGCGGCGCACCTTGCGCTTGTCGACGACGCGCGTGAGTCCACCGGTGCCCGGCAGCACCGCGAGCAGCGGCACCTCGGGCAGCGCGACGGCGGAGGAGCCGTCGTCGGCGAGAATGATATGGTCGGTCGCAAGCGCCAGCTCGTAGCCCCCGCCAGCGGCGGAGCCGTTTACGACGGTGATGAAGCGCTGGCCGGAATTCTCCGAGGAGTCTTCCATGCCGTTGCGGGTCTCGTTGGTGAATTTGCAGAAATTGACCTTGTGGGCGTGCGTTGAGCCCGCGAGCATGCGGATGTTGGCGCCGGCGCAGAACACGCGGTTCTTGGCCGAGCGCATCACCACGACCTTCACCTCGGGATGCTCGAAGCGCAGGCGCTGGACCGCGTCGGCAAGCTCGATGTCGACGCCGAGATCATAGGAATTGAGCTTGAGCAGATAACCTTCGAACAGGCCGCCGTTCTCGTCGACGTCCATGGTCAGCGTCGCGACGTCGCCCTCGACCGCCAGCTTCCAGTGCTTGTAGCGGGACGGTTCGGTCTGGAAATCGATGAATGTCGCGCCGCCTGCGAGGCGCCGATCTTCCCCGGCCATGGGTCATCCCTGAGCTTGATTATTGCATTTCGCCGTAGCGTTAGATGCACAATAGTGCATCTTTTCGAGCGCGTCCAGCCCTTAACCAGACTCACATGCATTTTGCTTCATGGCGCCTCAGGACCGCACGATCGCCCCGAGTGCGATCCAGTCTGCCTTGGAGAGCTGGGGACGGCCGAGCTTGGCTTGCAACAGCGCGACCAGGGCCGGGACAGGGAAGGTCTCCACGAAGCCGTCGCCGGCCGCAGCCGCCTTGCGGGAATTCAGAGCCCGCAACTCTCCGAACGCGTCCCCGAACAGCCGCGCGGCCGAGCGCGCGCGCTGCATCCGCAGCCGCAAATTGGCGTTGGTGATGTAGATGCAAGCGCGCAGCAGAACGCGCTCGCGGCCGCCTTGGGGCGCGGCGGCCCATACCGCCTCCAGCACTTCCTGTGCTTCCCAGAAATAGCCGCGGTCGTTGAGCGCAAGCCCGTAGCGCAGCGCCGGATGGCGCGCCGGCACGTAGCCGCGGAAGGCCGATGGCACCATCGCCTTGGCCAGACCAAGCGTCTCGAAATCGGCATCCACCGCACCGGTCTCGCCCGGGACATAGGCCCATTGCGGCCACGGCAACGGGCGGGTCGCATGTGAAGGCACATTCATCGATGTGCCTCCGCATGGTCATGCGGCGCGTCCCTGGAGTCCCTGATCGTCGCGCAGGGCCGCTTTTGCAAATTGCTCAATCGCGTCAAGCGTCGCCCCCGGCGCTTCACGATGCGGGGAATGTCCCGCGTCTGAAATGACTTTAATATCTACCGGACAGTAACACTCTTCCTGCGCGATTTCGACCTGGCGCAGTGTCCCATATTGATCATTCTCGCCTTGCAGGATCAGGACGGGAACGCGGATATAGGCAAGGTATTCCGAGATGTCCCAATCGCGGAATTCCGGATCGAGCCAGGCGCCGTTCCAGCCATAGAAGGCGTTGTCGACGTCCTTGTGCCAGCGCGCGAGCTTGGCCTTGAGGTCCGTGGTCTCGTAAGCAGTCTTGATCGCGGCGATGGACGCGACCGAGATGTCCTCGACGATGAAATGCGGCGCAATCAGCACGAGGCCGCTCAGGCGATGATCCTGGTGCGCGCCGGCATAGATCGTCGCGATCGAGGCGCCGTCGGAATGGCCGAGCAGCAGGCCGCACCTGAAGCCGATCGCATCGAGCAGCTTCGGCAGCACGTCCAGCGCCTCGCGCTGCATGTAATCCAGCGGTCGCGGCAACGTCACCTTGCTCGATTGGCCGTAGCCCGCACGCGAATAAGCGAAGATGCCGGCACCGGTGGCTTGCTGGAGCTTTTCCGGAAAGTCGCCCCACTGTCCGACCGAGCCGAGGCCTTCGTGGAGCATGACGATGGTGGGGGCGTCCGCAGAGGCCGGCGCCAGCCATTTGTATTCGAGGCTGGCGTTGCCGATGCTGAGGAAGCCGGTGGGGGTGAGGTTGGTCATGGTGTCACTCTTCTTCCGTCGTATCCAACGTGGGACGCAGTCACGCGCCACTCGCTCAGTGGTTCCCCTCCCCCTTGCGGGGGAGGGAGCGCAACGGAGTTTGCGGTGACCGCTCTCGGCACAGCATGTGCAATCTCAATTCGCGCCCTCACGCAATTTGAACCGCTGGATCTTCCCCGTCGCCGTTTTCGGCAGCGAGTCCACCACGTCGATCCAGCGCGGATATTTCCATGGGCCGATCTTCTGCTTGACGTGCTCCTTGAGCATGTCCTGCAGATCCTTCGTCGTCGCGCCAGGACGCAGCACGACGAAGGCCTTCGGCTTCAGCAATCCTTCCGGATCGGCCTCGGGCACGACGGCGGCTTCCAGCACGGCGGGATGGGTGATCAGCGCGCTTTCGACTTCGAACGGCGAGACCCAGATGCCGGAGACCTTGAACATGTCATCGGCGCGGCCGCAGAAGGTGTAGCGGCCCTCGCCGTCGCGGACATATTTGTCGCCGGTGCGGGTCCACGGCCCCTCGAAGGTGCGGCGGCTTTTATGGCGCTGGTTCCAGTAGCCCTCGCCGGCCGAGGGCGCATCGACCAGCAGCTCGCCGACCTCGCCGTCGGCGACGTCCTGGCCGGCCTCGTTGACGAGCCGCACCGCATAGCCGGGCACCGGCTTGCCCGATGAGCCGTATTTGATGTCCCCCGGCGCGTTCGACAGGAAGATGTGCAACAACTCGGTGGAGCCGACGCCGTCGAGAATGTCGACGCCGAAGCGCGCCTTCCAGCTGTTGCCGACGGATTCCGGCAGTGCCTCGCCGGCCGAGGTGCAGATGCGCAAGGCCTTGCCGCCGCGCTCGGCCTTCATCGTTTCGTCGTTGAGCATCGCGGCGAACAGCGTCGGCACGCCATAGAAGATCGAGGGGTTGTAGCGGTTCATCAGGTCGAACATGCGCGCCGGCGTCGGCCGCTCGCTGTTGAGGATCACGCTGGCGCCGACCGACATCGGGAAGGTCAGCGCGTTGCCGAGACCATAGGCGAAGAACAGCTTTGCGGCGGACAGACACACATCGCTCTCGCGGATGCCCAGCACCTGCTTGGCGTAGGTGTCCGCAGTCGCCTGCAAATTGGAATGGATATGGCGCACGCCCTTGGGCATGCCTGTCGACCCCGACGAGTAGAGCCAGAACGCGGGCTCGTCCGGATGCGTCACGGCGGTGGTGAATTGGTCGCTCTCGCCGGAGATCTCCTCAGCGAGCTGCTTGTGGCCGTTCTGCTTGGCGCCGGAGACCACGACATGCTCGAGATCGGGCATGCGGCCGACCACGTCCTTGATGACGGGATAGAGCGCTTCGGAGACGAACAGCACGCGCGCGCGGCAATCGGCGAGGATGTAGGCGTATTGATCCGCGGTCAGCAGCGTGTTGAGCGGCACCGGCACGATGCCGGCGCGGATCGCGCCCAGGAACACGATCGGGAAATCGACCGTATCGAGCATGATCATCGCCACGCGCTCCTCGCGGCGAACGCCGAGCCGGCGCAGCATGTTCGCCGCGCGGCGGGTCTGGCGCTGAAGCTCGCCATAGGTGAGCTGCGAAACGGTGTCGTCGAAGGCCAGCTTGTTGCCACGGCCCTCCTCGACGTTACGGTCGAGCAGCCAGGTCACCGCGTTATAGGATCCCTCGCTCACGGACGTCCCCCTCGAATTTAGAATTATAATTCATAGAAAGACACTGCGGCGGCTTGCTGTCAATGCCAGCAGGCATTATGTTTCATTAAAACGCGCCGCAGGACCTCCTTCAAGAAGACATCCCCTCAAAGAAGGCTCATGACCGACAGTCCCGACGCCGAATCCCGATTCCTCGAACAGCTCGGCCAACGCGTGCGCACCATGCGCGCGTTGCGCGGCATGTCGCGCAAGGTGCTCGCCAAGGTATCAGGAATCTCGGAGCGCTACATCGCGCAGCTCGAGAGCGGCAAGGGCAATGTCTCGATCGTGCTGCTCCGCCGCGTCTCCGACGCCATGGGCGCTCATCTCGAAGACTTGCTTCCCTCCGCCGAACCGACACCGGACTGGCAGATGTTTCGCGATCTGTTGCGCAAGGCAACGCCGGCGCAGATCGCGCAAGCAAAAGATCTGCTCGCGGGCGGCAGTGCAACCGCGCCGCGGCGCGCGCCGTTCTGCGGCATCGCGCTGATCGGCCTGCGCGGCGCCGGCAAATCGACGCTTGGCCGAATGCTGGCGAAGAAGATCGGCTGGAGCTTCGTCGAGCTCAACAAGGAGGTCGAGCAGCAGAACGGGCTCTCCGTCGCCGAGATCATCGCGCTCTACGGCCAGGAAGGCTTTCGCCGCATGGAGCAGGCGGCGCTGCAGCAGCTGCTCGCGCGCAACGAGCTGATGGTGCTGGCGACCGGCGGCGGCATCGTCTCGGAGCCCCTGACCTTCGACCAGATCCTGACCTCGTTCTACACGATCTGGCTGAAGGCCGAGCCTGAAGAGCACATGGCCCGCGTCCGCCGCCAGGGCGATTTGCGGCCGATGGCCGACGACCGCTCCGCAATGGCCGAGCTGCGCAACATCCTGCTCAGCCGCGAGCCGCTCTATTCGCGCGCGACGGCGGTGGTGGATACCGCGGGGCTCAGCGTCGATGCGGCCGCCGCGCGGTTGATCGATGCAGTGCGGCCGGTGCTGCAGAACGAAGCCCGCAGCTTCGGCCTGCGGAGCGTGGCGCTGTAGCGATGACCTCCACCGACGTCACCACCTCCATGTTCGAGCGGATCGGCGGGAGCAGCACGATCGACGCCCTCGTGGATCGCTTCTACGACCGCATGGATACGCTGCCGGAGGCGAAGCTCATCCGCGCCATGCATGCAGACGACCTCGGCCTGATCCGAGACGTGCTGAAGCGCTATCTCACCGAGTGGACCGGCGGCCCGCGGCTGTATACGCCCGAGAAAGGTCATCCGCGGCTGCGCCAGCGGCACATCGGCTTCGCCATCGGCGATGCCGAGCGCGATGCGTGGATGCTCTGCATGCGCGGCGCGATGGAGGAGACGGTGACAGATGCCGCCGCGCGGCGGGAGCTCGACAAGGCGTTGTCAGGCCTCGCCGACTGGATGCGCAACCGGCAGTGAGATGGCCGCAGCGCCCCGCATCCGTCATTTGAGTTCCGCGGCGATCGCCTGCTAAGCTCTGGATATGACCGACATCCTTCCCGACACGATCCGCCGCCTCTACACCGATCCCGGCGAGTACATCGACAGCGATCATCCGGCCGTGCAGCAATTCGCCAACGCCTCCGTTGGTGCGGATGCGAGCCCACGCGAAAAGGCGAGCGTGCTCTACAAGGCGGTGCGCGACGGCATCCGCTATAATCCTTACGTCAGCATGCGCGTCGCGGAAACGTTTCGCGCCTCGAGCGTGCTCGCCGCAGGACAAGGCTATTGCGTCGGCAAGGCCGCGCTCTATGCCGCCGCCTGCCGCGTCCATGGCATCCCCGCCCGGGTCGGCTTTGCCGACGTGAAGAACCATCTCACCACCGAGAAGCTGCGCGCGAGCATGGGCACCGATATCTTCACCTGGCACGGCTTTACGGAGGTGCACGTGGATGGTGCCTGGCGCAAGGCGACTCCGACCTTCAACGACACGCTCTGCGCCAAGGTCGGCGTGGCCCCGCTCGATTTCGACGGCCACACCGACGCGCTGCTGCATCCGTTCGACGGCGAGGGCCGCGCCTATATGCAATATGTCAACGACCGCGGCACCTATCATGACGTGCCGGCGAAATTCCTGATGCGCGAGATGGCGCGGGATTACGTCAACATGCAGGGCGAGGACCTGTCGGGCCGCGACATGGAGCGCGAGGCTGCGGAGCGATAGAGCACGATGGGCGCGCCTCCCGATGCAGTCCGTCGACCGGCCTCGCCGCTCCTCGCGCAGCTGGTGTCCAGCATCTCGTTCTATCGCGAGCGTGGCCTCGGCCTCGTCGCCTTCCGGCACGCCGCGCCGCTGGCACTGCCTCTCCTGGTGAATTTGGGAACGCCGTTCCGCATTGCGCTCGGTCACCACCCCGACAGCGCCGACGCGCGGCCGAGTTTCGCGGCAGGCCTGTTTCCCGGCCCCGTCATGATCGAATCCGATGGGCGCGCCGAATGCGTTCAGGTCGATTTCACGCCGCTCGGGGCTTACCGCTTCTTCGGAGGAGCCGTCCCCGATCTGACCGCGCGCATGGTCGGCCTTGACGATATCCTTGGACAGGACGGTGAGAATCTCCGCGCCAGGGTGGCTGAAGCGGCGGGCTGGCAGCGACGCTTCGAGATCGTTGAAGACTTCGTGCTTCGGCGCGCCGTGCACGAGCCTTCGCCTGCGGTCGCGTTTGCCCTGGAGACGCTCTGGCGCGGCGCAGGTGCCGTCAGGATCGCCGACATCGCCGCCGATATCGGCTGGAGCCGCAAGCATCTCACGCGCCGCTTCCACAACGAGATCGGCGTTCCGCCAAAGACGCTGGCCCAGATGCTGCGCTTTCATCGCGCTTGCGTTCTGGCCCGGAGGGACGGCACAGGCGGCTGGGCGGCAATTGCCGCGGAGGCCGGCTATGCCGACCAGGCACATCTTGCCCGCGATTTCCGGGTATTGAGCGGCGAGACGCCGACCGGATGGGCCGCGCGGCTCGACGTCGTCGATCCACGTCTGATGCGAGACGGCGGGGGCTAGCGCCAGGGCGGCGCGCGACAGGGCCAGGTCCCATTTGTTCAAGCCGGCCACCATGATCGGAACTAGGATCGGCTTCGCAACGGGGCTTGCACCGAATCTGGAGAGTGTCATGAACCAGCCGAACGGCTACGAAGCGCCGCGCCTCTACCACACCATGCGCTGCAAGGACGCGGAGGCGATGATCGCCTGGCTGACGAACGTTCTCGGCTTCACTGAACGCGTGGTGTATCGCAAGGACGACATGGTCGTTCACGCCGAGCTGGCATTCGGATCGTCGATCCTCATGCTGGGCGCGCATCGCGACGACGCCTACGCCAAGCAGGTCGGCGACATCGGCGGACGGCGGACGGATGCCGTCTATCTCGCCGTCGATGATCCCGACGCGCTCTATACGAAGGTGAAGGCCGCCGGTGCGCAGATCGAGATGGAACCCTACACGACCGATTATGGCAGCCGGGATTTTGCCGCACGCGATCCGGAGGGCGGCCTCTGGAGCTTCGGCACCTATTGGCCCAAGGCCGACGAGCAGCCGCTGCCGGGTTAGCGGGAATGCGGCTACAGAAGTTGTGACCGCAACGACGCCGCCCCTTCTTGCAGCAGCGGCAGGAAACGATCGATCAATTCCTGTTCCGGCACGCGGTCGACGTGGGCGCCCATGTTGATCGCGGCGATGATGACGCCGTCATAGCGGCGGACGGGAACGGAGATCGAGCGGAAATGCGGCTCGGCTTCGCGGTCGACCAGCGAATAGCCCTGCACGCGGTCGGCCGTGATGCGCGCGAGCAGTGCCTTCGGGTCCGTCACCGTCTGCGGCGTGAGCTGCTCGCGCTTCATGGCCTTCAGGCGTGCGGCAAGCTCGGCATCGTCGAGCTGACCGAGCATGGCGCGGCCGACCGAAGTGCAGAAGGCCGGCAGGCGATAGCCGATTTCGAGGCCGCCTGAGAACATCCGCGCCGGACTGCTGCGTGCGACGAACACGACGTCGTCGCCGTCGAGCACGGCGAGCGAAGAGATTTCGTTGGCCGCCGTCGCGACGCGATCAAGCACCGGCTGAAGCACCGCGACGAGCTGATTGGAGCGCAGATAGGACGCTGCCAGCGTCAATACATGCGGCGTCAGCGAGAACAGCTTTCCATCACCGGAGACGTAGCCGCCGCGCTGCAGCGTGAACAGCATGCGCCGGGCCGTCGCGCGCGGCAGATCGGCGGCACGAGCGAGATCGCTCAGCGTCATCGGGCCTGCCGTGGTGCCGAAGCATTGCAGCAGGCGCAGGCCACGATCGAGGCTCTCGACGAAATCCGTCGCGCGCTCCTCGCTCTCGTTCCGCTTCAGCTTGGGCATAGGGAGGGACAATCCTGCAAAATAGTGCTTGCTGGCGGTTCAAGTCATGTCATAATTCGCCCATTCGTTCAATAGGCGAACAATCGCCACTCCATAAGGGATGCTACTGCCATGATGAGCCAGGAGCAGAACGACCTGATCACCCGCACCGGACCGAAGGACCCTTGCGGCAAGCTGATGCGGAGCTACTGGCAGCCGGCGGCGCTGGTGGATGAGCTGGAGGGCGCGCGGCCGATCCGTCCCGTCAAACTGCTCGGCGAGAATTTGGTGCTGTTCCGCGACGAGACCGGTCGCTACGGCCTGATCGACCGCCACTGCGCGCATCGCGGCGCCGACCTTGCCTTCGGACGGTTGGAGCATGGCGGATTGCGCTGCGCCTTTCATGGCTGGCTGTTCGACGCGACCGGCCAGTGCATCGAGACGCCGGCCGAGCCGAAGGATTCGAAGCTCTGCCAGAACATCCGCCAGCGCTCCTATCCCGTGGTCGAGAAGAGCGGCATCCTCTGGGCTTATCTTGGCGAGGGCGCCCCGCCTGCATTCCCGGAGATCGACTGTTTCGTCGCCCCTGATACTCACACCTTCGCGTTCAAGGGCCACATGGCCTGCAACTGGCTGCAGGCTCTCGAAGTCGGTATCGATCCCGCGCACGCCTCCTATCTGCACCGCTTCTTCGAGGACGAGGACACCTCCACCGCCTACGGCAAGCAGTTTCGCGGCGCCTCAGCCGGCTCCGATCTGCCGATGACGAAAATCCTGCGCGAATACGACCGCCCGATCATCAATGTCGAGCACACCGAATATGGCCTGCGGCTGATTGCGCTGCGCGAGATCGACGAAGAGCGCACCCATGTGCGCGTCACCAACCAGCTCTTCCCCCACGGCTTCGTCATTCCCATGAGCACGGAGATGACGATCACGCAGTGGCACGTGCCTCTCGACGACGAGAACTGCTATTGGTACGCGATTTTCACCAGCTATTCGAACCCGGTCGACAAGAAGAAGATGCGCGACCAGCGGCTCGAGCTCTATGAGCTGCCCGACTACAAGTCGCGCAAGAACCGGGCTAACGATTACGGCTTCGATCCGCACGAGCAGCAGACCGCGACCTATACCGGCATGGGCACCGACATCAACGTCCACGATCAATGGGCGGTGGAATCGATGGGTGCGATCCAGGACCGCACCAAGGAGCATCTCGGCTCGAGCGACAAGGCGATCGTGCAGTACCGCCGATTGTTGCGGCAGGAGATCGAGAGGGTCTCGGGCGGCGAGAAGCCAATGCTCCATCTCGACGAGAGCAACGCTCGTTCGATCCAGGGACCGGCGACCATGGACGGCATCGGCCCGACGCGGGGCTGGGAAACCTACTGGATGGAGGTCGACGTCAAGCGCCGCCGCGGCGCGCCCTGGACCGCGCCGGTGCCGAAGGAGATCGCCGACAACGTGCACAAGCTGACGGCGGCGGAATAAGAGTGACGGCCCATCCTCGTCATTGCGAGCGCAGCGAAGCAATCCAGTCTTTCACCGCGTATGCATTTCTGGATTGCTTCGCTGCGCTCGCAATGACGGAGAATGTGGCAGGCGTCTTGCACATCGAGCATCGGTGACTGAGGAGCAACAAAAGTGACTTTCGTCGTGCGTCATGCGCTGTGGTCGGATGAGCAGAAGGACGCGGCGGCGCGCATGCGACGCATCGTCGAGGAGAAAAACCTCGAGGTCCTCCGCCTCGCCTTCCCCGACCAGCACGGCATCTTGCGCGGCAAGACCATCATCGCCTCGGAGGCAATCGCCGCGCTGGAGAGCGGCTGCTCCATCACCACCACCATGCTCGCCAAGGACACCTCGCACCGCACGGTTTTTCCGGTGTTCACGTCAGGCGGCGGCTTCGGCATGAAGGAGATGGAGGGCGCGGCCGACGTGCTGATGGTCGCCGATCCCACCACGTTTCGCGTCTTGCCCTGGGCGCCGACCACGGGCTGGGTGCTGTGCGATCTCTATTTCAGTGACGGCCGTCCGGTGCCGTTCGCTACGCGCTCGCTCTATCGCAAGGTGCTCGACGAGCTCGCCGGCCGCGGCCACGACTTCATCGCCGGCCTCGAGGTCGAGTTCCACATCTTTAGGCTCGACGACCCGCATATGCGGCCTGAGGATGCCGGCCAGCCCGGCACGCCGCCGTCGGTGAGCCTGCTCAGCCACGGCTATCAATATCTGACCGAGCAGCGCTTCGATCAGATGGAGCCGGTGCTGGAGATCTTGCGCCGTGACATCGTCGCGCTCGGCCTGCCCTTGCGCTCGGTCGAGGTCGAGTTCGGACCGAGCCAGTGCGAATTCACCTTCGCACCAAGGAAGGGCCTGGAGCCCGCCGACAACATGGTGCTGTTCCGCTCCGCCGTGAAGCAGATCGCGCGCCGCCACGGCTATCACGCCACCTTCATGTGCCGGCCGAAGCTACCGAATGTGTTCGCGAGCGGCTGGCACCTGCATCAGTCCATCGTATCTCGTGCTACGGCTGAGAATCAGTTCATGGCGAAGGACGGCGGCGAGCCGCTCAGCGCGTTCGGCCGCGCATATCTCGCCGGCCTGCTCGACCACGCCCGCGCCTCCACCGTGTTCACGACGCCGACCATCAACGGCTACAAGCGCTACCGCTCCTATTCGCTGGCACCGGACCGCGCGATCTGGGGCCGCGATAATCGCGGCGTGATGATCCGCGTGCTCGGATCTGCCGGCGATGCCGCCACGCGCCTGGAAAATCGCATCGGCGAGCCCGCCGCCAATCCCTATCTCTACATGGCCTCGCAGATCCTCTCGGGCCTCGACGGCGTCGACCGCAAGCTCGATCCCGGCCCATCCGCCGACACGCCCTACGAGACCAAGGCGGCGCTGCTGCCGAAGAGCTTGCGCGATGCGGTCAGCGCGCTGAAGGACGACCCGTTCTTCCGCGAGAAGTTCGGACCTGAATTCGTCGACTACTACACCCACATCAAGAACGCCGAGATCGACCGCTTCCTGTCCGAGGTGACCGACTGGGAGCACCGCGAATATTTCGAGGTGTTTTGAGGGGTAAACCTCTCACGCGGGCGTGAGGTGACTTCGTCCGGCCTGTTCCGACGACATCACTCCGCTTGTCAACGAAGCCGTTTTCCCTGCGCCTCGAAAACCGCTTGAAAGATACGTGGTCTAATTTGGCCCCCATGATCAACAGTGGAGTTCGATCATGTTGGGTCAATTGTTCAGTCTGATCTATCGCCTGTCCTGCCGGGCCACCCTCATCGAAATCGGCACACATCGGCTGGCGCGCTAGCGGCCAAGCGAGCGGATTTAGGTCAGAGGGATTGACCGGATAATGGGGATGGCCATGTGCAAGCTCATCCTGATTGCCGTTATGTCGCTGCTCGCAAGCCAGGCCTGTGCCGGTGGCTCGCGCAGCCTGAGCCTTGCGGCGAGCCCGCCGAATCAGCAGGCGACCGAGCAACCGGCAGCTGCGCAGCCGGCGACCACGCAAACGGCAACGACGACGCCAGCTGCAACCGCGTCAGCCGCATCGAGCCCGGCCGCGACCAAGCCGAAGCGCCGTCAGCCGTCCACCGAAGCCCGCGTGATCCGCGAACTGCACCACCGCCACGGAATCTATTGGTGATCGCTCACCAGCGATAGCCGAGCGTGGCGATGACGGTCAGCGGTGCGCCTCGGTAGCAATAGCCGACTTGGCACGTCGTGTAGTGCAGATTGAACAGGTTCTTGGCGTTGACCTGGAACGAGAGCCCCTTCAGCTCCCTCGCCGCCTGACCGAAATCATATTTCAACGCCGCATCGACCAGGGTCACCGAGCTGTTCTTGAACGTGTTCAGATCGTCGCCGTAGCTCCAGGACATGTGACGCGCGCCGCCACCGATGCTCAACCCAGCAAACGGGCCTGCCAGCGGCAGGGCATAGTTCGCCCACAGCGTCGCGGTATGGGGCGGATTGCCCGACGGAAACTTGCCGACCAGCGAGCTGTCGCCGGCCTGCCTGGTGACCATGTCGAGATAGGTGTACGACGAGGTGATGTCGAAACCGCCGCCGAGGCTCGCGAGCCCCTGCAATTCGAAGCCGCGGCTCTGGATCTCGCCGCGCTGGACCGTCACGCCCGTTCCCGTCGTCACCAGGCCGCCGTCCTGGGTCAGGTCGAACACCGCAGCGGTGATGAAGCTCCTCGTCCCCGGCGGCTGATATTTGACGCCGATTTCGGTCTGCTTGCCGGTGGTCGGCTTGAAGAACGCGCCCGAGGGATCGACGCCGAGATTGGGAAAGAACGAGGTCGAATAGGCGACGTAGGGTGCGATTCCGGAATCGAACACGTAGGTCAGCCCGGCCCGGCCGCTATAGGCCTGTTCGGACTGCTGCTGCCGGGTCAACGCGAACAGATTCTCACCGGAGGTGCTGACCCAGTCGCTGCGGCCACTCAGAGTCAGGATCCAGCGATCGAGCCTGGCCTGGTCCTGGATGTAAACTCCGGACTGGGTTTGCCGCTGCCGCGTCGAGGACGAGATCGCGGGATCGGGAATCGATTCCGGCACGTAGGCCGGCGCGGCCAGATTGAGATCGGAGACGCCGAAGCCGAATCCCTGCTTGTCGGTGAACTTCGAGGAGGTGTAGTCGGTGCCGACCAGGAGCGTGTGCTGCACGGGCCCGGTTGCCAGCCTGGCCTCCATCTGGTTGTCCATGATGGCCGATTGCAGCGTGTCGTGGACGTAGCCGGTATAGCGCGAGACGACATTGCCGACGGGCGCGCCGAGAAAGCCGACATAGCGGGTGACCGCGTCGACATCGACGTAGCGGAATTTCTGGCGAACGGTCACCGCGTTGTTGAAGGCATGCTCGAACAAATAGCCGATGCGTCCCTGTTCCTGATCGAGCGAATTGTAGGACGGGCTGCCGGTGAAGATGTCGGTGGTCGTGCCGGTTCCCGTAGAGTAGGTGAACATGGATCCCGGCGTCTTCGATTTCTGATAGGCGCCGAGAATCGTGAGGGTCGTCGACTGATCCGGTTTCCAGGTGACGGCGGGCGCGACGTAGACGCGATTGTCCTTGCCGCCGGGCACGAACACATCGGCATCGCGCACGACGCCGGTCAGCCGGTAGGAAAACTGACCGTTGGGATCGACCGGCCCTGACAGATCGAAATTGCCCTGCACGCGATCGCGGTCGCCAAACAGCGTCTGCACCTCGTGGAACGGCTGGCTGGTCGGCAGCTTGCTCTGCAGGTCGATCAATCCGCCGGGCGAGCCGAGGCCGTAGAGCGCCGAACTCGGGCCGCGCACCACCGTGATGCTGTCGGCGCCATAAGGCTCGGTCTTGAACACGCCGAGACCGGCGCCGACCAGACGTAAGCCATCGAGATAGACGCCGTTATAGGTGATGTCGAAGCCGCGGATCGCAATGGCGTCGAAGCGCGGATCGTAGCCGGAGGCATCGATGCGGACGCCCGGTTGGTAGCCGACGGCCTCCGTCAGCGTCTGCACGGCGCGATCGTTGAGCTCCTTGCGCGTCACGACCGAAATCGACTGCGGCGTCTCCAGCAACGGCGTATTCGTCTTCGTGCCCGCCGAGCTTCCGCTTGCAACATAGCTGTTCTCGCCCGACGCATTGGCAGGGCCGCCACCTGCCTCGCGCGTATCGGGGTTTCTGGCTTGGCCTGCTGCGGCATTGCGCGGCGGCGTGGCGCGGCCACGCTGCGATTGCGCGGCGCGCTGGGCAGATTGAGGCCGCGGACGCGCCTGGTTCGGCGCCTCGACCGTGACGGGAGGCAATGTCGCCGCGCTCGATCCCGAATTGGTCCCGGAAACCTGTGCGAGCGACGGCGTCGCATGCAGCATCACGCCCAAACCGGCCGCCCCCAGGCCGGCCATGCCCCGGCCAGCCTTCAGCATTCGTTCCCAGCCGGGCATTTGCCCGTCGTTGCGCCTCATCATCTTCCCCGAGTTCCGTAGTTTGATACCCGGGAGTAATCAGATCGAGACGCTCACCGCCTTTGCGCACGCGCAAATCACCTTTGATCGCGCGTGGAGGCTTTCGAGTTTACTGACAGCTCTTCGGCGAATGGCCGAAACGCCTGCGGAAGGCCGTCGCGAAATTGGCGGGATGGGCATAGCCGACCCGATAGGCCGCTTCGGTCACGGACAAGCGCTGATGAATCAAAAGGGCACGTGCAGCATCGAGCCGCTGCGCCCGCAAATAGTCGATCGCGCTTGCGCCATACGCGATCTGGAATTTCTGGTTGAAGGACCTGCGGCTCAATCCTGCGCTCCGCGCCAGCTCGTCGATGCTCCAGGGATAGGCGAGATCGGCATCCATCCGCTCCTTGACCGATTGCAACCGCATCCGTTGGAGGTCGGCAGCCGGGTCGAGCGCGATCCGACCGCGCTCACTGAACAAGGCGTGGACGATGATCTCGGCGGCGTGCGCCGACAGCAACAATTGGCCGGCGTTTCCCGCGACCGGCGGCGAGAACATTTCTGCCGCGACGGCCTCGATGCGCGGCGATGCCGTCGAAGGGACGACGGCCGTGCCTGCCCCGTCGTTTTTGAACAGCGCCTCAAACTCGTCGCCGAGTCCAAGCTCAAAGATGGAGGCCCGGGGAACAGCAAGACCGATGGCAGAACGATCGCCAGGGCATACCGCGCGCCTGACGGTGCAGTCTTCGCGCACGGCAATTGCCGTCATTTGCCTTTCACCGCTGACTGCGCGCGCCAGAATGCCACGGCCGGCGCTGTCGTCGAATGCCACGGAGATGAACAGGCCCGAAGCTGCGATCGCACGGCCGCCCGCGTCGGCGCGAAACTCGCCCCTGACAAAGACGCAGCCCGGAAAATCCAGCCATTGGCCCGCTGTCGAAGCGTCGGGCTGTGCGGAACCCATGTCGTCCTGAGGCCGTCCGACAATTTGCTCGTAGAAGTCCCGCATCGAATTCCGCTTGCGCAGCGGCCTCTTTGACGGCTGACGTCGCCGCACTCAAGAGTGAAGCGCGCAGTTTGGAGGATTTCGAAACTGGATTTGCTCGAAGAGGCTGTGCGGCTTGCGCGCGATGGAGCGGCGAACGCGTCAGATGCCCAGATATTTGTGCTGGAGATCCGGTTCCGCCATCAGCTCGTCGGAGGTGCCGCTCCACACCGTCCTGCCGCGCTCGATGATGGTGTGGCGATCGCAGATGCGCGCGAGGTGGTCGACGTTCTTGTCGACGACCAGGATCGACTGGCCCCGGCTCTTGAGCAGCGACAGGCAGTTCCAGATTTCTTCGCGGATCAGCGGCGCGAGGCCCTCGGTCGCTTCGT
Source organism: Bradyrhizobium sp. NDS-1 (assembly GCF_032918005.1). Classification (NCBI taxonomy): domain Bacteria; kingdom Pseudomonadati; phylum Pseudomonadota; class Alphaproteobacteria; order Hyphomicrobiales; family Nitrobacteraceae; genus Bradyrhizobium; species Bradyrhizobium sp. NDS-1. The sequence continues at coordinate 7,395,499 of NZ_CP136628.1, forward strand.
CCAGAATCAGGAGCTTCGGGTTGGTCATCAGGGCGCGTCCGATCGCGAGCATCTGCTGCTCGCCGCCGGAGAGCTGGTTGCCCATGTTGGCCGCGCGCTCGGCGAGGCGCGGGAACAGCACATAGATCGCGGCCAGCGTCCAGGGATTGGGGCTGCCGAAACGATCGGCCGCGGCCGCGACCAGATTTTCGCGCACGGTGAGGTTCGGGAAGATCTGACGTCCCTCGGGGACCAGGCCGACGCCGAGTTTTGCAATTCTGTAGGACGGAAGCTGCCTGACCTCGGCACCCGCGAAACGGATGCTGCCGGCGCGCGCCGGCGTCAAGCCCATGATGGAGCGGATGGTCGTGGTCTTGCCCATGCCGTTGCGGCCCATCAGCGAGACCATCTCGCCCGGCCTGATCGACAGCGACAGGCCGAACAGCACCTGGGACACGCCGTAGCAGGTTTCGATGCCTTCGACGTCGAGCAGCGTGTCAGCCATGATGCGTCACCACGTGCTGATCGCCGAGATAGGCGCGCTTGACGTCCTCGTTCTGGCGGATCGCGGCGGGATCGCCCGAGGCGATGACGCGGCCATAGACCAGCACCGAGATGCGGTCGGCCAGCGCGAACACCGCCGCCATGTCGTGCTCGACAAGCACGATCGACACTTCCTTCCGCAGCTCCTGGAGCAGCTTCACCATGCGCTGGGATTCGGTAACACCCAAGCCGGCCATCGGCTCATCCAGCAGCAGCAGTTTCGGCTTGCTCGCGAGCGCGACCGCGAGCTCGAGTTCGCGACGCTCGCCATGGCTGAGCCTGGACACCACGACATCCGCGCGATGCAACAGGCCGACGCGATCGAGCGCGGCATGCGCGGCGTCGCGCAAACCTTTCTCCTTGCGCGCATTGGCGAAGAAGCGGAACGAGGTGCCGGCATGCGCCTGGGCTGCGAGCGCGACGTTGTCCGCGGCGGTGAAGTCGAGCAGCAACGAGGTGATCTGGAACGAACGCGCAAGGCCCAGCGCGCAGCGGCGATAGGCCGGCAGGTAGGTGATGTCGCGCCCGGCCAGCGAGACGCTGCCGGAATGCGGCTCGAGGTGCCCGGTGAGCTGGCTGATCAGCGTGGTCTTGCCGGCCCCGTTCGGGCCGATGATGGCGTGCAGCTCGCCGCTGGCGACGTCGAGCGAGACGTTGTCGGTTGCGATGATGCCGCCGAAGCGGCGCACCAGCTTTTCGACGCGGAGCAGGGGTTCAGCCACGGCCGGCCCTCCCGAGCATGCCCATGATGCCGCCGCGACCGAAAAGCACGATCAGCAGCAGCAGCGGGCCCATGATCAGCGCCCAATATTCGGTGATCTGCGACAGGAACTCTTCCAGCAGCAGGAACACGACCGAGCCCATGACCGGGCCGAACAGCGTGCCCATGCCGCCCAGGATCACCATGACCATGAGATCACCGGAGCGGGTCCAGTACATCACGGCCGGGCTGACGAAATCGGTGTTGTTGGCGAGCAGCGCGCCGGCGAGCCCGCACATGGTGCCCGAGATCACGAAGCAGACGAGCTGGTAGCGCTTGGCGGGGAAGCCGATCGCCTGCATGCGCTGCTCGTTGGAGCGCAGGCCCTGCACGACGAGGCCGAAGCGCGAATTGACGATGCGCCAGATCAGGAAGATGACGGCGAGCAGGCAGGCGAGGCAGAGATAATAGAACTGCGTGCGGTTGCCGAGATCGATCAGCCCGGAGAAGTCGCTGCGCTTGTAGACGGTGAGACCATCGTCGCCGCCGTAACGCGCGAGGCCCGAGGCGACGTAATAGGCCATCTGGGCGAAGGCCAATGTGATCATGATGAAATAGACGCCGCGGGTGCGAAGGGAGAGCGCACCGATCACGAGCGCGTAGATCGCGGAAGCCGCGAGCGCGACCGGGAACTGGATGAAGCCGCTCCCTACGCCTTCCTGCGCGAGCATGCCGACCGCATAACCGCCGATGCCGAGATAGGCGGCGTGGCCAAAGCTCATCATGCCGCCGAAGCCCATGATGAGATTGAGGCTCGCGGCCGCCAGGGCCAGGATGATGATGCGGGTGAACAGCGTCAGGATGAAGATGTTGCCCGACATTTGCGAATAGAGCGGCAGCAGCACGAGGCCCGCCAGCACCAGGACCGTGACGGCCTTGCTCACCGTGAAAGCCTTCATCGACGGTTGGCCGGAAACAGCCCCTCCGGCCGAACCACCAGCACGATCGCCATGAGGAGATAGATCAGCATGGACGACAGCGCGGGCGCGGCGGTGGAGGCAGCGGCGCCGCTCAGCACCTGCCGCAGCAGATTGGGCAGGAAGGCGCGGCCGAGCGTGTCGATCATGCCGACGAAGATCGCGGCGAGGAAGGCGCCACGGATCGAGCCGATGCCGCCGATCACGATGATGACGAAGGCGAGGATCAGGATGTTCTCGCCCATGCCGATCTGCACGGTGAGGATCGGCGCCTGCATCAGCCCGGCAAGGCCGGCGAGCGCGGCGCCAAGCCCGAACACCAGCGTGTAGAGCAGCTTGATGTTGATGCCGAGCGCGCCGATCATCTCGCGGTTGGAGGCGCCGGCCCGGATCAACATGCCGATGCGGGTGCGCATCACGCCGAGATAGAGCAGCAGCGCGACCAGCAGCGCGACGACGATGATGGCAAGGCGATAGGCGGGATAATGGATGCCGGGCAGGATCGGCACCGGCACGGTGAGCCAGGCCGGCAGCGGCAGCGCCAGGCCCGCCGGGCCCCAGATCAACCGCACGGCCTCGTTGAAGAACAGGATCAGGCCGAAGGTCGCGAGCACGTGGTCGAGATGGTCGCGGCCGTAGAGATGCCGCAGTGCCGACACTTCGAGCACGATGCCGAGCACGAGCGTGGCCCCTAGCGCCATCAGCGCACCGAGCAGGAAGCTGCCGGTCCACGCCGCGAAGGTCGCGGCGAAATAGGCGCCCATCATGTAGAGCGAGCCGTGCGCGAGGTTGACGAGATCCATGATCCCGAACACCAGCGTCAAGCCGGCTGCGAGCAGGAACAGCAGCAGGCCGAACTGCAATCCGTTCAGGAACTGTTCGACGACGAGCAGCATCAAGACTCTTTCAGGCGCACGCGGTGTCGCGCCGATGTTCGAGCACGGTCGCCATCAGTGAAAGAGCTCCCCCTGCCTGTTCAAGGCGGAAAAATGGGTAATGGCAGTATCGTTCCGAGGCAAGAGCGATTCGACATTCAACATGCACTTTGTTGCATCCCGGCGCAGGCGAGCCGAAACCTGCCCTGCAATGCAAAAAGGTTGCCGCGCGACATGGGTCAAGCTGCCGCACCCAAACGATCACCCTCCCCCGGGCGGGCCGAGGGAGGGTGCGACGTTCGTTGGAATGTGAGCGTCTAGTGCGACGTCATCCGCTGGGGAAGGTCATCCGGTTCGGCGAGCACGCTATTGGCCGTCGAGGCCTCCAGCGCCGCCATCCGGAACAGATAGGCGAGCGTCGCCAGTCCGGTGTCTTCCGCCATCTGCGCCAGCTCGATCGCCATGTCGGACATGTAGCCGAGATTCTCGTCCTTGATCTGCGCCATGATCTGGCTGTCCCGCATCATGTTCGACATCTCAGGCGCTCTTTCGTTGCGCGGCAGCAGCGCCGCAGAGGTTGGCACGGGCAATGCAGTCGATCCGCGGACCGTCCTGCTGGACGACGCTCGTCATCCCGATACGGTCACGCACGACATCGAGCGACTCCTGACGGATCTCGATCGTTGCCGCCATGGTCCAGGAATTCTCCACCAGCGCGGGCAATCCCAGCGGCACCACGACGAATCCGATGTCGTGGAAGCGCGGCAGCCACCAGGTCTCCATCACGAGGCAAAGCCGCTCGATGCCCTGGTCGAGACAGAACTCCTGCGCAGCCGCCATCAATTGCAGATTGAATGCGCCGTCGCGGCGCTCGCGCGAGACGAAGAAGCGCGACCACTCCCAGACCAGCGGATGCGAGGGGCAACCGCGCACCGTGGCGAGATGCGGGAAGACCTCGCTCATCATCGTCGGCCTGGTGGTCGGATAAAGGCGCGAGCCGCCGAGGACCCGGCGGTTCTCGAGAGCCAGCAGGTAGACCGCGTCCTCATTGTCGTAGGTATCGATCTCGCGGCCATCGGGCTTGCGCAACGCCTCCCATTTCCGCTCCTCGACGAAAATCTCGTGACGAACCCGAAAATGCTGTTCGAGGACGTCCTCGTACAGGTGCCGGTTGACGGCTGAAATCACATGAATCATGAACTCCCCCATGGCTTGAAATGAGGGGAGCCTCGGCGAAAAAGGCAAAACCGACTATTGGGAAATTTCCCAGTAGGCGAGGATTTCAGGGATTGATGATTCTGTGGCGGATCGCGATCGCGACCGCATGCGTCCGGTTGACGGCGCCGAGCTTGCGCGCGGCGGTTGAAAGATGCTCTTCCGCCGTGCGCTGCGTGATGTGCAGGATCTCGCCGATCTCCCACGCCGACTTGCCCTGCGAGGCCCAGGCGATCACCTCGCGCTCGCGGGGGGTGAGGCGCATCGATGGATGCGGCGCCGGATCGAGCAGACGGCGAATGTGGTCGAAGCCGTACATCCCGATCAGGTGCAGCGCCGGCTTGCTGCGCGCATTGAGATCGAGGTGGACGCCACTGAGCGAGACGCCGGCCTCGTAGCCGGTCAGGCCGTGGATCGGCACGACGAAGCCACGCGACATGCGGAAATCGGCGGCGCGCCGCATCACCTCCACCGCACCCGGCTCCAGCTCCGCATCGTACGGCGCTTCAGACCATTCGAACGGGTTCACCGTCTGCCGGCATTTGCGGATCACGGGATCGACACGGTCGTAGCTCTTTTGGGTGTAGAGGCTGAACCATTCCGCCGGCCACTTCTTGGCGAGCACCATCTGGGAAAAGCGTTGCTCGGGATTGGGCAGGCCCGTCACGATGATATGTTCGAAACCGTAGCGGCCGAACGCGGCTGCAAGCGCGTCCATGGCGTCCGGAACCTTGGTGTAGGCTCCGAGCCCTTCGATGAAGTCGAGCGCCTCCCGGCCATAATCAACGGCGTCTGCGGCGGACATCGGTGCGTTTCCTGACCCTCGCCCCTCCGTATAGCACGTATTCGGGAGCGGCCTCAAATGCGCTGCGGCCGTAGTTTCCCGGTGCTCATCTGCTCGGAAGATTTCAGCTACTTGTGGCAGAATAGGCATCAAGTTACACCTGAGCGGTCCGCAGCGGGAAAAACAGATGGAAGACGAGGACATTGCCCTCAACAGCGTGCTCGGCCTCGAATTGAACCGCGTGTTTTTCGCCGTCCACGAAACGGCGAACAAGCAGAAGATCATCGAGTTCGCGCGCGAGGTGCTGCAAGGCGAGCGCGAGGCGCTGGCCGACAGCGTCTCGCCGGAAGAGCCGGCGAGCTGAAGCGCGGTTGCGGCGAACGATACCGACGCAACAGATCGCGCGACGCCGCCCTCCATTCGAAACGCGTTGGTTTTAGTCGAAACAATCTGAACGAGAAGTTGCCTTTCCTTCTCCCCTTGTGGGAGAAGGTGGCGAAGCGCCGGATGAGGGGTTGTCTCCGCGCACTCATCGCGGCAGGATCATTCGCGGAAACAACCCCTCATCCGTCTCGCCGCTGAGCGGCGAGCCACCCTCTCCCACAAGGGGAGTGGGAAGGCAGCGCCGCCATGATGGTGTCGGGATGCCCTCTTCATGATGACGCTGCGCCAGGTTGAAGTGATCCGGGCCGTGATGGTGACGGGCACCATCGGCGGTGCGGCGAAGCTGCTCAACGTCTCGGCGCCGGGCATCAGCCGCCTCGTCAAATACACCGAGCGCTCACTCGGCATCCGCTTCTTCCAGCGCCAGAACGGGCGTTACTTCCCGACGCCGGAAGCCGAAAATATCTTCGAGCAGATCAACGGCGTCTACAAGAAGGTCGACGATCTCTCGGAGATCATCTCCAAGATCGGCCGCGGCGGGTTGTCCGAACTGCGGATCGGCTCGGTACCCAGCATCTCGCAGGTGATGGTGCCGCGCGCGATCGAGCGTGTCCGCCGCCGCTATCCCGACCTCGGTATCGACATCAACATCCTCAAGCTTGAGGAGGCCATCGACTATCTCATGCTCGGGCGCGGCGAGTGCGTGGCGATGAGCTACCGGCTGGAGCATTCCGCGCTCGACTTCATGCCGCTCGCCTCGGGCGAGCTGTACTGCATCGTGCCACCGGGACACGAGCTCGCCGGCCGCAAGCAGGTCTCGGCCGCCGAGATCACCCGCTACCCGCTGATCGGCATCGATCCCAACGATCCCTACGGCCGGATCATGGCCGAAATCTTCGCGCGCAACCGGCTTGACTACGACATCACCATCCGCGCGCGCTTCGGTACCACGGTCTGCGCGCTGGTGAAGGCCGGACTCGGCATCGCCATCATCGACCAGTTCACGGTGGCCCATGGCGGCTATCCCGGAATCGAGCTCTTGAAGATCGCCGAGCCGACGCGGTTCGACACCTACATCGCGGTCAAGCGCGGCGCGCCGCTGTCACTCCATGCCGAGTATTTCATCGAGGCGCTGCGCGCCGAGATGCGCGCGGTCGAGCCGTCCCGCGGCAATGGAAAGGCGGCGCCGGGGCGTGCGCGAAAGAGATAACATGATGTTAGGTTTACCGGATAAAAGGGTAATTGTGTTAGGCAACGGACAGGCTATCGTCGCAGCTGGAAGCTCCCTTGGAGTTGCGCGGATTTTCCCGCTAATGACCGGGACCGAACGCTCCCTTTGAGACGATAGCGAACCATGTCGAAGCGCGGATACGCCGCCAGCCAGAAGCTCCTCACCGGCCTGATCGGCGCGCCGATCGCGCATTCCGCGTCCCCTGCCATGCACGAGCGCGCCGCCGAGGCGCTCGGCCTGCGCGGCCACTACCAGCTCATCGAGGTCGCCGGCGCCGACGCGGCCGGGCTGCGCATGATGCTCGAAGGCGTGCGGCGGCTCGGCTTTGCCGGCGTCAACATCACCTATCCCTACAAGGAAGCGGTGGTCCCGCTGCTCGACGCGCTGGCGCCGGGCGCTGCCGCCATGGGCGCGGTCAACACCGTCGTCGTCAGAGACGGCCGCCTGACCGGCCACAACACCGACACCACCGGCTTTGCGCGCGCGGTGGCGCCGCTGCTGGCCGCGTCCGCCAACGCCGTGGCGGTGATCGGCGCCGGCGGCGTCGGCAAGGCGATCGCGTTTGCACTGGCGAGCCTCGGCGTGACCGACATCCGCATCTTCGACAGCGAGCCGGCGCGTGCCGAAAAGCTGGTTTCCCTGCTCGCCCCGCGCGGCGGCGCTCGCGCTGCCGCCAGCGTCGAGGATGCACTCGATGGCGCAACCGGCCTCGTCAACGGCACGCCGGTCGGCATGCTGCCGAACCGGGACACGCCAGTGCCGGCGGCACTGCTCAGGGCGGACCTGTGGGTCGCCGACGCCGTCTATTCGCCGCTGGTCACGCCGCTGCTGGCCGCAGCGCGAGAGAAGGGTGCCCGGACCATGACCGGCCGCGAGCTCGCGATCTACCAGGCGGCGGATGCCTTCGAACTGTTCACCGGCCTTGCCCCATCGACGGAAGTCATGGGAGAGGCTTTCGATGCCGTGATGGCTGCGCGCAGCGCCGCCTATCAGGCAGCTTGAGACGAGGCGGCCGGATACAAGGCCGCTTGCAAAATTTGAAACGTGAGGAGACGACGATGAAATCAACGCTACTGGTGGGCGCGCTGCTCACCGCCATGACCGCAACCAGCGCCTTTGCCCAGGCGATCAAGCTCGCCGACGTCGCCGAGCTCTCGGGTGGCGGCGCCACGGTCGGCACCAATTGGAAGAACGGCATCGATCTCGCGATCGAAGAGATCAACGCCAAGGGCGGCGTGCTCGGCCGCAAGCTGGAGGTCACCCACGCCGACTCGCAATCCAATCCGGGCGTGGCGCGTGCCCAGGTCCAGAAGGCGCTCGACGCCGAGCCCTACGTGCTGCTCGGGCCCGGCTATTCCGGCTCGGTGAAGGTCACAGCCCCGCTCGCGGCCGAAGCCGGCATCGCGCAGATCATGGGCGGCGAAGCGGCCGAGCTGACGCAGGGCGGCAACAAGTTCCTGTTCCGCACCTCGTTCGGCCAGCAATCCTCGATGCCGAAGGTTGCGAAGTACATCCACGACGAGATGAAGGCGAAGACGGTCGCAGTGGTCTGGGTCAACAACGACTTTGGCCGCGGCGGGCGCGATGTCGTCATCAAGGAGCTGGACCGGCTCGGCTCGAAGGTGGTCGCCGACCTCTCCACCGAAGCGGGTCAGGCCGATTTCGCCGCTGACGTCGGCAAGATCAAGGCTGCCAATCCCGGCGCCGTCTTCGTCTATCTCAACGAGGAAGAGAGCGCGCGCATCCTGAAAGAGCTGAAGCGCCAGGGCGTCAGCGCACCCCTGATGGGCGAGACCACGCTGATCGGCCAGAAGGTGATCGAGCTTGCGGGCGATGCCGCCAACGGGGCACGCGGCCATGTCGGCCTCACCACCGATGCGCCGGTCGACCTGATCAAGCAATTCCGCGAGAAGTTCTCGAAGAAGTACAATTACGTCCCCGACCACAACGGCCTGAAGGGCTATCTCGCGGTCTACATGGTGAAGGCCACCACCGAGAAGATGGGCAAGGTCGACCCGAAGAAATTCGCCGACACGCTGCACGGCCTCACCATCAAGGCCGCGGACGAGCCGGGCATCCTGATGGACGTCACCTTCAGCGAGACCGGCGACATCGACCGCCAGAGCTTTCTGGTGGAGGTGGTCGAGGGCAAGCAGGTCGTGAAGCAGGTGCTGCCTAAGGTGAAGTGAGGACTCCCCTTCTCCCTCGCCCCGCCCTTCGCGGGGAGAGGGAGTGATAGGCCTGAATTCGCGTGGCGTTCACTCGGGCTCTAACGATCAAAGAGAACCCATGTCCAATCTGTTCGATCTTCTGGTCGCAGGACTTGCCACCGGCGCGATCTATGCGCTGGTCGCGGTCGGCTTCACGCTGCTGTGGCAGACCTCGCAGACCATCAATTTCGCGCAAGGCGAGTTCGTGATGCTGCCGGCCTTCCTGATGTTGGCGGCGATGCATGTCGGCGCGCCGTTCTGGCTCGCGATCATCCTCGGCATCCTCTTGTCGATGATCCTGCTCGGCCTCGCCTTCAAGCTGCTGCTGGTGGACTCCATGATGCGCCACGGCGTGCTGCCGCTCGCGATCGCAACCATGGCGTTGGCGATCGGCATCAAGGAATCCGTCAAGCAGTTCTTCAGCGCCGAAGCCCAGCCCTTTCCATCCATCGTGCCGACCGGTGACGTCTCAATTTTCGGCTATGCGGTGTCGCTGCAGAGCATCGGCGTGCTCGTCGTCGCCATCCTCGCCGTGGTCGGCCTGACCACGCTGCTCAACCGCACCTCGCTCGGCCACCAGATGCAGGCGGCTGCCCAGAACCCGACGGTGGCCCGCATCATCGGCGTGCCGGTCGAGCGCATGATCCTGCTGACCTTCCTGATCAATGCCTTCCTGGTGGCGCTGGCTTCGTTGCTGATCACGCCGATCTATCTCGCCAAATTCTCATCCGGCGAGGTGCTGGGCCAAGCCGCCTTCATCGCCGCGATCGTCGGCGGCTTCAACCAGGTGCGCGGGGCGATCGCGGGCGGCCTGCTGATCGGCGTGCTCGACAATCTCGCAGCCGCCTATGTCTCGACGCAGTACCGCGCCGCCGTGCCGATGCTCTTCCTGATCGCCGTCATCCTGTTCCGGCCGCAGGGCTTGCTCGGCCGCGCCGAGGAGCGCACGGTATGACCGGCTTTGCCAAACCCCTGAAGATCGCGCTCGGCCTTGCCGTGATCGCCGCGCTGATCATCGTGCCCATGAACTTCAACCGCTACGGCCTGTTCATCCTGAGCCAATGGGCCGTGATGAGCATCGCCGCGATGGGGCTCAATCTCACGCTCGGCTATGCCGGCCAGGTCTCGCTGGCGCAGGGCGCCTTCGTCGGCATCGGCGCCTACGCGTCCGCCATCATGACCACGCATGGCTGGCCGTTGCCGGCGGCTATTCTGGTCGCGATCGCCTTGAGCTTCGCCGTCGGCTGGGTGCTCGGCTATCCCGCGCTGCGCGTGCAGCATCACTATCTCGCCTTCGTCACGCTCGCCTTTTCCACCCTCGCCTTCCTGGTGTTCCGCAACGAGAGCTGGCTCACCGGCGGCATCTACGGCATCTCCAATATTCCCCGCCCGAACATCTTCGGATTCGCGACCAACAAGCCGCTGCCGTTCTATTATGTCTGCCTCGGCGCGCTCGCGATCGTGTCGCTGGCGGTGTGGTGGCTGATCCGTTCGCCCTGGGGCCGCGCCTTCATGGCGCTGCGCGAGAACCCGCTGCGCGCGCAATCGCTCGGCATCGACACGCGCCGCTACACGCTGATGGCGTTCGCGATCGGCTCGGCACTCGGCGGCGTCGCCGGCGCGCTCTATGCGCCGCTGACGCAATATATCGATCCGGTGCCGTTCAACCTCTCGCTCTCGCTCGACCTGCTGATGATGGTGATCGTCGGCGGCGCCGGTTTCTATTTCGGCCCGTTCCTCGGGGCGATGATCGCGGTGCTGCTGCCGGAATGGCTGCGCTTCACCGAAGGCTATTATCTGATGCTCTATGCCGTGGCGGTGATGCTGCTGCTGATCTGGTCGCCGACCGGCATTCTCGGGATCCTCGACCGTTATCTTGCCGAACGCCGCACCAAGGCAGCGTCCGCGCTGCGCGCCGTCGCAAAATCCCGACTGGAGGCAGCGCAATGAGTGCGGTCCTCGAAGTCACCGACATCAGGAAGAACTTTGGTGGCATCAGCGCCGTCGATGGCGTTTCCTTCGACGTGCGCGAGGGCGAGATCCTCGGCCTGATCGGACCGAACGGCTGCGGCAAGTCGACCCTGTTCAACTGCATCCTCGGCCAGCTCACTCCAAGCGGTGGCGAGGTCAAGCTCGACGGCAAGCTGGTCACCGGCCTGCGTCCTGCCGAGCTCAACAAGCTCGGCGTCAGCCGCACCTTCCAGCTCCTTCAGGTGTTCCCAAAACTCTCGGTCCGCGAGAACCTGATCCTCGCAGGGCAAGAGCATCAGGGCAACATGGCCTCGCGCCTCGTCGGCCGCTCCGATGCCGGGCTCACCGAGACCGCCAACCAGATGATCGGCTTCTTCAAGCTCGACCATCTCGCAGACGAGCCCGCCGGCGGCCTCTCCTATGGCCAGCAAAAGCTGCTCGACGCCGCCATGGCCTTCATGGGCGGCCCGCGCCTCGTGCTGCTCGACGAGCCCGCCGGCGGCGTCAACCCGTCGATGCTGGCGGATCTGAAGGACCGCCTCGTCGCGATCAACCGCCAGAAGAACGCCACCTTCGTCGTGATCGAGCACAACATGGAGTTCGTGATGTCGCTGTGCTCGCGCGTGATGGTGATGGCGGAAGGCAAGGTGCTGGCGATGGGACGGCCCGACGAAGTGCGCAAGAACCCCGCCGTGATCGAAGCCTATCTCGGACATTAGGAAGCCAACATGAGCGACCCGATCCTCTCGGTTCACAATCTCGTCGGCGGCTACGGCAAGATGACGATCCTGAACGGCACCACGTTCTCGGTGCCGCCGGCGACCATCACCACCATCATCGGCCCGAACGGCGCCGGCAAGTCCACCGTGTTCAAGGCGATCTTCGGCCTGCTCAGGCTGCGCGAGGGCAAGATCAGCTTTGCCGGCCGCGACGTCACCAACTTAAGCCAGCGCGCGCTGCTCAATGCCGGCATCTGCTACGTGCCGCAGGGCCGCAACATCTTTCCCGAACTGTCGGTGCGTCACAACATCGAGCTCGGCGGCGTCGCCGCCGGAAAGGGACTCGACATGCCCCGGCGGATCGAGGCGGCGCTCGACCTGTTCCCGGCGCTGCGGCGGAAGTCGACGCAACAGGCCTCGACGCTCTCGGGCGGCGAGCAGAAGCAACTCGAGATCGCGCGCTCGCTGTTGCTCGAGCCGAAGCTGGTGTTGGTCGACGAGCCTTCGATCGGGCTATCGCCCCTGATGGTGCAGCAGACCTTCGATATCCTCAGAAGCCTGCGCGACCGCGGCGTCACCATCCTGATGATCGAGCAGAACGCGCGCTCGGCGCTGGAAATCTCGGACATCGGCATCGTGCTCGAGCTGGGCCAGACCCGCATGGTCGACGACGCCAAGCGCATTCTGAACGATCCGCGGATCGGCCAGTTGTTCCTCGGCGGCGCGATGGAGGAGAGTGCGGCATGAGCGCGGCAATGCGCATCGCCGTCGCCGGAGCCGGCCTGATCGGCCGCCGCCATATCGAGCTGATCACGGCATTGGAGGACTGCGAGCTCGCCGGCATCGCCGATCCCTCGCCCGCCGCGAAGGATTATGCACTGGCGCACAACGTGCCCTGCTATCCAGATCATCGCGCGCTGCTGGCACAGGAGAAGCCGGACGGTCTCGTCATCGCCTCGCCCAACACGCTGCATTTGCCGATGGCCCTTGATTGCGCCGCGGCGGGCGTTCCCGCGCTGATCGAGAAGCCGGTGACCGAGACGGTTGCCACCGCACAGCGCCTCTGTGCCACGGTGAGGCGCACCGGCGTGCCGATGCTGGTCGGTCACCACCGGCGGCACAATCCCATCATCAAGTCGGCCCGTGGAACAGTGGCAAGCGGCAAGCTCGGCCAGCTCACCGCAGTGGCCGGACTGTGGCTGCTGAAGAAACCGGACGATTATTTCGATGTCGCCTGGCGGCGTGAGGCGGGCGGCGGTCCGCTGCTGATCAATTTGATTCATGACATCGACAATCTCCGCTTCATCTGCGGCGAGATCGTCGAGGTGCAGGCGCTGACATCGAACAAGGTGCGCGGCCTCGCCGTCGAGGACACCGCGGCGCTCTTGCTGCGCTTCGCCAACGGCGCCCTCGGCACGGTGACCGTGTCGGATGCGACGCCGGCGCCATGGAGCTGGGAACTCACATCGGGCGAGAACGCGGTCTATCCCAGACAGGACCAGCCCTGTTACGTCTTCGCCGGAACTAAAGGCTCCCTCTCGGTGCCCACCATGGAGCTGTGGTCGTATCGACAAGATCCCGGCTGGCACGCGCCGCTGGTTCGCGAGCCCGTCGCACTCTCGGCTTACGATCCGCTCGCCGAGCAGCTTCGGCATTTCCTGGCCGTGATCGCCGGCCGCGAGCAGCCTCTGATTTCGGTCGAGGATGCAATGGGCACGCTCGCCGTCGTCGAGGCCGTCAGCGAAGCGGCGCGCACGGGACAAAAGATCTCGCCGGGGCAGATCATGGAGCAGGCCGCATGAACAAGCGCTCGATCGCCACCGTCTCGCTCTCGGGCTCCCTCGACGAAAAGCTTCGCGCCATTGCAGCGGCCGGCTTCGACGCGGTCGAGATCTTCGAGAACGATCTGCTGTCTTTCGGCTCAGGCCCGCGCGAGATCGCTATGCTCTGCAAGGAACTCAATCTCGAGATCTGCGCGTTCCAGCCGTTCCGCGATTTCGAAGGCATGCCCGAGCCGCAGCGCGCCCGCAACTTTGCCCGCGCGGAGCGAAAGTTCGATCTGATGCAGGAGCTTGGCACCGACCTGCTGCTGATCTGCTCCAACGTCTCGCCCGTCTCGCTCGGCGGCATCGACCGCGCCGCCGATGATTTTCGCGAGCTGGGCGAACGCGCGGCCAAGCGCTCCGTGCGCGTCGGCTACGAGGCATTGGCCTGGGGACGCCATGTCAACGACTACCGCGACGCCTGGGAGATCGTACGGCGCGCCGATCATCCCGCGATCGGGATCATCCTCGACAGCTTTCACACGCTCGCACCGGGCTTTCCAACCCGCGCGATGGCCTCGATCCCCGGCGACAAGATCTTTCTGGTGCAACTCGCGGACGCGCCGAAGCTCGAGCTCGATATCCTGTCCTGGAGCCGGCACTTCCGGTCCTTTCCCGGCCAGGGCGATCTGCCGGTCGGCGAGTTCATGGCGGCGATCGCAGCAACCGGCTATGCCGGACCGCTGTCGCTGGAGATCTTCAACGACCAGTTCCGCGCCGGCTCGGCTGCGCAGACCGCGGTGGACGGCCTGCGCTCACTGATCCTGCTGGAGGACCAGCTTGCACCGGATTGGCCGAAATTCGCCGCCGAGCCGCTGGCGCCGAAGGCGAAGAGCCGCGGTACCGGGTTCATCGAATTTGCCGTCAACGAGACCAAGGCCGGCGAGCTCGCCCGTCTGTTTTCGCAACTCGGCTTCCGCAAGACGGGCGCGCATCGCAGCAAGGCGGTGGAGCGCTGGTCGCAGGGCAAGGTGGAGCTCGTCATCAACAGCGAGACCGACGGGTTTGCCCATTCCCACTACGTCACGCACGGCCCCGGCGTCTGCGCGATCGCGCTCGACGTCGACAATGCCGGCCTTGCCATGCAGCGTGCCGAGACGCTGAAGGCGCGCACCTTCTACCAGCCGGTCGGGCCGGGCGAGCTGGAAATCCCCGCGATCCACGGTGTCGGCGGCAGCCTGCTCTATTTCCTCGACCAGGCCGGCAAGAACTGGGACACGGATTTCGAGCCTGTTGCGAGCGATGCGGGGGCGGATGCGCTGCTCGCCGTCGATCACATCGCGCAGTCGATGCCCTATGACGAGATGCTGTCCTGGCTGCTGTTCTACACCGGCATCCTCGACCTGACGCGGCTGCCGCAGATGGAGATCGCCGACCCCAGAGGTCTGGTGCAGAGCCAGGCCATCATCAACGCCGACCAGAGCCTGCGCTTCGTGCTCAACGGCTCTTCCGCCAACCGCACGCTGCCGGCGCGCTTCATCTCGGAGTTCTTCGGATCAGGCGTGCAGCACGTCGCATTCGCGTGCCCGGACATTTTTGCGGCGGTCGCGGAGATGCGCAAGCGCGGCGCGGATTTCCTGGACATCCCCGATAATTACTACGACGACATCGAAGCCAAATACGACCTCGCGCCCGAGCTGATGGCGCAGTTGCGCGTCAACCACATCCTCTACGATCGCGAGGGCGACGGCGAGTTCTTCCAGGTCTACACCCACATCTTCGACGAGCGCTTCTTCTTCGAGATCGTGGAGCGGCGGGACTACCGGGGCTTTGGCGCGGCCAATGCCGGAATCAGGCTCGCAGCGCAAGCCCGCGAGGTGCGGCCGGCGAGCATGCCGAGGGTATAGGTGTCTCTTTCTCGCACGTCGTTCTCCTCATCGTCATTGCGAGGAGCCCTTGCGACGAAGCAATCCAGACTGCCTCCGCGGAGGGATTCTGGATTGCTTCGCTGCGCTCGCAATGACTGTGCGGAGGCTATCGAGGAACATAGGGTGGGCAAAGGCGCGCTTGCGCCGTGCCCACCACCTCGCCGATTATGCGGTGCGAATGGTGGGCACGCTTCGCTTTGCCCACCCTACGATACTTACAATTGAAGGGGCAGAAGAGCCCCCTCATTCGGCGGCTACGCCGACCTCACTTCATCTTGCACTTCTCGTGGAAGCGATCCTGGTCGTTCTCGACGATGGTCGCGACCGTCTTGAGCGCGAGCTGGCCTTCGGCGTCCTTGACCACGTCCTGCAGGTAGAAGTTCTGAATCGGGATGTGGTTGTTGCCGAACTTGAACGCGCCGCGCACCGACTTGAAGTTGGCCTTCTCCATTTCGGCCTTCATTGCGTCCTTCTTGCTGGTGTCGCCCTTCACGGCGACGACGGCGCTGTTGATCAGGTTCGCAGCGTCGTAGGACTGCGCGCCATAGAAGGTCGGACGCAGGCCGGGATACTTCTTGCGGTAGTCGGCGACGAAGCGCTTGTTCTGTTCGTTGGGGAGGTCGTTGACCCATTGCTGCGCGCCGGGCACCCCGAGCGCGTTCTCCTTCTGGAGCGGCAGCGACAGCTCGTCGATGGTGAAGGCGGTGTAGAGCGGCATCGTGCTCTTCAGCCCGGCCTGAGCATATTGGTTCAGGAATTGTACGCCCGCAGCACCTGGATAGAACACGAAGATCGACTCGGCGCCGGAGGCACGCGCCTTGGAGAGCTCGGCCGAGAAGTCGAGCTGGCTCGGCCACACCGTGTATTCCTCACCCACGACCTGCCCTTTGAAGGTACTCTTGACACCAGCCAGCATGTCCTTGCCGGCGGCGTAGTTCGGGCCGATCAGGAACACCGACTTGACGCCCTTCTGGTTCATATAGGTGCCGACCGCCTGCGGTGTCTGGTCGTTCTGCCAGGAAGTCGAGAACACGTAAGGCGAGCACAGATCGCCCGCGAGCTGCGAAGGGCCGGCATTGGCCGAGATCAGGAAGGTCTGCGAATCCACCGCGGTCTTGAGCGAGGCCAGCAGCACGTTCGACCAGATGTAGCCGACGATGAAATCGACCTTGTCGGACTGTACCAGCTTCTCGGTCTTCTGCTTGCCGACGTCGGGCTTCTGCCCGTCGTCCTCGTAGATCACCTCGACCGGCTTGCCGTCCATCTTGCGGCCGAGATGATCGAGCGCGAGCTCGAAGGAGTTGCGCATGTCGTTGCCGATCACGGCGGTCGGGCCGCTGAAGGTCGAAACGAAGCCGATCTTGATGGTGTCGCCGGCGGATGCCTGATTTGCCAGCACGAGCGCCGCTGCGCCCGCCAGCCAGAATGCCGTCCTCATAACCACTCCCCTCCTTAATTATTGAGCCCGCAAGCGGGGTGATCGCCGCCCGGGTCGTCTCTATTGAACGCAAAATCCATCGAGCCGCCAATGGCTCAGCGCCTGCCCTGCACCATATTTCGCGCCCGTCGCGGATGGCAAGAAATATAATTCTACTTACTTCGGCCCAAGGTCCAAGGTTGGCCCAAGCCCGGTCCGGGGGCTGCGGCGCTTTTTCCGCGCCGGACCGATACGTCCGGCCTATCCGACCATTGATGACGGCTATTGGACCGCGACACCCAATTCGCACTTAAATGAGCAGGAAGAGCAGCGAGATTCGAGGGCACATCATGACCACGACACCGCACCGCGTCGTCATCGTCGGGGCCGGCTTCGGCGGGCTGGAGACGACCTACCGGCTCGCTGGCGCCCCGGTCGAGATCACGCTGATCGATCGCCGCAACCATCATCTGTTCCAGCCGCTGCTCTACCAGGTTGCGACCGCCTCGCTCGCGACCAGCGAGATCGCCTGGCCGATCCGCCATCTCATGCGCGACCGGCGCGAGGTGACGACGCTGTTTGCGACTGTCAGCGGCGTCGATGCGGCAAGGCGCTGCGTCCTGATCGACGACGGCAGCGAGGTGCCCTACGACACGCTGGTGCTGGCGACCGGTGCGCGTCACGCCTATTTCGGCCATGACGAGTGGGAGCAATGGGCGCCGGGCCTGAAGACGCTGGAGGATGGCACCACCTTGCGCCGTCATATCCTGGTGGCGTTCGAGCGCGCCGAGCGCGAGACCGATCCGGCGAAGCGCGCGGCGCGGCTGACCTTCGTCATCGTCGGTGCCGGCCCGACCGGCGTCGAGCTCGCCGGCACGATCGCCGAGATGGCGCATCACACTCTGCCCGGCGATTTCCGCAACATCGACACCACCAAGGCGCGCGTGGTGCTGATCGAGGCGGGGCCGCGCGTGCTCGCGGGCTTTGCCGACGATCTCTCGGCCTATGCGCAGGCCTCGCTGGAGAAGATCGGCGTCGAGGTCGTGCTCGGGCAGGCCGTGACCGAGATCAACCGCGAGGGTGTGGTGTTCGGCGGCAGGCTGCTCGAGGCAAAAACACGTATCTGGGCCGCCGGTGTGCGCGCCTCGCCCGCCGCCGAATGGCTGGACGCACCCAGCGATCGCGCCGGACGCGTGCAGGTCGAGGCCGACCTGACCATTCCCGGTCATCCCGAGATCTTCGCGATCGGCGACACCGTCAGCATCAACGCCTGGGACGGCAAGCCGGTGCCGGGCATCGCGCCGGCTGCCAAGCAGCAGGGAAAGCACGTCGCCGAGACCATCAAGGCCCGGCTGCGCGGTGCTGCGACCGGCCCATTCCGTTACAAGCACGCCGGCAGCCTCGCCCAGATCGGCAAGCGGCTCGCCGTCATCGATTTCGGCCGCTTCAAGCTGCGCGGCACCATCGCATGGTGGATCTGGGGCATCGCCCACATCTACTTCCTGATCGGCCTCCGCCACCGCCTCAGCGTCGCCTTGAGCTGGCTCTGGATCTACGCGCGCGATCAGCGCGCGGCGCGGTTGATCACACAGGGAAGCAGCAAGGTGGTGTAGTGCTCTTCCTTCTCCCCTTGCGGGAGAAGGTGGCGCGAAGCGCCGGATGAGGGGTATGTCTCCACTCGCGAGATCGTCCGTGAGGAGAGAACCCTCACCCGGCTTCGCTTCGCGAAGCCACCCTCTCCCGCAAGGGGAGAGGGCGCAGCGACGCTTGCCGCAACAGCGGCAGCTACTTCACCAGCTCGCACCCGCCCTCCGCCAGCGGCCTGAACGCCTGCTCCGCGGGGATCGTCGAGACCAGCTTGTAATAATCATACGGATATTTCGACTCCTCCGGCTTCTTCACCTCGAACAGGTACATCGGGTGCACGACGCGGCCGTCCTGGCGGATGGCGGTGTCGCCGAAGAGCTTGTCCTTGCCCTTGAATTTCTTCATCTCGGGCACGACGTTCTTGGCGTTGTCACTGCCGGTGGCGGCGACCGCGTTCAGATAAGCGAGCGTGGAGGCGTAGACGCCCGCCTGGTTGCCGCTCGGCATCTTGCCGTTCATGCCGGGCCGGGCGGCGAACCGCTTGGCGAACGCGCGGGTGTCGTCGTTCATGTCCCAGTAGAAGGCTTCCATGAGCTGGAGCCCCTGCGCGACCTTGATGCCCATGCCGTGGACGTCGTTGATGAAGAGCAGGAAGGCGACGAGCTTCTGCCCGCTCTGCTGGATCCCGAACTCGGCGGCCTGCTTCACGGCGTTGATGGTGTCGCCGCCGGCGTTGGCGAGTCCGATCACCTGCGCTTTCGAGCTCTGCGCCTGCAACAGGAAGGAGGCGAAGTCGGAAGTGCCGAGCGGATGCTTCGATGAGCCCAGCACCCTGCCGCCGTGCCCTTCGATGTACTTCTGCGCCTCCGCCTCGATGCCCTTGCCCAGCGCGTAATCGACCGTGAGGAAATACCAATCCTTGCCGCCGCGCGACATCATCGCGGCTGCGGTGGTGTTGCCGGTTGCCCAGGCGTCGTTGACCCACTGGATGGTGTTGGGCGAGCAAGCCTTGCCGGTGAGATCCGAGCTCGCGGTCGAGGAGGCCAGAAAGGTCATGCGGCCGTCGCGCAGCAGCGCGTTGATGGACAGGCCGACCGCCGAATTCGGCACGTCGACGATGGCGTCGACGCCCTCGACGTCGAGCCATTTGCGCGCGATGGCGTTGCCGACATCGGCCTTGTTCTGGTGATCGGCATAGACGATCTCGACCTTGATACCTTTGCCGCCGCCATTGAAGTCCTCCGCCGCCATGCGCGCGGCTTCCACCGAGCCCATGCCGTTGGTGTCCTGGAAGATGCCGGAGATGTCGTTGAGCACGCCGACGCGCACGACATTGTCGGATATCTCGGCGCTTGCCGCGCCGCTCGCCAGGCTCGCCGCCAGTGCGAACGCCCATTTCAGATGCTTCATCGTTCCCTCCCGTGTTGTATGTGTTGTTTGCGTCGCCGGCGGCGTCAGGCCGGCGTGATGGTCACCGGCAGGCTGTCGAGCCCGCGCAGCGTGTTGTTGAAGCGGCGCC
Organism: Bradyrhizobium sp. NDS-1; assembly: GCF_032918005.1. NCBI lineage: Bacteria > Pseudomonadati > Pseudomonadota > Alphaproteobacteria > Hyphomicrobiales > Nitrobacteraceae > Bradyrhizobium > Bradyrhizobium sp. NDS-1. The sequence goes on from NZ_CP136628.1 coordinate 7,415,301, forward strand.
TCGGCTCGCCGGCGAGCTCGATGCTGGCAACACGGCGGGCCAGCGCCGAGAGCATCGTCTCCCCTTCGAGCCGCGCCACGAGCTGGCCCACGCACATGTGGATGCCGGAGCCGTAGCCGACATGGCCGGAGGTGCGGCGGCCGATGTCGTAGCTGTCGGGCTCGTCCCAGCGCCGCGGATCGCGATTGGCGGCGGCAAGGAACATGAGCACCTTCTCGCCCTCGCCGATGGTCGCACCGGAGAGCTCGACTTCGCGGGTGGTGGTGCGGAAAAACGTCTGCACCGGGCTCTCGAAGCGCACCGCCTCCTCGAAGGCATTGCGCGCAAGGGTGAGATCGCCGCGCAGGCGCTGCCACTGGTCGGGAAAACGCGCCAGGCAATAAACGGCGGCGCCGATGCCGTTGACGGTGGTATCGAGGCCGGCGGAGAGCAGCGAGCGGACCAGAAGCGGCGCTTCGGTCGCGGTGATCGCGCCCTCGTCGACATGGGCGTGAATGCAGGCGCCGATGCCGCCGGGCGTGAGATTTTCTCGCTGACACTGCGCGGTGACGTAAGCCTGATGGGGCGCCGAGCGCTCGATCGATTCCTGGCGCAATTCGTTGGGCGGCCCGAACGCGTTGAAGACGACGCTCGCGTAGGGGATCAGATGTTCGCGGCCCTCCGGCTTCAGCCCGAGCGCGTCCGGAAAGATCGAGAGCGGATAGGCTTCCGCCAGATCAGCGATCGCGTCGAAGCTGCGTTTGTCCAGCAATTCGTCGACCCGCTGCTCGGCCGCCGCGGCGAAGCGGTCACGAAGCCCCTTCATCACCGTGGGCGATAGCACCTTCGACAGCACGGCGCGGGTGCGGGTGTGCGCAGGCGGATCGGCTTCGAGGATCAGGCTCGGCGGTCGCCACGGCGTCTCCTTCTTGAAGTCGGACAGGCCGACGCCGCGGCTGGAGCAGAAGGTCGCGGGATCGTTCAGCACCGCATGGACCTCGGCATAGCGTGCCACGCCATAGACGTTCCACTTGTCGAGATAGACCACTGGCCCGGCCTCACGCAGCCGCTGATGCGTGGGGTAGGGGTCGGCAAAAAATTTCATGTCGAAGGGATCAACGTCGAGATGCGGAACGGCCGCAGAGCCAGTCGATACCGGGGAGCCGGATGCGGTCATGGTAGACCTCCCTCATTTTGATCTTGTGAAAGAGCGGCGCATGCCCTTAGGTCAACCGGCCCGCCGCGAGATAGAATCCCGATATGCCCGCGCCATCGACCAGAATCCGCCAAAAGCCTGCGCTTCACGAGGCGGGACCGACGCTCGACCTCGACCGTTACGTTCCGGCGTTCGTCACCTTCATCGCCAACAAGCTCTCGAACAGCGCGACCGCGTTCTATCAGCGGCAGTTCGGCGTCAACGTCACGGAATGGCGGATCATGTCGCTGCTGGCGATCGAGCCCGGCATTCCGGCCTCGCGCATCTGCCACGTCATCGGCTTTGACAAGGGACCGGTGAGCCGGACGCTGGCGGGGCTCGAGAAGCGCGGGCTGGTGTCGATCCGCACCGATCCGAACGACGGCCGCACCCATTCGATTTCGCTGACGGCGAAGGGCCGCGCGACCCATGACAAGGTCATCGTCGCGGCGCTCGAGCGCGAGCGGCGGCTGTTGTCCTGCCTCAGCAAGGACGAGCGTGAGGTGTTGATCGATCTCTTGCGCCGGCTCCACGAAAACCTTGGCGCGGTCACCGGCGGCGCTGAGCCCTGACGAGCCGCGCGCCGGGCGCCACCTTCCATCACATCCAGGCATGCGCCGGCGTTTGCCGGCGGCACCGTGCGGGCCGAGCATCGTTTCCTCCAGAGAAGTCGCGGCGGTTCGCCCGCCGTCATCCTTGTCCGGAACGGTTCGCACAAATTAGTTGCTTAAGCAACAAAAGAATCGGCAAGATAATGCGGCAGGGCTGTTGGCCTACTTCGAACATTGCGGCGTCATGAAAGCGAGATGAGCTACGCGCCCTCTTTTGCGGCGGCTTCGTCAGCTCAGGCGCTGCAACCGATCCATTCGCCCGACGCGTCGTCGTTCAGCCGCGCCACCGCGTCCGCTCGCCGCGTCAGCACGGCGCGCTGGTTGATGTAGCCCTTGTCGGTGATCTCGCCGCCGTCGACCGAGGGCGGCTCGGCGAGGAGCAGCGCGCGCGTGGCGTGACCGGAGGAGTGGGGGCCCTGCTGCTTGAGTTTCGCCAGGCCCTGCGCGATTGCGGTCCTGACCTTGTCATGCGCCAGCACCTCGTTCACGCCTGCCGTCTCGGACAGACCGGCGTGGACACGGCAGGCGACAACATTGGGAAACACCAGAAAGCGCACCTCGTCACCGCCATGACCCGACACGACGATGTCCTGCGCCAGCGGCGAGAGCGCGGCAATGCCGGCAACGCGCAGCGTGCCGACGTTGACCCAGGTGCCGGAATTGAGCTTGAAGTCCTCCGCGACGCGGCCGTCGAAGAACAGGCCGCGCTCCGGCCTGCCGTTATCGGCCAGCTTGACCGCGTCACCGATCAGATAAAAGCCCTCCTCGTCGAAAGCCTGCTTCGTCAGCTCCGGCGCTTTCCAATAGCCGGGCGTGACGTTCGGCCCGCGGACGCGCACCTCCAGCTTGTCGCCGGTCGCGACGAGCTTCAATTCGGTGCCGGGGATCGGCACGCCGATATTGCCGGAACGCTCGGCGAGAAAATGGCAATCGGTCGCGAGCGGCGACGTCTCGGTCGAGCCCCAGGCCGAAACCATCGGCAGCGTACGGCCGACGGTTTTGATCGAGAGCTCCTCGAGCGCGTCCCACAGATTCTGCGGCAGCGCGGCGCCGGCATAGAAGGCGAATTTCACCTCGTTGAAGAAGCGGCGGCACAGCTCCTCGTCCCCGCGCAGCGCCGCGATCAGCATGTCGAAGCCGCGCGGCACGTTGAAATAGACCGTCGGCATCACGCTTTTCAGATTGGCCAGCGACGTCGCGAAGAGACCGGGCGCGGGCTTGCCGCCGTCGATATAGAGCGAGCCGCCATTGCGCAGCACGAGATTGAAATTGTGGTTGGCCCCGAAGGTGTGGCTCCAGGGCAGCCAGTCGAGAATGACCAGATCGTCGCGCTCCTGCTCGAGAAATATCCAGGTCTGGGCCTTGGCCTGCTGGCTCGAGGTCAGCATGCGCTGGGTGTTGATGACGGCCTTCGGCGTGCCGGTCGACCCTGACGTGAACAGGAATTTCGCGATCGTGTCCGGCGTCACCGCGGCGAAGGCAGTTGCGACGCCGGGACTCTCGGGCGTTCCCGCTACAGCACGGAAGGCGAGCGCACCGGCGTCGTCCTCGTTGCCGCTGATGATGCGCGCCCGGTGCAGCGGCGCGATCGCCTCCAGCGCCGCCGCAAAGGGTTTTGTCGCAGCGACGTAGATCGCGCCCGGATCGAGCAGCGTGATCATGCTCTTGAGCTTCTCGAAATCCCGGGACATCAGCGAATAGGCCGGCGAGATCGCGGCAGAGGGCACGCCGACATGCTGAGCGGCAAGCGCCAGCAGCGCGTGATCGATGCTGTTGTCGGACAGGATCGCGAGCGGGCGCTCTGCGCTGAGGCCCTGCGCCAAAATCCAGGACGCCGCCGCACGCACCTGGCGCAGCGCCTGCGCATAGGTGGCGGTGGTCCAGGGCGCATCGACATTGCCGCGCTCGGCAAGGAAGATCGCATCCGGGGTTTGCCGCGCCCATTGCTCCAGCCAGTCGCCGACGCAACGCGCGCCTTCACGCAACGGATCGGGCGAGCGCAGCACGATGCTGCCGTCGGCGCGATGCTCTGCGACGGTCCGCGGGCTTGCGAACAGGCCTGCAACGTCACTGCGTGGAGCGACTGTCATGTGTTTCCTCCCTCCGCCCGGATACCGGATCGGCCGCAGCTTCGTTCCAGGCTGCCTTGGCCATAATGTTGGGCATGACAATTGTTGTCGTCAACAACAAACTTTCGCTCAGGCCGCCGAGACGCTAAGGTTGCGCGGCAGGAGACCTTGACGTGACAGCCAGTGCAGCCCGGGCCGATACCCGCCCCTCCCCACGCAAGCGCGCCGGCAATGGCGCGGCGCCCCGCGATATTGCCGATGATGTCGGCCTCGACGCCCTGGTCGGGCACGCCGGCTATGCGGTGCGACGCTTCCAGATCTGGATCTTTCAGGATTTCATCAGGACGCTCGGCGATGTCGACATCCGGCCGACGCAATATTCGGTGCTGACGGTGATCGGGGCCAATCCGGGCCTGTCGCAAATGGCCGTGGCCAAGCGCCTGGGCATCGAGCGCGCCAGGCTGGTGCATCTGCTCGACAGTCTCGAACAGCGCAGGCTGGTCAAGCGGGTCAAGTCGAAGGCGGACCGGCGCTCGCATGCGCTGCATCTCACCGCGCAGGGCGAGACGGCGCTGGCGAAGTTCAAGCGGCTCGCGGCCGAGCACGAGCGGAACGTCGAGGCGAAGATCGGCAAGGAGAACCGGGCCCACCTGCTCCGGATCCTCGCTGGCTTCACCTGACCTCGACTGCCCATGATTTGGGCAAATGCTCGCCACAGGGCGCCGCTGCGGCCGCCCATCTGCCGGTCGAAATATCTCCCAAGCCACTGATCACGCGATAATATCCGGAGCAATGGTGCTGCCCGGATATTGTACACAATGGCACATCGCTTGCTTCACTCCGGGCGAAGTCGAATTGCCGGAGTTTTGTCGCCATGAGGGCTGAAATGGGGGCCGAGCAGCCTGAAACGATCGCCGCGATTGTAGCCGCGCATCGCGCGGGGACGCTGACGCCGGCGCAGACGATCGCGCGGACCTATCAGCGCATCCGCGACCGCAACGATCCTGCCATCTTCATCAGCCTGCGCGAGGAGACGGACGCGATCGCGGAAGCCGAGCGGCTTGCCGCGCGGAAGGAGGCCGCCGACCTGCCGCTTTATGGCGTGCCGGTCGCGGTGAAGGACAATATCGACGCGCTGGGTTTTCCGACCACCGCCGCCTGCCCGGCCTTCTCCACCACGCCGGCGCACGACTCGACCGCGGTAGCGCGCCTGCGTGCCGCCGGCGCCATCATCATCGGCAAGACCAATCTCGATCAGTTCGCAACCGGCCTCGTCGGCGTGCGCTCGCCCTACGGCATTCCCAAGAACGCAATTCGCGACGATCTCATTCCCGGCGGGTCGAGTTCGGGCTCCGCGGTCGCCGTCGGCGCCGGCCTCGTGCCGCTGTCGCTGGGCACCGATACCGCAGGCAGCGGCCGCGTGCCGGCCATGCTCAACAACATCGTCGGCCTGAAACCGAGCCTCGGCATGATCTCGAATGCGGGTCTCGTGCCGGCCTGTCGCACGCTCGACTGCATCTCGGTGTTTGCGCTGACGGTGGATGATGCTGCGCTCGCTTTGTCGGTGATGGCGGGGCCGGACCAGGCCGACCCGTTCTCGCGCGACCGGCCGCTTCAGCCGCTCACGCCGTTCCCGGCAGGCTTGCGCCTCGGCGTGCCGCGCAACGGACAGCTGATCTTCTTCGGCGACAAGACATCGGAAGCCGCCTACGCCGATGCGCTGAAGCGCTGGACCGCGCTTGGCGCCGAGTTGATCGAGTTCGACCTCGAGCCGTTCTACGAGACGGCGCGGCTGCTCTATGAGGGCCCGTGGGTCGCGGAACGCTATCTCGTGATCAAGGATCTGCTGGCCTCCGCGCCTGATGCGATCCATCCCGTGACGCGCGAGATCACCGCGGCGGGCGCGCGGCTGACGGCGGCAGACACGTTCTCGGCGCTCTACCGCCTGCAGGGCCTGCGAAAGATCGCCGAGCGCACCTTTACCAATATCGACGCGTTAGTGCTGCCGACGGCGCCGACGGCCTATACGACGGCGCAGGTGCTCGCCAACCCGATCGAGCTCAACAGCCGGCTCGGCACCTACACCAATTTCGTCAACCTGCTCGACCTCTGCGGCCTTGCCGTTCCGGCCTCGATGCGCGCCGACGGCATTCCGTTCGGCGTCACGCTGCTCGCGCCGGCAGGCCGCGACGGGCTGCTCGCCAGCATCGGCCGCGTCTTCCATGCCGATACGAAGCTGAGTCTCGGCGCAAAGAGCGTAGCGCAAGCACCGCTCGCACCCTTGCCGGCGAGCAGCGCCGACGAGATCCCGATCGCCGTGGTCGGCGCGCATCTGTCCGGCATGGTGCTGAACGGCGAGTTGAAAGCGCTGAACGGCCGCCTGATCGAGGCAACCAGAACGGCGCCGGACTACAAGCTCTACGCGCTCAAGACCACGCCGCCAAAGCCGGGCATGCTTCGCGTCGAGGCCGGCAAGGGCGCCGCGATCGAACTGGAGATCTGGTCGTTGTCGTCGTCCGCCTTCGGCAAGTTCGTCGACGCAATCCCCGCGCCGATGGCGATCGGAACGGTGCGGCTGGCCGACGGCCGCAGGGTGAAGGGGTTTCTGGTCGAGCCGGAGGTGCTAAGCGATGCGCGGGATATCACCGCGTATGGCGGCTGGCGGAAGTATATGGCGGAAGCCACAACAAAATAGGCCTCCTAGAACGGGCAAAGCGAAGCGTGCCCACGATCTCGTGCTTCATGAGAAGATCGTGGGCACGGTGCTTTGCGCCCTTGCCCGCCCTACGACACTACAGCGACACTGCGTAAATCTCGTACTCGCCGCGCACCAGCTCGATATGCGCGCGCATCGCGGCGGCCGCGCCCTGCTTGTCGCCGCGCATGATGGCGACGACGACGCGGTCGTGCTCGGCTTGGGATTTGGCGAGACGTCCGAGGTTGCGGAACTGGGCGCGGCGGAACGGCTGAACGCGCACGCGCGTCGCCAGCGTGATCTCGGCGATATAGCCGTTCTGCGATCCCGCATAGATCGCGTTGTGGAAGCGCTCGTTGACCTCGTGAAAGCGGTCGGGATTGCCGGCGTAGCTCAGCAGCCGCAGCTCCTCGTGGACAGCCTCGAGGCCATGGCGCTCGGCCGCGGACATGCGCTCGGCGGCGAGCCCTGCGCACAGCGCCTCGAGCTCGGCCATCGCCTCGAACATGCCCGTCAGCCGCTCGATCGAGGGCTGCGCCACCACCGCGCCGCGATGGGCGCGCGCTTCGACGAGGCCGCTTGCCACGAGCTGGCGCAGCGCCTCACGTACCGGCGTCCGCGAGACGTTGAAGCGGCGCGCGATGTCGGTCTCGTCCAGCGGCGCGCCGGGGGCCAGGGCGCCGCGCACGATCTCGTCCGCGAGTTGCAGGCGCAGCTCCTCTGCGCGGGTGACCTTCTGCACCGATGCCGAGGGACGATCGACGCGCGGCACGACCGGTTCAGCCGGCGGTGTCCCTCGCGGAAACTCGTCGAGCGTCATGCGGTCTCTTTCGGCTCGTCGATGATGCTGACATGGGCGGCGACGACGCGCCAGCCCTCGGGAAAGCGAATCCAGGTCTGCATCTGCCGGCCGACCTTGCCGGGCGCGGTGTCGCGATAGAACAGCGTGGAAGCAACGGCCGTGTCGCGGCCATAGCTCGAGATGACCGTCTTTGTGGTGCGGCGGTTCAGGCCGACCGGCGATCGGCCGGCGCGGAATCCGCTTATCGCCTCGTAGCCGTAGAGGTTCTCGCCGATGCCGTAGCGCAGCGTGCGGGGATCGTTGCGGAACAGCTCGCCCAGCACCGCGACGTCGTTGCTGACGAGGGCCTGCTCATAACGCTCGAACGCGGCTTTGACTTCCGCGATCACCTCGGGGAGATCGATCTCCATCTCAAATTCCACTTAAAGTCCCCTTGGAGCAGGCGCGGATGCCACACCCATCTTTTCCAATGCGTGCGCGACACGAAGCGCGATGTCCTCGCGCCAGGGCGCGGCGATGATCTGCACGCCGATCGGCAGCGGCTCGAGCGGCACCGGCACCGCGACCACCGGCAACCCGATGAAGGAGATCGGCTGGGTGTGAACGCCGATATTGGCGCGGACCGGAAGCTCGACGCCGTCGAGATTGAAATTCACCTGGCCGAGTTTCGGCGCGGTGCAGGGCGTCGCGGGCGCCAGCAGCACGTCGACGGACTTGAAGATCTCGGCAAGCTGCGCGCGGTACCAACGGCGGAATTTTTGCGCGCGGTCGACCATGGGCGCAGGTACCATCGCGCCTGCAATCAGCCGGTCGCGCACGGCCGGATCGAAATCGTTCGGGCGCTTGCGCAGGCGATCGAGGTGGAGCGAAGCGCCTTCGGTGGTGGTGATGACGTAGGCCGCCGCGCGGGCGCGCGCGGCTTCGGGAATATCCACGACTTGCGTTGCGCCGAGCGCCTTGGCGACGCGGCCGACGGCCTCGACGGCTTCCGGGAACACGTTCTTCTGGAAATATCCGCCCGCGATCGCGATCCGCAGGTCCGAGACCGGATTGGCGATCAGCGGCAGCGTCGGCTCCAGCCCGCGCGTCGTGCAGGCGCTGTCCTCCGCATCCGGGCCCTGCATCACATCATAGGCGAGCGCGAGATCGGTGACCGAACGCGCGAACGGGCCGAGATGATCGAGGCTCGCGACGAACGGAAAGGAACGCGCCCGAGTGAGCCGGCCATAGGTCGGCTTCAAACCGAAGATGCCGCAGAAGGAGGACGGCACGCGGATCGAACCGTTGGTGTCCGAGCCCAGCGCGATCGGCACCAGCGCGCCGCCGACGGCGCTGCCCGAACCACCGGAGGAACCGCCGGTCATCCGCGTCGTATCATGCGGATTGCGCGAGGGACCGTCATGGACGTTCTCGCCGGTGAAGTCGTAGGCGTATTCGCCCATGTTGAGCGCGCCGACCAGAACGGCGCCGGCGGCTTCCATCCGCTCGATCAGCGTGGCGTCACGTTTGGCCGGCGCGAGGTCGCGGTTGATCTTCGAGCCCGCACGTGTGGGCAGGCCCGCGACATCGAACAGGTTCTTCACCGCGAAAGGTACGCCGGCGAGCGGGCCGATTTCCTTTCCGGCTGCGATGTCGGCGTCGATCGCGCGCGCCTTGGCGCGGGCGCGATCGGCGGTGACGTCAGTGAAGGAATTGAGAATGGTGTCGTGCTGCTTGATGCGCGAAAGCGCGGCTTCGGTGGCATCGAGCGCGGACATTTTGCGGGCCGCGACCGCGCTTGCGATTCCCGAGGCCGTTTCTGGCTTGGTGGTCATGGCAGCATCAGACCGTGAAGATCGGCGCCGGCTCGGTCTCGTCCGGCAGCGCGAATTCGTCGACGAGGCGGGAAAGGCGCAGCGACACGTCGAGATTCGCACGCACCGCGGGCCTCCAGGCCTCCTCGACCGGCAGCGCCAGCGCTTTGGATACGGCGTCGATATAGTCGTCCAGGGGTTCGGCCATCACTCTCTCAAGCTGATCTCAGTGCACCGGCAACGGCGGATGCGGGATCGCCGTCAGCAGTTCCTTGGTGTAGTCGTCCTGGGGATCGCCGAGCACCTGCTCGGAAGAGCCCTCCTCGACGATCCGTCCCGTCCGCATCACAATGACACGATCGCACAACAAGCGCACCACATTCAAATCATGCGAGACGAACAGATAGCTCATACCCAGCCGCTGCTTCAGATCCTGAAGCAGATTGAGCACCACGGCCTGCACCGAGACGTCCAGCGCCGCCGTCGGCTCGTCCAGGATGACGAGCTTCGGATGCAGCGCGATGGCGCGGGCGATGCCGACGCGGGCCTTCTGGCCGCCTGAGAGCTGATGCGGGAAGCGGTCGAGCAGGTTGTGCGGCAGGCCGACCATGGTCGCCAGTTCCTCGCAGCGGGCTCGGAGTGCGTCGCGTCCCCTGACATCACCCAGCTGCATGATGGGGTCGGCGATGGCGCGCGCGGCCGTGAAGCGCGGGTTGAGGCTGTCGGTCGGGTCCTGGAACACCATCTGGATGCGGCTGCGCTGCGGCATCCGGGCGAAGGCGGCAGGCGCGATGCCGCCGATGTCCTCGCCGTCGAACTGGATCAGGCCGGAGGTCTGGTCCAGGAGGCGCATCACCATCATCGACGTCGTCGATTTGCCGCAGCCGGATTCGCCGACGAGACCGACGCTCTCGCCATGGCTGATCGAGAAGCTGATGCCGTCGACGGCGCGGAACACGTCCGGCTCCACCGGCGGCTTGCGGCCGAACAGTTTTCCGAGCACGGCGGTGGCGCCCTGGCGGGGGTATTCCTTGACGAGCTTGTCGACGAGGAGAAGGGGCTGCGCGCTCTTCTCATCGCTTTGCGCGACGCGCCGGTCGGGCGAACCGACGACGGATGCGGATGAGGATGAGGTTGCTCCCTCCTCCTCCGGCAGCAGATCCCGCAAGCTCACGCCAAGCCGCGGCGTGGCGCGCATCAGCTTCTTGGTGTAGGGGTGCTGCGGGTTCGCGAAGATGTCGGCGGCCTTGGCGGTCTCGACCACGCGGCCCTTCTCCATCACCACGACGCGGTCGCAATAGGCCGCGGCAAGGCCGAGATCGTGGGTGATCAGGATGGTCGACATCGCGCGGCGCTTGGTCAGCTCGACGATCAGATCCATCACCGCCTTCTGCGTGGTGACGTCGAGGCCGGTGGTCGGCTCGTCCGCGATCAGCAGCTGTGGATTGCAGGCGAGCGCGAGCGCAATGACGACGCGCTGGCACATGCCGCCCGAGAGCTCGAACGGATAGGCGTGGTAGCGCTCGCGCGGGCGGGCGATCTTGACCTGCTCCAGCGCCTCGATCGCCTTCTCGCCGCCATCTGTGACCTGGGCCTGTTGCACATGGGTGCGCAGCACGTCCTCGATCTGGTCGCCGACTTTGCGGATCGGGTTCAGCGCGGCGCGCGGGTTCTGGAAGATCATCGAGACCTCCCGCCCGCGCAGGTCTCGCATCTGGTCCTCGGTCGCGGCCTTGACGTCGATGCCGGAGAACATCACCGAGCCCTCGGCGATCCGCCCGGCGCGGTCGAGGATGCGCATCACCGCGTAGGAGGTCACCGACTTGCCGGAACCGGACTCGCCGACGATGGCGAGCGTCTCGCCCTTGGCGACGGAGATGTTGACGTGCTGCACCGCCTTGACGATGCCGCGGCGGGTGGTGAATTCGACGGTGAGGTCCTGAACGTCGAGCAGGGGCTGGGCGGTCATGTGGGCCTACGAAGCAAAAAACGCGAAAACAACCCCATGCACAGTAGAATGGCATTGGAATCGTTGGAGAATTTTTGACGAAAAACTGCCATCACGTCCTCCGCTGGGGGTCCACGATGTCGCGCAGGCCGTCGCCGAGGAGATTGAAGCAGAACACGGCGATCATCAGGGCAAGGCCGGGGAAGAGCGCGATCCACCATTCGCCCGACACCATGAAGCCGGCGCCCTCGGCGACCATGATGCCCCATTCGGCGGTGGGCGGGCGGACGCCGAGGCCGATGAAGGACAGGCCCGCGGCATTGAGGATGGCGTAGCCCATGGTCAGCGACATCTGCACGATCATGATCGGCATGATGTTGGGCAGGATGTGCACCAGCAGGATGCGGAACTCGCCGTTGCCCGACAGACGCGCGGCCTGCACGAAGCCGGCATTGCGGCGGACATTGGCCTCGGCGCGAGCGACGCGGGCATAGAGCGGGAAGTTCACGATGGCGGTGGCGAGGATAATGTTCTGCACGGTGTTGCCGAGCGCGGCGACGATGCCCATGGCCAGCACGAACAGCGGAAAGGCCATGATGGTGTCGGCGATGCGGCCGACGATGCGGTCGGTCCAGCCGCCGAAATAACCCGCGGCAATGCCGGCCAGCCCGCCCATCAGGAACACCAGCGCGACCGAGGCGATCGCGATGAAGACGTCGAGCCGGGTCGCGACGATGACGCGGCTGAAGATGTCGCGCCCGAGCTGGTCGGTGCCGAACCAGTGCGCCGCCGAGGGCGGCTTCAGCGCCGCAGCGGTGTCGGAAGCCAGCGGATCATACGGCACCACATAGGGGCCGAAGATCGCGGCGACGAGGATCAGGATCAGCAGCGCGAAGGCAAAGCCCGTGACCTTGTTCTCGCCGAGCACGTAGCGGGTTTGTTCGAGGACGGCAGCGAGTCCCGACGTGCGGGCGGGACCGACGGGTTCAACAGCAGGCGCAACGGAGCTCATAGTCTAGCCCTCCAACCTGACGCGGGGATCGATCACGCCGTACAAAATGTCGATGATCAGATTGAGCAGCACGTACATGACCGCCATGGTCAGCACGAAACCCTGCACCGGCGCGAAGTCCGACGAGATCAGCGCTTCCACCGCGTAGGAGCCGATGCCGGGCCAGGCGAACACTTTTTCGACCAGCACGTTGGCGCCGAGCAGGAACGAGAACACCATGCTGAGCGTGGTGATGACGGGAAGCATGGCGTTGCGGAAGGCATAGGTGACGATGACGGTTGCCGGCGACAGGCCGCTGGCGCGCGCGGTGCGGACGAATTCTGAAGCCAGCACCGCGAGCATCGAGGCACGCGTCATGCGCGCGATCGGCGCCAGCGAGAAGATCGCGAGCGTCGTCGCGGGGAGGATCAATTGGCTCAGCGCGGAGCGGAACGCCTCGAGATCGCGCGCGATCAGGGTGTCGATCAGATAGAAGCCTGTGACCGTCGGCGGCGCGCTGTAGAACACGTCGAGACGGCCGAGGGGCGCGGGCGACCAGCCGAGGCGGAAATAGAACACGTAGACCAGCACGAGGCCGGTGAAGAACACCGGCAGCGAGACTCCCGCCGTTGTCGTGATGCGACAGAGATGGTCGATCCATGATCCCGGCCGCGTCGCAGCTAACACGCCGAGCGGAATCGCGATCACGACGGACACGACGAGGCCCAGCAGCGTCAACTCGGCGGAGGCCGGCAGACGGTTGCGGATTTCGGCTGCAACCGGCTGACCCGTGGTGAGCGAGTTGCCGAAATCGCCATGGGCGAGGTCGTTGGTGTAGCGGAAGAACTGCTCGATCAGCGGCCTGTCGAGGCCGAGCTTCTTGCGGATCTGCTCGACGGCTTCTTTCGTTGCGGCGGGACCGGCGAAATAGGCGGCGGGATCACCGGGCAGCGCCCGCGTCAGCAGGAAGGTGACGATGACGACGCCGATCAGCGAGGGGATCGCGAACATCAGGCGCTTGCCGATCATGGTCAGCATGGGGTGCTCCTGATGTGCTCAGCTTGACAGCGAGATCGAGCCACTTGCTCCGCTGCGTTCCCTCCCCCCTTGCGGGGGAGGGCCAGGGAGAGGGGTGCCACACGGTGACCCATGGTGTGACGAAGAACAGGCCGCGCGCGACAATGAACACCATTGCTTGGGCTACCCCTCTCCCCAACCCTCCCCCGCAAGGGGGGAGGGAGCCTGAAGAGTGTGCTCACCTCACGTGAAGGGACAGCCAGCACCGCGGGCCCCATGACGTCTCACCCCTTCGCCATCGCGCGATAATCCAGCCTCCGGTGGAACCAGTATTGGTAGCCGCTGACGTTCTTCTGCATCGCGACGTTGACGAAGGGCTGGTACAGCGGGATGCGCGGCACGTCGGTGAAGGCGAGATCGACGAAGCCTTTCACGTCCTTGTCGTAGGTCGCCGTGTCGCCGGTCGCGGCGGCCGTGCGCGCGCCGTCGATCAGCTTGTCCATCTCCGCCGACTTGTAGCTCATGGTGTTGAAGACGGAATTGTTGCCGTGATAGCACCAGTAGAAGAAGTATTCGGGGTAATCGAGCCAACCCGAGAACACGTTGGTGAAGAGCGGCATCTCCTTCTTGTTCAACTCGGTGCGCCAATTGGCGCCGGGCACCTTGTTGATGGTGGTCTTGATGCCGATCTGAGCCAGGCTCTCCTGCACCAGCACGCAGAGCGGCTCGTTGACGCCAGCGAAATTGAGATCGAACGAGATCGTCGTCTCGAAGCCGTTGGCATAGCCGGCTTCCGCCAAGAGCGCCTTCGCCTTCTCCATGTCGGTGTTGTATTTGTGCGGCTGCGGCCAGGCGACTTCGGTGGCCTTGTCCTTGGCCGCACCGAACATCGGGTTGGCGAGCCCGAACAGCACCGCGTCCATGATCTTCTGGTACGGCAGTGCATAGGCGACGGCCTGCCGCACCTTCGGATTGTCGAACGGCGGCTTGGTCACGTTCATGCCGATATATTGGATGCCGTTGGAGAACGGCAGCGAGACCACATTGAGCTTGCCGTTCGCCTTCATCTCCTGGAAATCCTTGAACGGCAGCTCATAGGAGATGTCGGCATCGCCGCGCTCCAGCAGCGCACGACGATTGCCGGCCTGCGGTACCATGCGCCAGATTACGCGCTTGATCTTCGGCAGCGGACCGCAGACCCAGTCGTCGTTGCGCTCCATGACAACTTCAGTGCCGGCGGTCCATTTCGTCACCTTGTAGGCGCCGGAGCCCGCGGTCTGCTGCTTGGTGAATTCGAGACCCCAGGGGTCCTTCTCGCTGGCGTTCTTCTTCACGAGCTCGGAGTTAACGATGCAGGGCACGATCACGGCGAGATCGGGGATCGTGAGCCTGTCCTTCTTCAGGAAGTCGACCCGCACCGTGTGGTCGTCGATCACGACGAACTGCTCCGGCTTGGTCAGCGAGCCCGCGCTCATCTGGAAGGTCGGGAAGCCGCCGACGCTCACGGCGCGGTCGAGCGACCATTTCACGTCCTTGGCAGTGACAGGCGTGCCGTCGTGGAATTTGGCGTTCTTGCGCAGCTTGAAGGTGACCGACATGTCGTCGATCTTGAAGTCCTCGGCGAGCTCGCCCTTGAACTTGTCGCGATCGTAATAGGGCACGCCGCCGGGGCCGCTCTTCATCTCGTGGCTGATGAGCCGGTCGTAGCAATTCCAGGACACCTCATAGCCGGGCACGTTGGTGCCGATGCCGTGGATGTCGAGATTGTTGGGGCCGCCTTCCGAGACGATCAGCAGCGTCTCCGAACGGGCGTCGGCATAGGCGGAGGAGACGACGCTCGGCATGGCCGGAAGCGCCGCTCCGGCGGCCAATCCGGAAACGGACTTGAGGAAATCGCGGCGCTTCATGAAATGGCTCCAACACAAAAGTTTCGGGTTGGAACTGGATTCGCAAGGTTCGTGCCAAGGCTTAATGGGCGTTTACGATCGAGCTAAACGATTGAAACAAAGAAAAAATATCGATCCTGCCCGCGCGCGGCCTTTGCGGCGGCTTCCCCGATATTGCATACAAAGATGCGTATTTGCATATTTATTGAGCATAAACGACTGGCCGCCTGCCTCGCGAGCAGAGCCGTCATTCCGGCGCATGCGCAGCATCGAGCCCGGAATCCATCGGGTGGCAACAGGCGCCGGAGAATGGGTTCTCAGGTGCGCAATTGCGCACCATAGTTCGACGCTGCGCAGCGCCCTGGAATGACGGAGAGAGGCTGAGCGCGAGCACTCAGCCCGGCCAGATCAGGTCCTGCAGCTCAATGAGATCGGTCGCCCTGTCCTGCCAGCCCTCGATGCAGATATGGCTGTTGAGATCGCTAGCCCGGTGCAGCAGCATCAGGGCCATCAGGCGGCGCTTGAGCGTGTAGTCGAGGGTCGCATAGCCGAAGCCTTCCAGCAGGCTGCGCACCCTCCCCGGCCGGCCTGCCGCCATGAAGGCGCTGGGGCCGAGCAAGTCGTAATCACGCCAACCCGCGAGCACGTCGCCGAAATCGAACAAGCCGGCGAGCGACCATTGGCCGTCCTCGCATGCGAGCAGGAAGTTTTCAGGAATGTATTCGCCGACCAGAATCACCGGCGGCGCATCCATCGGAATGAGCTTTGCCGCGTCGCGCAGGAGATCGTCAAGGCCTCTAAGGAATTTCGGCGCAAGGCCAAGACGCTCGTGCCTGGCGCGGCACCCCTGCATCTGCCGGCGCATGAAGTCCTCCCAGCGCGGCTCGATTGTCGCAAGCGGCCCAAGCGGGGCGCGCTGCACGGCGGCGACGGTCTCGCCGACCCGGCGCAGCAGGCGCTCCTTCTGGTCTTCCGGCAAGGACGGCCACACTTCCGAGCCGAGCGTGCCGGCAAGGCGCGTGATGATCAGGTATGGCCAGCCGTCGCGCGTCCCTTCGGCGACGATCTCGGGAATCGGCAGATCGACATGGCCGTTCAGCTGCGCCAGCGAGCCACGCTCGGAGACGAACTGCGCTGCGAGCTGCGGCGGAAAGATTTTCAGGATCAGCTTGTCGCCGAGACCGGCCACCAGATTGGTGCCGGTCGCAAACACGTGAAGCGAGCCGACATCGAGACCGTGGCTGCGCGCGATGTCGAGCGCGATCGGCAGCCAGCGCGGCGCATCGGAACGGAAGGCGCGGAAGCTCTCGGCGTCGGGAAGGTATGGCAGTGTCATCCAAATACGCTCGAGTTCGTCATGCCCGGGCTTGTCCCGGGCATCCACGTTCTTCGGCTGCGGCAAGGCATGGATGGCCGGGACACGCCAGGCCATGACGCTGTCGAGAGACCTCGCGCGCCACCCCTACCGCTCCGGACTGGCCCGCTCGAACTGGCGGAGGATCTTGTTGCCGCGCTCGACGGCGGAATCCAGCGCGGCTTGCGCGCTCTTGTGGCCGGCAAAGGCCTGCTCCAGCTCGTCCTCGATGGCGCCGCGGATTAGCACGAAGGAGCCGAGCCGGATGCCCTTCGAATTCTCCGTCGGCGGATTGAGCGTGATCTCCTCGAACGAGATCGCCGAGCCCGGGTTGCGCTCGTAAAATCCTTGCGACCGCGTCAGCTCGAAGGCGGCACGGGTGATAGGCAGATAGCCGGTGTTCTGGTGCCAGGCGGCCTGCACGCCGGGCTGCGACAGATAGGAAAAGAACCGCGCCACGCCCTTGTATTCCTCGCGCGGGCGGTCGCGCAGCACCCACAGCGTGGCGCCGCCGATGATCGAGTTCTGCGGCGCGCCCTTCATGTCCGGCCAGTACGGCATCATGCCGTAGCCGATCTCGAACTTCGAATTCGCCCTGATGTCGGCACGCGTCGCCGAGGAGCCGATGAAGATGCCGCACTCGCCCTTCTGGAAGCGCGGCTCGGCCGACTGGCCGCGACCGCTATAGTCGAACAGCCTGGTCTTCTGCCACTCGCTGAGCGCTGCGATGTGATGCACCAGCGACGGATTGTTGATGGTCAATTCCGCATCCAGCCCGGCAAAGCCGTTGGCCCGGCTCGCCAACGGCAGATTGTGGAAGGCGGAGAAATTCTCGACATGGATCCAGGATGGCCAGGAGGTGGTGAAGCCGCAAGCAGCGCCGCGGTCGCGCAAGCGCTTTGCAGCGAGCCCCAATTCCGGCCAGGTCTTCGGCGGCGCCTCCGGATCGAGCCCGGCATCGCGGAACATGGTCTTGTTGTAATAGAGGATCGGCGTCGAGGAATTGAACGGGAACGACAGCAGGTTGCCCGCTGCATCGGTGTAGTAGCCGGAGACCGCAGGCAGGTAATCGCCCAGCGAGAACGGCTCGCCCTGGTCCCGCATCAGGCTGAACACCGGATAGATCGCGCCCTTGGCCGCGGTCATGGTGGCGGTGGCGACCTCGTTGACCTGGACGATGGCGGGCTGGCTGCGCGAGCGGAAGGCGAAGATCGCGGCGGTCACCGTCTCGGTGTAATTGCCCTTGTAAGCAGGCACGATGCGGTAATCGGACTGCGAGGCGTTGAAATCCGAGGCCAGTTTCTCGAGCTGCCGCCCGAGCTCGCCGGACATGGCGTGCCACCACGCGATCTCGGTGGCCGCCTGCGCTTTCGAGATGAATGCGAGAGCCGCGACGGTGGCGACGACAGGCAAAAGGCGCAATGCTGAAATCACGATGGCTCTTCCCGTGTCGCGCGACGAAAGACGGCTGTTCTGCTTAAGGCGCCCCCTTTGCGGTTTCAACCGGGAATGCGCGCCGACCGCGCCGCACAATCGCCACCGCGGCGCCAGCGGGATGGCCTTCCCCCGCCCAGCTGCCAGCGCCCCGTTCCGATCGGAAACGGGTCTCCAGATTCTTAATTTGACGCGTTTTCCCGACGCGAACCGGTATCCACTTCGCTTGAAAACGCTCTAGATTGCATTGAACCTTTTGCTCCCGCCATAGACTCCACCACTGAGGGGTTGAGTGTGCCAGTGCTGAGCCGTGCCGAATTCTCGCGGACCGGGGTGATCTTCGTCGCGCTTCTGCTTGCCGTCTGGACGACGGGCGCCGGCGCGCGCGAATTTCGTGCCGCCGATACCCAGACCGCGGATTATCCGACCGTCCAGGCGCTACGCTACATGGGCGCCCTGATCGCCGAGCGCACCAGCGGCCGGCACGAGATCAAGGTGTTCCACTCCCGCCAGCTCGGTGAGGAAAAGGAGACCATCGAGCAGACCCGGGCCGGTGCGATCGACCTCAACCGGACCAACGTGGCGCTGATCGGCAATTTCGTCCCGGCGATGAACGTGCTGGCAATGCCGTTCCTGTTCCGGTCCATCGAGCACATGCAGAAGGTGCTGGACGGGCCGATCGGCAGCGAAATCCTCGGCAGTTTCGAGCCTTATGGCTTCATCGGGCTCGCCTTTTACGATTCCGGGGCGCGGTCGATCTACAATGGTGTCCGCCCGGTCAGGAACGTCGCGGACCTCAAGGGATTGCGGATCCGGGTGCAGCAGTCGGAGTTGATGAGCCAGATGATCCGTTCGCTCGGCGCCGAACCGGTCGAGCTGCCCTACGGGCAGGTGCTCACCGGGCTCACCAATCATTTGATCGACGGCGCCGAAAACAACTGGCCATCCTTCGTGACGACGGACCATTACAAGCATGCCGGCCATTACACGCTTACCGAGCACACGATGAGCCCCGAAGTGCTGGTGATCTCGCTGAAGGCCTGGCAGAGCCTGTCGCCGGACGACCAGAATATCTTCCGGGAGGCCGCGCAACGCTCCAGCCGATTCATGCGCGAGAAATGGCGCGACCTCGAGGAGCAGTCGCAGCGCAAGGCCCAGGAAGCTGGCGTCACCGTCGTCAGGGATATCGACCGCAAGCCGTTCGAGGACGCCATGGCCGCGATCTACGCCAAGGCCGGGCGCGATCCCGCCGCGGCCGCGCTGATCGAACGCATTCGCAAGGTGGAGTAGAGCTTCTTGGCTGGGCTCGGACACAGCGAGACCGCGGAAAGGCCGCCCGGCCCGATCGGGAGGGCGCGCGCGCGCATCGTCGGTGTGCTGCGGGCGGTGCCGATCCGCTGGCGCATTCTGTCGATCGCGGCGCTGAACTCCGCCGTGGTGGTGGTGCTGGTGGCGATGATCTGGAATGGCGCCCAGGTGCTGGGCTCGGCCTGGGACGACGTGCGCCAGGTGCGCGAATCCGACCGAATCCTTGCGCTGCTCGAAAGCGAGACCGGACGCCTGCACAATCTGATCCACCGCTACATCAACCAGCCGAGCCCGGACCTGTTCGCCGAGATCCTGCTGCTGCGCGAAGCGGTGCTGGGCACGCTTTCCAACCGTGCCGCCAAGGACCCGATGCTGTCGGGCTCGGTCGAGGAGCTGGAGCGTACCACCGACCGCTTCCTCAACGGCTTCGGCGAGCTGCGCAGCGTGCAGGCCACCATCGCGAAGACCTATGAGGAGCAGGTGCAGGGCCCGGCCAGGGACATGGCGGGCCTCTACTCCATCATCGAAGGCGCCACCGGCCATCGCGACGCGCTGATCTGGCCTTCGCTCGGAAAATCCCGCGAGGCCTTCACCGCGATGCTGGTGGCGGCCAATTCCTATTATCTCTCGCTGTCACCGGGCGCGGCCGACGACGCGCGGCGCAACACCGAGACGATCGAGAAGACCATCCCCGTGATGATCGACCTCGCCGACAACGACCTGCAGAAGATGGCCTTGCGGCGGCTCGGAGCCCGCACCGCCGCGCTGCGCGAGGGCTTTGCAAAGCTCTCCGAGCAGCTTGCGAGCCGCACCGAACTGCTCCGCAACACCATCGACGCCAGCCAGGCCGAGGCGATCGGCGCCATCGACGATCTCTCGACCAAGATGCGGCAGCGCGAGCAGAAGGCGCAGGAGACGTTCGACCGCACGCTGGCCGCCATTTCCAGGCGGGTGCTGTCGATCGCGGTGGTCTTTCTCGGCATCATCCTCACCGCCGGCGTTCTGATCGCGCTCTCGATCCGGCTGCCGCTGCAGCAGATCATGGCCGCGATGCGCGCGATCACGCTCGGCGACCTCGACCGCGAGGT
This sequence comes from Bradyrhizobium sp. NDS-1, assembly GCF_032918005.1. NCBI lineage: Bacteria > Pseudomonadati > Pseudomonadota > Alphaproteobacteria > Hyphomicrobiales > Nitrobacteraceae > Bradyrhizobium > Bradyrhizobium sp. NDS-1. The sequence continues at coordinate 7,435,471 of NZ_CP136628.1, forward strand.
GCAGGGCACCAAGGCACGTGACGAGGTCGGAGCCATGGCGCGCGCGGTGGAGGTGTTCCGCGAGAATGCGATCGCGAAGCGCCAGACCGAGGACGAGCTGCGCGCGTCCAAGGAGAAGGCCGAGAGCGCGCTGCTCGAACTCAACACCGCGCAGCAGAATCTGATCGACGCCGAACGGCTGGCCGCGCTCGGCGGCCTCGTTGCCGGCGTCGCGCACGAGGTCAACAACCCTATCGGCATCAGCCTGACCGTTGCCTCGAGCTTCGCCCGGCGCACCGAAATCTTCGAAGCCCAGCTCAAGGGCGATGGAGGCCTGCGCCGCTCGCAGCTGGAGGAGTTCGTGCAGTCCTCGCGCGACGCCTCGCAGCAGCTCGTCGCCAATCTCCAGCGCGCCGGCGAATTGATCCAGTCGTTCAAGCAGGTCGCGGTCGACCGCTCCCATGCCGAGCGCCGGCAATTCTCGCTCAGCGAGGCCACCGACCAGATCATTGCAAGCCTGCGGCCGGTGCTGAAGCGCTCGGCGATCGCGCTCCAGGTCGACGTGCCCGAGGGGTTGCTGCTCGACGGCTATCCGGGCTCCTATGGCCAGATCCTGACCAATCTGTTCCTCAACGCCGCCAACCACGCCTTCGGCGACGGGCGGGCCGGCATGATCACGATCTCGGCGCGGCCGCGCGGGGCCGACGACGTCGAGCTCATCTTCACCGATGACGGGGCCGGCATGACCCCCGACGTGCAGCGCCAGGCCTTTGACCCTTTCTTTACCACCCGGCGCAATGAAGGCGGCACGGGACTTGGCCTGCATATCGTCTATAACCTCGTCACCCAGCAGCTCGGCGGGCGGATGATGCTGGAATCCAAGCTGGGACAAGGCACCACTTTTCGCATTATCATGCCCCGGGTCGCCAGGGGCGGCGCGCAAAGCACAGAAAGTGACGGGACTTCTCAATGGCCGAACAGGACGATGTCCTCCACCTGATCGACGATACCGGTACCGCGTCGGAGGATGCCAACGCCCGGAAATGGAAAATCGCCGTCATCGACGACGATCCGGCCGTGCATGACGGCACCCGTTTCGCGTTGTCCGACTACAGCCTCAACGGCCAGGGCCTCGAGATCCTGTCGGCCTATTCCGCGGCGGAAGGCCGCAAGCTGATGGCCGAGCACGGCGACATCGCCGCCGTGCTGCTCGACGTCATCATGGAGACCGACGTCGCCGGCCTCGATCTGGTCGAGTTCATCCGCAACGAGATCCGGAACGAGACCGTGCGCATCATCCTGCGCACCGGACAGCCGGGCCAGGCGCCCGAGCGGCGCGTGATCGTGCAGTACGACATCAACGACTACAAGGCCAAGACCGAGCTCACCGCGGACAAGCTGTTCACCTCGCTGACCGCGGCGCTGCGCTCCTATCAGCAGCTCGAGCGCATGGTGCAGACGCGGCGCGGGCTGGAGATCATCATCGACGCGGCCTCGACGCTCTACGACTTCAAGTCGATGCAGCGGCTCGCCGAGGGCGTGCTGACCCAGCTCGCCTCGCTGCTCAACGTCGATTGCGCCGGTATACTCGTCTTGCGCGACAATGGCGGCATCGACCCCGAGCTCTCGGTGCTCGCCGGCAGCGGCTGCTACAGCCGCTTCATCGGCACCACCACGTCGAAGGCGCTCGATCCCGATCTACGCTCGATGGTGGAGGCCGCGTTCCAGCGCCGCAAGAACGAATTCGCCGACCATCGCAGCGTGATCTATCTGCGCACCGGAAGCGGCCGCGAGGTCGTGGTGCTGCTGCAGGCCGAACGCGAGCTGTCGGAGACCGACCGTTCCCTGGTCGAGATCTTCTCCTCGAGGCTCTCGATCGCCTTCGACAACGTCATCCTCTACCAGCAGCTCCAGGACGCCAACACGCAGCTGGAGGACCGCGTCGCCCAGCGCACCCGCGCGCTGATGCAGGCCAACCGCCGCCTGTCGGCGCAATGGCTGCGCCTGCAGCGCGCCAACGGCTTCAAGAACGAGATTTTGGGCACCGTCGCGCACGATCTGAAGAATCCGCTCGGCGTCATCCTCGGCCGCACCGAGATGCTGAAGGAGCTGATTTCGACCGGCGCCTCGGAAAGCGGCGTGGTCGCCCAGGTCGACCACATCCGCGATGCCACCAAGCGGCTGACCACGATGGTCGATCACCTGATCTCGGACGCGATGGCGGATGCCTTCGACATCACCATCCGCCGCGAGCCGGTCGACGTCGCGGCGCTGGTCAAGGAGGTCGCCGAGGCCAACCAGCCGCTCGCCGTCAACAAGCAGCAGGCGATCAGCGTCGCCGCACCGGCCAATATCGTCACCATGTGCGACACCGACCGCATCCGCGAGGCGATCGACAATCTCATCAGCAACGCCATCAAATACTCGCCGATCGGCGGCAAGATCGACGTCGTCGTCAGCCACGAGAGCGGCGACACCGTCGTCCGCGTCAGCGACGAGGGCGCCGGCCTGTCCCCGGAGGATCTCGGCCGCCTGTTCGGCCGGTTCCAGCGGCTGTCGGCAAAACCGACCGCCGGCGAGAGCTCGACGGGACTTGGCCTGTCCATCGTCAAGCGTATCGTCGACATGCACGGCGGCGAGGTGACCGCCGACAGCGACGGGCCCGGCAAGGGCTCGACCTTCACCATCACCCTCCCCGCGACCGAAATGCCGTGATCCAGAGACCATGACCCAAAGCCAGCACATCATGATCGTCGACGATGAAGCCCCGGCCCGGGAGATGGTCGGCGATTATCTCAAGATGCACGGCTTCACCGTGACGCTGTGCGACGGCGGCAAGTCCTTGCGCGCCGCGATCGACGGCAGCATGCCGGACCTCGTCGTGCTCGACCTCAACATGCCCGAGGAAGACGGACTCTCGATCATCCGCGACCTCAAGAGCCGCATCAACGTGCCCGTGATCATGCTGACGGCGACCGCGAGCCCGATCGATCGGGTCGTCGGGCTCGAGCTCGGCGCCGACGATTACGTGGCAAAGCCCTGCGAGCTGCGCGAGCTGATGGCCCGCATCCGCTCGGTGCTGCGGCGGAGCGTGCCGGCCAAGGCGGCCGCGCCGGACACGGCGGCGGCGAAATCCGACAAGGAGCAGCTGGTGCGGTTCGGCACCAAATGGCTCGATCTCGAAGCCCAGGCCTTGCGCGACGACGAGGGCAACGAGCATCCGCTGACGGCATCCGAGTTCGGGCTGCTGAAGGTTTTCGCGGCCAATCCGAAGCGCGTGCTGTCGCGCGAACGCCTGCTGGAATTGGCCAATGCGCGCGACGCCGAAGCCTTCGACCGCGCCGTGGATTTGCGCATCATGCGCATCCGCCGCAAGATCGAGCCCGACCCGGCCAAGCCGGCCGTGATCCGCACCATCCGCGGCGGCGGCTATCTGTTCTCGCCGGCGGGCGAGAAGGCGTAGGGGACGACACACCCTACGGCGCTGTTGTCCTGGCTACGGGCGCCCGCGACAGCGGCCATGTGCATCGCGCGACCGAACGCAATCCCCCCAATTACGTTCCGCACGGCGTAACGCCTCGTAAAACCTACGCCCCCGTATTTTCCGTATATTGAAATTGCACGACTATTTGCCCCGAATGTTTCGTCGCCCCCACTCCGACGAAACAATTTCGCGACGCACGAAACCATTTTCCCCTTTTCGTGCAGACGTCCCGAAACGTTGGCTCATTAACACTTCGCTCCAAGGAAACGCCGCTCGGTTGCGGCGCTACGGGGAGCCAAGTCAATGCGGAACGTCATCGCCATCAACGCCCAGGCCAGCCAGAGCATCATTGCCGCTCAGGCGACTTCGGACGACATGCTTCTCGAAAGCATTGCCGGCGGAAACCGGACGTCGATGCACATCCTTTATTGCCGGCATCATGTGCGGGTGTACCGCTTCATCCTGCGCATCGTGCGTGACGCCACCGCGGCGGAAGATCTCGTCAGCCAGGTGTTTTTGGACGTGTGGCGGACCGCCGGCCAATTCCAGGGCCGCTCGCAGGTTTCGACCTGGCTTCTCTCGATCGCCCGCTTCAAGGCCCTGACCGCGATGCGCCAGCGCCGCTTCGAGGACATCGACCAGGAAGACGTGCGCCAGATTCCCGACGATGCGGAGACGCCCGAGACCTCGCTCGACCGCAGCGACACCAGCGCCATCCTGCGTGCCTGCGTGCAGAAGCTGTCGCCCGCACATCGCGAGATCATCAACCTCGTCTACTACCACGAGAAGTCGGTGGAGGAGGTCGGGCAGATCATCGGCATCCCCCAGAGCACCGTGAAGACGCGGATGTTCTACGCCCGCAAGCAGCTGGCCGAATTGCTTAAAGGCGCCGGCGTCGAGCGCTTCGCCGCCTGACATCAACGATTTCAAGGGGATAGGGCCCTATCCGGGGCCCTTCCCGGGGACACGGAAGTGTTACCGCCGACGAAACAATTGAAACAAAGCACAACATCAGGCGGAAAAACTTCTCCCCTATAAAACTCACATACGGTTTTGTTAAACCTCCCAAGGACCTCCAGCGACCCGGACGGGATGCCCCCCTCCGGGTCGTTTTGTGTTTGGGGCAGGCTGGCCGCTCCCGCCTGCAGCTGCGTCCCGCAACCAGCCGCCGTCACGAAGGCGTGACGCTGCGTAACGGGCCCCGCGTCCATTCCGAACTGCCCTCGTGACTTCCTTCACGAGGGCCCCGATGCTCGAACTACTCTTCGCTCTTCTCGCCGGCATTCTCACCATCGCCGCGCCCTGCACGTTGCCGATGTTGCCGATCCTGCTCGGCGCCTCGATCGGGCGCGCGGGACATTTGCGCCCCCTCATGATCGCGCTCGGCTTCGTCGTCTCGTTCTCGGCGACCGCGCTGCTGCTCGGCGCGATCACGCGGCTGTTCGATTTCGATCCGAACGTGCTGCGCGAGGCGGCCACGATCCTGCTGCTCGGCTTTGGCCTGCTGATGCTGTGGCCGGCGCCGTTCGAATGGTTGTCGATCCGCCTCAATGGCTGGCTCGATCTCGGCAATTCCGGCACCACGCAACGCGAGGGCGCGCTCGGCGGGCTGATCCTCGGCACCACGCTCGGCCTGGTCTGGACGCCCTGCGCCGGCCCGGTGCTCGGCTCGATCCTGACGCTGGTTGCGACCTCGAACAACCTGACCTGGGCCGGCACGCTGCTGCTCGCCTACGCCATTGGTGCTGCGATCCCGATGCTGGCAATCGCCTATGGCGGACAGGCCGCGACCACGCGCGTGCGCAGCCTATCGCGGATTTCGCCGCGCCTGCAGCAGGGCTTTGGAATCGTCGTGATCGCCTTCGCACTCGCCGCCTATTTCCAATACGACACGCTGATCGTGGCGTGGCTCACCGGCTTCTACCCGACCGGCCAGATCGGCCTGTAATCACCGAAGATTTCACCCGGAGGACGCTTCCATGGCTTTCAAACTTCTCGCCGTCTCAGCTGCAATTGTCGGCTTCGCCGTCACCGGCGCCGTCATCCCCGGCGTCTGCGACGAGGTGTCCCGCGCAACGCCTGTCTTCACTGCTCCCGCCGCGCCGATCACCGTCGCCGCCGCGAGCCAGCAGGCCGCGCCCGACTTCGTCGGCATCAACAATTGGTTCAACTCCAAGCCGCTGAGCATGGCCGACCTCCGCGGCAGGGTCGTGCTGGTCGACTTCTGGACCTATGGCTGCGTCAACTGCGTCAACACGCTGCCGCACGTCACCGAGCTCTATGCGAAGTACCGAGACAAGGGCCTCGTCGTGGTCGGCGTGCACACCCCGGAATTCCCGTTCGAGCGCTCCGCCTCCAACGTGCAAGCCGCGCTGAAGCGTCACGGCATCACCTATCCGGTGGCGCAGGACAATGATTCCAAGACCTGGAACGCCTACCGCAACCAATATTGGCCGGCGCAATACATCATCGATCAGAACGGCAAGATCGTATTCCAGCACGCCGGCGAAGGGGCTTACGGCGAGATCGACCGCACCGTGGCGAAGCTGCTGAACGCGAGCAGCTGATCCCACACGGACATCGCGGCCGGTTTCGGATGACGCCCTTGTTGCTTGACTCCACGGACCCGTCCGTGGAGTTTCGCGAGCACCGGAATCAGCCCGCCCGCAATGGACGCCGCGCCCACCAGCACCGACATCCGCCTTCGTGAAGGCACCTCGATCGCGCAGCGGCTGATCGTGGCCGGCTGCGCGGCTGCGGTTGCGCTGTGCTTCACGCCGGGCCTGTTCACGCACGACACGCTGGAGATCATCATCTCGGTGGTCGCGCTGCTGGTGGGAGCGGGATTCGTCGTCGGCATCATGATTGCGCCGGCGGTGGTGTGGATCATCACGGCGAACGAGATCCTGATCGGGCGGCAAAGTCCGTTCGGCAAGCTGCGCACGCGGGTCGTCGCGAAGGACGAGATCACGGCGCTACAGGTTCCGGGCAGCAAGCGCGTGAAGGCCCGTTTCCAGCTCGTGTTCACGCTGGCTTCCGGGGAACGCCTCACCTCCCCGCCGATCTCCGACGTCACCCATGTTCGCGACACCGTGGCCCGGATCGCGGCGCAGTTCGAGGTCCCCAATGTCGAGGATCCCGCCAATCCGCTCGACGCCAGCAATCCCGAGATGCATCTCGGCGAGCCGCTGGAGGCGTTTCCCGCGCGGGACATCAGGATCGTGTCCCTGATCGCGATTGCGCTATGCGCCGGGCCCTACGCCTACAAGCTCTGGCGTGGGCTATCGCCGAGCCATGTCGACATCCTGCTGCTGCCGCTCGGCGCGCTCGCCGCGTTCGCGGTCTACAGATACGCCAACCTCGTGACCGGGGCGTTCTGGATCATTCGCGAGGGCGATATCCGTGTCGAACGCCTGTGGGGTGACGGCAGCCTGCGCGCCGACCATATCGCAGGACCCGACGTGAAGACGATCACGGTCGAGCGCCGCGGCCGGTCCGAGGACGAGCACTGCATCGTGGTGATCCGGTTGCACTCGGGGCGGAGGTTTCGCAGCCCCCGCATCGGGTCTCGGGTGGAGGCGCGCGCCGTGGGGACGGAGATCGTCCGGCGGCTCGGGATCGCGGCGGAGAGCAACAAGATCTAGCCCCGATTGCGTCCACATCGCCATGCCCTGTTTGTGGCATTGCCCGGCTCCGTCAAAAAACCATAGGTATTCTCGTGACATACCAGGGTGGCGCGCCATCAACTTGCCATGAACTTGCCCCTCAGGTTTGATGCTTCGGAATGATTTGCGCTGTGGCAGCGGGGAGAACTTGAAATGACGGATTTTCGTCGCCTGACCGGGATGTTCATGGCTGCGGTGGGGCTTATTCTGTCCGCCCCGCAGGCGTCCGCCCAACAGCCTGACCGCGGCGACGAGCCGGGCCTGATTGCCGACGACGGCTACCAGCTCGAACCTGAATGGCAGAAGCAGGTGGTCTATTTCCGCACCACCGAACCGCCGGGCACGATCATCGTCTCGACTGCCGAGCGGCACCTCTATCTGGTGCAGCCCGGCGGGCGCGCAATCCGCTACGGCATCGGCGTTGGCCGCGACGGCTTCCAGTGGCAGGGGCTGGTGACCATCACCAACAAGAAGGAATGGCCGGATTGGACGCCGCCGCCGGAGATGATCCAGCGCCAGCCCTATCTGCCGCGCTTCATGGCCGGCGGCCCCGGCAATCCGCTTGGCGCCCGCGCCATGTATTTGGGCACCACGGTCTACCGCATCCACGGCACCAACCGCCCCGACACGATCGGCACCAAAGTGTCCTCGGGCTGCTTCCGCCTCGTCAACAACGACGTCGCCGATCTCTACGACCGCGTCCCTGTTGGCACCAAGGTGGTCATCCGGCAGAAGCCTGAACTCTAGAGACCCCCTCTTCCTCGTTCACACTTCTTTTTCCGATTTTTCGAGAGAGCAACATGATGCGCACTTTTCGAGGCGGCCTGCTGATCGGGCTCGCGGTCGCCGTGCTGGTCGCCGTTCTGGCGATCATTTACGAGTTCTACGACACCCGCACCTTGAAGCGCACCGTGCGCCGCGGCGAGGTGCTGTGCGGCGTCAACAAGGGCCTGCCGGGCTTCTCATATTCCGAGGACAATCAGAACTGGACCGGCTTCGACGTCGATTTCTGCCGCGCGGTGGCCGCGGCGATCTTCAACGACCCGGGCAAGGCGAAGTTCATCCCGCTCGACGCCAATGAGCGTTTCAAGGAGCTGCAGAGCCGCAAGGTGGACATCCTCTCGCGCAACACGACCTGGAGCATGGCGCGCGAGCTCGACTATGACCTGTACTTCCCTGCCGTCGCCTATTACGACGGCGTCGGCTTCATGGTGCCGCGTTCGCGCAACAAGGAGACCTCGCTGGACCTGACCGGCAGCAAGGTCTGCGTGCAGTCCGGCACCACGACGACACTCAACGTCGTCGATTACTTCCGCATCAACAACATGAAGTATGAAGAGGTGAAGTTCGATAACCTCAACGACGTGGTGAAGGCCTACGATACCGGCAAGTGCGACACGCTCTCCGCTGACGTCTCCCAGCTCTACGCACTGCGGATAAACCTGTCCAAGCCGGGCGACCACATGATCCTGCCGGACATGATCTCCAAGGAGCCGCTCGCGCCCGTCGTGCGCCAGCGCGACGACGACTGGATGATGATCGTGAAGTGGACGCTCTATGCGATGATCAATGCCGAAGAGCTCGGCGTCACCTCGGAGAACATCGACGAGGCCCTGAAGTCGAAGAAGCCCGAAGTGATGCGCCTCGTCGGCACCGAGGGCCGTTACGGCGAGCAGCTCGGTCTCACCAAGGACTGGGCCGCCCGTATCATCCGTCACGTCGGCAATTACGGCGAGATGTACGAGCGCAACATCGGCGAGAAGTCGAAGCTGAAGATCCCGCGCGGCATGAACCAGCTGTGGAACGCGGGTGGCGTTCAGTATGCACCGCCAATGAGGTAGCAGGTCTCTCCTGCCGTCTTTGCGAGCGTAGCGAAGCAATCCAGACTGCCTCTGCGGAAAGACTCTGGATTGCTTCGCTTCGCTCGCAATGACGAGCTTGGGGTAAGTGCTGTCCAATCACTCAACTGTCATCGCCCGGCTTGATCGGGCGATCCAGTATTCCAGAGACGATTGTGATCAATCGAGAGGCCGCGGCGTACTGGGTCGCCCGGTCAAGCCGGGCGACGACACCGATTGCGAGGCGGCATCCCGCGCCTCAGCCCCCCTCAATACCCCCGCGCCCTTGCGAGCTGCTCGGTGTGGTAGTTGGCGTCGCCGAACAATTCCTCGCACACGCGCGCGCGCTTCATGAAGAAGCCGATGTCGAACTGGTCGGTCATGCCCATGCCGCCGTGCATCTGCACGCCCTCCTGCACGGCGCGCGTCGCGGTGGTGCCGGCGCGCGCCTTTGCGACCGCGACGGCTGGCGCGGCCCTCGCGACGTCGGCATCCAGCGCCTGAAGCGCCTTCATCGTGGCGGCGCGGGTGATCTCGATGTCGACATAGAGCTCGGCAGCGCGATGCTGCAGCGCCTGGAATTCGCCGATCAGCTTGCCGAACTGCTTTCTGTTCTTGAGGTACTCGACGGTGCGGTTGAAGACCTCCTCGCTGAGGCCGACCATTTCGGCGGCGACCGCGCCGCGGCCGATGTCGAGCACGCCGTCGAGCAGCGCGGCCCCCTGATCGACTTCGCCGAGCACGCTGTCGGCGTTGACCTCGACATTGGCGAGCTCGATCCGCGCGGCATTGTGCGCATCGACCATGATGGTGCGTTCGATCGCGACGCCCTTGGCCTTGGGGTTGACCAGGAACAGCGTCAGGCCGTCACGCTCTCCTGCGGAGCCCGCGGTGCGCGCGGCAACGATCACGAGATCGGCGACGTGGCCGTCAACGACCAGCGCCTTGGCGCCCGAGAGCTTGAAGCCGTTGCCGGCACGCACGGCTTGCAAGCTCGTCTGCAGCGGGCGATGCTTTGCGCCTTCGTCGATCGCCAGCGTCGCGAGCAGCGAACCGTTCGAAATCTTCGGCAGATATTCCGATTTTTGCGCAGCATTGCCGCCGCGGTTCAGCGCGGAAGCCGCGACCACTGACGTCGCGAGGAACGGCGACGGCATCAAGGTGCGGCCGATCTCCTCCATGACCACGCCTGCCTCGACATAGCCGAGTCCGCTGCCGCCGAACTCTTCCGGCACCAACAGGCCGGCAAAGCCCATCTCGGCGAAGGAATGCCAAATCTCCTTGGAGAAGCCGGTGGGGTCTTTGCTGTCGCGCAAATGGCGCAGGTGCGACACCGGCGCCTTGTCGCTGATCAGCCCGCGCGCGCTGTCGCGGAGCATCGATTGTTCTTCGGTGAGGACGAGGGCCATGGTGTCTAAATCTCTAAAGTCTTGCGGAATGCATGCTTGTTGCAGTCATTCCGGGGCACGCGAAGCGTGAACCCGGAATCTCGAGGTTCCGGGTTCGATGCTGCGCATCGCCCCGGAACGACGGTTGATCACGCCCCCGGCAGATCCAGGATGCGCTTGGCGACGATGCCGAGCATCACCTCCGTGGTGCCGCCCTCGATCGAATTCGCCTTGGTGCGCAGCCAGGCGCGCGGGCGGGCGCCCTGCCTGGAGCGTTCGCTCTCCCATTCCAGCGCATCGACGCCGCCTGCCGACATCAGGATCTCGTGGCGTCGCTTGTTGAGCTCGGTGCCGTAATATTTCATCGCCGAGGAGAACGCCGGATGCGCCTGCCCCGCCTTGGCCAGATCGACCGCACGCTCCGCGCAGGCCGCGAGCGCGGCCTCATCCACGTCGAAGCTTGCGATCTTGCCGCGCAGCATCGCATCGTCGAGCCGCCCTTGCCCATCGGTGCCGACGGAGTCCGCCGCGATCTGGCCGAGCGGACGGCCGACGCCGCGCTCGCCCATGCCTGATATCATCGCCCGCTCGTGCTGGAGCAGGTATTTCGCGACGTCCCAGCCGCGGTTGACGGTGCCGACCACATGCGATTTCGGCACGCGGACGCCGTCGAAGAAGGTCTCGCAGAAAGGCGAATAGCCGGAGATCAACAGGATCGGCTTGGTCGAGACGCCCTTCGAGGTCATGTCGAACAGGATGAAGCTGATGCCGTCGTGCTTCTTGGCAGCCGGATCGGTGCGCACCAGGCAGAAGATCCAGTCGGCGTAGTTGGCGTAGGACGTCCAGATCTTCTGGCCGGTGATGATGAAATCGTCGCCATCGCTCTCGGCGCGGGTCTGGAGCGAGGCGAGGTCGGAGCCGGCATTCGGCTCGGAATAGCCCTGGCACCAGCGGATCTCACCCGCGGCGATCTTCGGCAGATGCTCCTTCTTCTGGGCGTCGTTGCCGTATTTCAGCAGCGCCGGCCCGAGCATCCAGATGCCGAAGCTCGACAGCGGCGGACGCGCGCCGATTCGTCCCATCTCGGTGCGCAGCACCTTGTGCTCGGCCGCGCTGAGGCCTCCGCCACCATATTCCCTGGGCCAGTCCGGCACGGTCCAGCCCTTGTCGCGCATGCGCTCGAACCAGATGCGCTGCGGCTCGGACGAGAATTTGGCGTTGCGCCCGCCCCAGAACACGTCGGCGTCCGACGTCGCGGGCTTGCGCATCTCCGGCGGGCAGTTGGCTTCCAGCCAGGCGCGCGTCTCGTTGCGGAATGTTTCGAGATCGGCCGTCTCAGTGTCGCTCATGGTCGTTTCCATCAGTCAAAATCGGCTTGTTGGGCGCGACTCTGGGCCATCGCCCCGCGGAATTCAACCACTTCCGTACCCGTGCATCGGCTATAGTCGCGGTCGTGGCGGTGCTTGAAAAACAAAGAGGAAACGACAATGCGCCTGAAGCTTCTTTCGCCTGGCGAAATGAACGAGAGCCAGCGCCAGACCTATGACGAGTCGATCGCGGGCAAGCGCGGCAAGCCGCCGGCGCCGATGATGGCCTGGCTCAACAGTCCGGAGATGGCACGGCACGCCACACGGCTCGGCGAGGTGATGCGGTACGACACGATCTTTCCCGCCAGGCTTTCGGAGATCGCGATCCTGGTGACGGCGCGGCACTGGACCGCGCATTACGAATGGTACGCGCACAAGCGCCTCGCGCTTGCCGGCGGCATGGACCTGAAAATCATCGACGCGATCCGCGACCGCCGCACGCCTGAGTTCGACGATCCCAAGGGCAAGATGATCTACGATCTCGCGAAATCCTTGCATGAGGGCCACGGCGTCGAGAAGGGCCTCTATGATGAGGCGGTGAAGCTGCTCGGCGAGCGCGGCATCGTCGAGGTGATCGGCCTGTGCGGCTATTACACGATGGTGTCGATGACGCTGAACACCTTCGAGTTCGAGCTGCCCGAGGGCGAAGTGCGGGAACTGGCCTAGTTTCCCATCCTGATGCGCAATTGCGCATCGGGAAACGATGGGTTTCGAGATGGGCAATAGCGCCAACCCGAGGCCCGCCCTATGTGGAGTTCATCAACGGAGCAGCCACATGTCGCAGAATCAAGCCGTCGCCGCCGGCACACGGATCGGCCACGTCCACCTCAAGGTTGCCGATCTCGAGCGCGCGCTCGGCTTTTATTGCGGCGTGCTCGGCTTCGAGCTGATGCAGAAGATGGGCTCGGGCGCGGCCTTCATCTCGGCCGGCGGCTATCATCACCACATCGGGCTCAACACCTGGGAGAGCAAGGGCGGCTCGCCGCCGCCGCCGGATGCGACCGGGCTCTATCACACCGCGATTCTCTATCCAACGCGGCCGGCGCTGGCGGACGCGCTGCACCGCGTGCTCACGGCCGGCATTGCGCTGGACGGCGCCAGCGATCACGGCGTGAGCGAGGCGCTATATTTGCGCGATCCCGACCAGAACGGCGTGGAGCTGTATTGGGACAAGCCCAGGGAGCAATGGCCGTTCGGGCCGGATGGCAAGCTCGCGATGTTCACCAAGCGTCTGGATGTGGAGGGTTTGCTGAAGCAGCGGGAGGGGTGATCTCCGCTCTCTCCTCGTCATTGCGAGGAGCGAAGCGACAAAGCAATCCATCCCTCCACGGCAAGACTCTGGATTGCTTCGCTGCGCTCGCAATGACGGAGTTTGTTGAGGCGCCGCCGCATCTATTTCAACTTGGCGGATGGCGTCCCCCGCACCATGATCAGCGCCGCGGCCGCCAGCTCCAGCGCGATGCAGAGATAAAACGGCAGCGAATAGCCACCGGACCAATCGCGCAAGGCCCCGACGACGCCGGGGCCGAACGCATACGTCACCTGGTTGATCGCGGTGTTGAGGCTGATCAGCACGCCGAACGAGGCGCTGTCGAATTCCTGCTGCACGATCAGCGACGGCAGCGTGATGAGATTGCCGACGGAGAAGCCAAACACCGCACAGGCTGCGATCAGCACGTAGTCGTTGTGCAGATTGATGACGACCAGAAGCGCCGCCGCCTGGCTGAGGAACGACAGCGCGGAGGCCAGCCGCTGATTGAGGCGGTCGATCACCAGAGAGAACAGTACGCGGCCGACCACGGCCATCGCGGTCAGCACCGCGACCGCAATCGCGGCGCGCTCGCGGCCGATCACGGGATCGAGGAACGAGATCAGATGCACGATGAAGCCGACCTGCGCGAACAACACCAGCGCAAAGGCAATCGTCACCGTGAGGAAGCCGACATCGCGTAGCGCAGCGGTCCGGATCTCCGCCGATGATTGCGGCTTCGCCTTCGTCGCCGCGTGCCAGCCGTGGTGATCCGGCGGCCGGCCGACGACGAGCAGGATCACCGGCAACAGCAGCACCAGCATGGCACCGGAGGCGGCATACATCGCGCTGGCAAAACCGACATGGCCGATCAGCGTCACCAGCAGCGGCACGCCGACGATGCCGCCAAAGCTGGCGCCGTTCAGCGCCAGGCTGATCGCCATGCCGCGCTTGTGGTCGAACCACAGGCTGATCGTGTTGGTGATCATGGCAAGGCTGGTGCCGGCCCAGCCGAAGGCGAGCACGGCATTGGCGAGATAAAGCTGCCATGGCTCGCGCACCGCGCCGATCGCAACGGCCGCCGCCGCCATCGCCAGCGTGCCGGCGATCAGGCAGAGGCGCGGACCGTATTTCCGCACGGCTTCTCCGACGAACACGACGAGCAGCGCGCCGAACAGATAGAAGAACGTGGTCCCTGCGGAGATCAGCGAGGCCGGCCAGCCCCGCGCGCGCTGGAGCTCGGCGACGTAGACGCTCTGGCCATAGAAGCCGAGCCCCCAGCCGAAGGTCGCAAGCAGGAAGCAGACCGCGACGATGCGCCAGCCTTGGTAGCGGAGGGAGGATTCGTCAGTTGGAGGCTGCTGAAGATTATCGAGCATCACCGCTTACTCCGTCACGGCCGGGCATGGCCGTCTGAAGGACGGCGTCGCTTCCGCTCGCCTATGTCCCGGGCATCCACGTTCTTCGACCCGCGCGTCCAAGACGTGGATGGCCGGGACAAGCCCGGCCATGACGACATCTAACTAGCCTTCACCAGAAAATCACTTCGACAGCGATCGAAGCGTCAACGTTGCTGACAGCCTCCTGCCACTTATGCGCCTGATCTTTCCCGAAAGCCGCTTCGCACTTTTCGGGATCATGCGGTTACACCGCGTCCGGGAACTCGCCCATGGCCGCCTCCAGCCGCGCCTTGCGGCGGCGGGCCCACGAGACCAGCGAGAGCACGGCAAGGCCCAGCACCACCGGCGGAAACACCACCAGATTCACCGCCGACCAGCCGTAATTGGCGAGCAACTGGCCCGAGGAGAACGAGCCGATCGCCATCATGCCGAACACCAGGAAATCGTTGAAGGCCTGAACCTTGTTGCGCTCCTGCGGCCGGTGCGCCTCCAGCACCAGAGCGGAGGCGCCGATGAAGGAGAAATTCCACCCCACGCCCAGCACGACCAGCGTCGCCCAGAAATGCATCGCGGTGAGACCGGAGAGGCCGATGCCGGCGGCGCCAGCTTCCAGCAGCAGTCCTGCGGCCACGATTTTCGGCGCACCGAAGCGGGCGATCAGCGCGCCGGTGAAGAAGCTCGGCCCGTACATGGCGACGATGTGCCATTGAATGCCGAAATTGGAATCGGACACGGACAGACCGCACATCTTCATGGCGAGCGGCGCCGAGGTCATCACCAGATTCATCATGGGGTAGGAGATGATGCCGCACAGCGCCGCGGCGATGAAGCGCGGCTGCGTCACGATGGTGAGCAACGGCCGGCCGCCACGCAGATCGGCCGGCGCGGGCTTCGGCATATCGACGCCGGCAACGATGCCCATCGCGACCAGTGCCACCGCGGCCTGCACCAGGAAGCTGAAGGCGAACAGATAGGGCTGCCAGACATCCATGGTCCATTGCACGAGCTGCGGTCCGAGCACGCCGGCGAACACGCCGCCCGCCATCACCCAGGACACGGCCTTGGGCCGGTAGGCCGCGCTGGCGCCGTCGGCGGCGGCGAAGCGATAGGACTGCGCCACGGAGCCGTAGAGGCCGCCGAGGAAGGTCGCGATGCAGAACAGCGCGAACGAACCGTGCAGGATCGCGAGCGAGCCGAGCACGCCGGTGAGGACACCGCAGCCGGTGCCGATGACGAAAGCCCAGCGGCGGCCGAAGCGGCGCGAGATCGCGCCGGTCGGCAGCGTGCCGGCAGCAAGCCCGACGACGTACATCGACAGCGGCACCGTCGCGAGCGACATGTCGGGCGCCAGCGTCGCACCGACGATCGAGCCGGTGGCGAAGATCACCGCCGAATTGGCGCCGGTCAGCGCCTGCGCGGCGGCAAGGCGCACCACGTTGGCACGCGCGCGCGCGTCGTCGGCGAGTTCATCGGTTGCAGTCACGTCAAGCATCGGCTTTTCCGGCCCCGAGATACTTTCAAGGGCTCACGAAGGTTTGTTGATTCCCGGCACTATGGAGGGACACGGGTGGGCGGACAACCGGCGCAAACGGGCGCAGGCCATGCCTCTGACGCAATCGGACGGATGATAGCGGCCCGCGCACTTGACGGCTTGCGCTCGATCAAATCCTATCCGCCGCGATTTCCCGGAGTTTCGTTCATGACCGTCGACGACAGGCCCACGCTCAGCGCTCCCGACGACGATCCCTTTCTGTGGCTGGAGGAGATCGAGGGCAAGCAGGCGCTCGATTTCGTCGAGCGGCAGAACCAACTGACGCTGCAGGCGTTCGGCGGCAAGGCCTTCGAGCACGACCGCGACATCCTCGCTGCGATCTACGACCGCCCGGACAACATTCCCTATGTCAGCCGGCGCGGCACCGATCTGCATAATCTTTGGAAGGATGCCACCAATCCGCGCGGCCTGTGGCGGCGGACGACGATGACGGAGTTTCGCAAGGCGAGCCCCGCATGGGAGACCATGCTGGATATCGACCAGCTCGCAGCGAGCGAAGGCGAGGACTGGCTGCTCAGCGGGATTGCCACCATGCCGGGAAGCTCGCGCGCCATGCTGAGCCTGTCTCGCGGCGGCAGCGACGCGGTGACGTTGCGGGAGTTCGACCTCGTTACGAAGAGTTTTGTCACGGGCGGCTTCAGCCTGCCGGAAGCGAAGGGTGGCGTCGACTGGATCGATGCCGACACGCTGCTGCTGTCGAGCGCGCATGGCGAGGGCATGGCGACGAGCTCGGGTTATGCGCGAACGGTTCGGCTGTGGCGGCGCGGCCAGCCTGTCGGTCAGGCGCAAACGATCATCGAGACCACCGCCGATCACATGACCATCTATGGCATGGCCGACGACACCGGACCTGAACCGCGGGTCTGGATCGTCGACCAGATCGACTTCTTCAATCACGCCATCTGGCTGCGTGATGCGGCCGGTCGCATGACGAAGCTCGATATGCCGACCGGCGTCTGGATGCAGGCCCATGGCGACTGGTTCGCGATGAAGCTGCGCAAGGACTGGCCTGTGCAGGGGCGGACCTACGCCACCGACACCGTGCTCGGCATCTCGCTCTCGGCGTTCCTTGCCGGCAGCCGCGATTTCACCGTGCTGTTCGAGCCGGCGCCGCGGCGCGCGCTGCAAGGCCTGTTCTGGGCCGCCGGCAAGCTCGTGCTGTCGATTCTCGACGAACTCAGGCCGCGCTTCGAGGTCTGCACACCCTCCGCGGCGGGCTGGAGCCGCGCAACGCTTGGCGGCCTGCCGGAGATCGGCGTCGTCGACGTCTGGCCGCTCGACCGACATCCCAGCGAGAGCAATGGCGAACTGCTCGCCAATGTGCAGGACCCGCTCACGCCGCCGTCGCTGCTGCTGCTCGAACGCGGCGCCGCAAGCCCGGTCGTGCTGAAGCAGGCGCCGAAGATTTTCACCGCAGACGGCCTCGTGGTGACGCAGCACGAGGCGATCTCGATCGACGGCGAGCGCATTCCCTATGTCCAGACCGGTCCGGCGGGCGAGACCGGCGATGCGCCGGTCTATATGAGCGCCTATGGCGGCTTCGCTCTTGCCGTGAAGCCGTATTACAATTCCTCGCTGGGCAAGCTCTGGCTGGAGCGCGGCGGCACCACGGTGCAGGCGAACTTGCGCGGCGGCGGCGAGTTCGGCACGCGCTGGCACGATGCCGGCCGGCTCGCCGGCAAGAAACTCTCGCATGACGATTTCGCCGCGGTCGCCGCCGATCTCGTACGCCGCGGCGTGACGAGCGCAAAGCGCATCGCCGCGCAAGGCGGATCGAACGGCGGCATCCTCATCACCAACATGCTGGTGCGCTATCCCGAGCGCTTCGGCGCGCTGTTCTGCACCATCCCGCTGATCGACATGCGTCGCTACACCAAGCTGCTGGCGGGCGCGAGCTGGATCGCCGAGTATGGCGACCCCGACAAGCCCGAAGAGTGGGACTGGCTGAAGACCTACTCGGCCTATCACAACGTGAAGGACGGCCAGACCTATCCGCCAATCCTGATCGCCACCACACGGCGCGACGACCGCGTCCATCCCGGCCACGCGCGCAAGATGGCCGCCAAGCTGCAGACGATGGGCTATGAGGCCTGGTTCTACGAGCCGGCAGCCGGCGGTCACGGCTACGGCAAGGATAACAGGGAGCGCGCAGGCTTCGAGGTGATCGGCTTCCGGTTTCTGAAGGAGAAGATCGGGTGGGGCGATGGCGCGGTGTAGCGCTGCGCTCGCGGCTGCGCAGCGTGCATCCCAACTCAAGCCGGCGGCGTCAGCTACCGCGAGAACACCAGCGTCAGATTGTTCGCGGGCATGTCGACGGAACCGACGAGGCGAAGACCCGCGCCACGCGCAAGTGCCTCCACGTCGCCGATTTCGCGTACCCCCCATTCGGGATTGCCTTCACGCAAGGAGGTGTCGAACACCGCATTGCTGAGCGCGGTGTGCTTGCCGTCGCGCTTGAAGGGACCGTAGAGGAACAACTTGCCGTCGGCCCGCAGATAGCGGCCCGCGCCGGCGAACAGGCCTTCCGCCACGGCCCAGGGCGCGATGTGAATGACATTGGCGCAGAACACGGCCGCAAGACTCGTCGGCACCTGCCCGTTCTTCATCTCCGGACACCAGTCGGGGTCGGTGAGGTCGATGCGCAGGGGCGAGCGGACGTTGGACAGGCCCGCATGCACGCGCCAGGCCTCGATGCTCCTGAGGTGACGCTGATTGAGGTCGCTCGGCCACCAGATCAGGCCAGGCGTGTGGCGGGCGAAATGGACCACGTGCTGGCCGGTTCCGCTGCCGAGCTCGACCACGTTGCCGGTCAGGCCAACGAGGTGCTTTTCCAGCGCCGCCCAGATCGGCGCGTGATTACGATGAAACGCGGGTGCATCGAGCCGCCCATCCGGCTCGACCCGACCGCCGTCCCTGCCAAATTCGACGACATATTCAGCCAAGTGAGGTCCCCTTGAAAAAACGAGAACACGATGAAAACGGATGAGCGCCCAAACACCTCGGAAACAGCCGGCCCAGGCCCATGGCCCTTACAGTTTCGGCCGAATCCGCCGCACAAATAATCTGTTTAGTTGCAATGCGGAAGATATTAGCTCCATTTTGCCGCCTGCATAGTCTCGATTGTCAGGTGATGCCCTTTGTGCTTTGGAACGCTCCTATTTCCGCGATCGCGACCATCGCCACAACGCCTCGGAATGACGCCTTGACCGCCTTGTCCCGGATGCCCGTCCTGCTCCTCCTGCTGGCCATTGCCGCTGGCCTCGCCAGCCCGGCGCGGGCGCAATCCGCCGTCGCCGACGGCCAAAAGCTTGCTTTCGACCGCAGCAAGGGCAATTGCCTGACCTGCCACGTCATCAAGGGCGGCGATCTGCCGGGAACGATCGGCCCGGAACTGAAGGACATGAAGGCCAAATATCCCGATCGCAATGAGCTCACCGCGATCATCTTCGACGAGACCAAGCGCAATCCGCAGACCATGATGCCGCCGTTCGGCCGGAACCGGATTTTGACTGAGCAGGAGATCAGCGCGATCGTTGATTTCCTGCAGACGCTGTAACGGCCGGCACGCCAGGAGACCTCAGATGACCACGACCACCGGCAAGCCTGCGACAAGGCGCCTGATCCTTCAGGGCGCGGCCTCGGTCGCGCTGATCGGCCTTGGCAATTTGCCGTTCGCAGCTGCGCATGCCGCAGCCAACGACAAATATCCGGAAGAGGCCTTCAAGCAGAAGAGCGAGGCCGACGCGATCAAGGCGCTCTATGGCAGGACCGCCGAGCCCTCCGACAAGGTCAAGCTGGATGCCCCGGAGATTGCCGAGAATGGCGGCGTGGTCCCGGTCTCGGTGACGACGACGCTCGACAAGGTGACCTCGATCTCGTTCCTCGTGGCCGAGAACCCGTTCGCGCTCGCAGCGTCCTACAAGATCGCCGACGGCACCATTCCTGCTGTCGCCAACCGGCTGAAGATGGCCAAGTCCACCAAACTGGTCGCGATCGTCGAAGCCGACGGCAAGCTCTACAGCGCGACCAAGGACGTGAAGGTCACCGTCGGCGGCTGCGGCGGCTAGGAGGATCGGTCGATGGCATCGAGCATTCGCGTACGCGCAACATCCAATGGCGACATCACCGAGGTGCAGGCGCTGATCCAGCACCCGATGGACACCGGCCTGGTCAAAAATCCCAACGGCGAGCTGATCCCGGCGCACTACATCCAGCAGCTAAAGTTCGAATGTAACGGCAAGGACGTCTTCGTTGCCGATTGGGGCACCGCGGTTTCCAAGGACCCCTACGTCAAATTCAGCTTCAAGGGGGCCAAGAAGGGCGACGAGCTCAAGATTTCCTGGACCGACAACAAGGGTGCGTCGGATACGACCACCGCGAAGATCGCGTGATGAAGGCCCGCCTCTCCCTCCTGCTCGGCGCGGTGAGCGCCGCGTTCGTCGTATTCGCCCTCACCTCCGCGCACGTCGTCGCAGCCGACAAGGTCGATCCTGTGGCCGACGCCAAGGCATTCCAGAACTTCTTCTTCCAGAAGTTTCCGAACGTGAAGCACGAGGATTTCGTCAACGGTCCCTATTCCATGAATGAGGACATGAAGCGGCAATGGCAGGAGAAGGAAGAATTCCCGCCCTACGAGTTCGCGCTCGAGGCCGGCAAGGAGATGTTTTCGACCCCGTTCAAGAACGGCAAGACCTACGCCGACTGCTTCCCGAACGGCGGCATCGGCATCCGGCAGAACTATCCCTATTTCGACGAGAAGGAAGGCAAGGTCGTCACGCTGGAGCTCGCGCTCAACCGCTGCCGCGAGGCCAATGGCGAGCCGCCCTATTCCTACGTCAAGGACGAGATGGCCTCGCTCACCGCCTACATGGCCTTTACCTCGCGCGGCAAGCTGATGGACATCAAGATTCCCGACGATCCGCGTGCACTCGCGGCGTTCGAAAACGGCAAGCGCTATTTCTACACGCGGCGCGGCCAGATGAACTTCTCCTGCGCGGGCTGTCATGTGCAGAGCCCGGGCGAGCGCATCCGCGCCGAAACTCTGGCGCCGGCGCTGGGCATCGTCAACGCGATGCCGATCTACCGCTCCGAATGGAGCGGCATGGGCACGACCAGCCGCCGCTTCGTCACGTGCAACAGCCAGACCCGCGCGGTTCCGCTGGAGCCGCAGGCGGACGAGTATCGCGACGTCGAATATTTCCTGTCCTACGTTGCCAATGGCCTGCCGATATCGGGCCCGGGAGCGCGGCCATGAAGCTGACACTTGCCTTGGCCATGCTGCTCGCCCTCGGCTTCGCGCCGACGGCGCGCGCGGCCACCGAAGCGGACTACAAGGCGGCCTATGCCGCCGCGGAAGCCGCAGCCAAGGAGGCGGCCAGCCTGCGTCACCAATGGACCACCACCGTCTCCACGCTGGCAACGGCGAAGAAGGCGGCGGATGGCGGCGATTTCGACCGCGCCACCGCCGCAGCCAAGGAGGCCGAGGCACTGGCGAAGGCGTCGATCTTCCAGGCGACGTCGGAAAAAGAAGCCTGGAAGGCGATGGAAATCCGCTAGACTGCCCCCGGGGTGGACTAGTTTTTGCGATCATGAGAGGGCGCGGAGAATTTGGAATGGCGATCCGCCGCCGCGATTTCCTGAAGTCTGCAGGCCTTGCCGCTGCCACGCTCAGCCTGCCGCAGCTTGCGCGGGGCACTGACACCGCGAGCATTTACGAACTCGAGCGGTTCGGCAACGCGCGAATCCTGCACATCACCGACACACATGCGCAGCTCAACCCGGTCTATTTCCGCGAGCCCAGCATCAACATCGGCATCGGCGAGATGGCCGGACGGCCGCCGCATCTGGTCGGCCGCGCCTTCCTCGAACGTTTCGGCATCCGTTCCGACAGCGCCGATGCCTATGCCTTCACCTGCGTCGAGTTCGAAAAGTCGGCAGGCCGCTTCGGCAAGCTCGGTGGGTTTGCGCATCTGAAGACGCTGGTCGACCGCTTACGCGGCGATGTCGGCGAGAAACGTTCGATGCTCCTCGACGGCGGCGATGCCTGGCAGGGCACCGGGCTTGCCAATGTCATGCGCGGCCGCGACATGGTCGAGGTCGCCAATTTGCTGGGCATCGAAGCGATGACCGGGCATTGGGAATTCACCTATGGCGAGCAGGTGCTGCGCGACAATATCGAGCACTTCAAGGGCGAGTTCCTGGCGCAGAACGTTTTCCTGACCGAGGAAGCCGCATTCAACGATGCCCCCGCATTCGACAAGGCCACGGGGCGCGTGTTCAGGCCTTCGCTGATCAAGGAGATCGGCGGGCATCGGGTCGCGATCATCGGCCAGGCCTTTCCGTACGTGCCGATCGCGCATCCCAAGCGGTTCACGCCGGACTGGACCTTCGGCATCCGCGAGGAGGAACTGCAGAAGCATGTCGATGCCTTGCGCGGCACCGACAAGGTCGATGCGGTCATCCTGCTGTCGCATAACGGCATGGATGTCGATCTCAAGCTCGCAAGCCGCGTCACCGGCATCGACGTCATTCTCGGCGGCCATACCCACGACGCCGTGCCGCAGCCGATTCCGGTGAAGAACGCCGGCGGGACCACGCTGGTCACCAATGCCGGCTCCAACGGAAAATTCCTTGCCGTGCTCGATCTCGCGATCGACAGGGGCAAGGTCGGCGACGTCCGTTATCATCTGCTGCCGGTCTATTCCGAGCTGCTGAAGCCCGACCCTGGAATGGCCGAGTTGATCGGCCGGCTGCGCGAGCCGCATGTGACCGACTGGTCGGCGAAGATCGCAACGCCCGACCGCCTGCTGTATCGGCGCGGCAATTTCTCCGGACCGATCGACGAGCTGATCTGCACTGCGCTCCGCAGCGAGCTCGATACCGAGATCGCGTTGTCACCGGGATTCCGCTGGGGCGTCTCCGCGCTGTCGGGCCAGGCCCTGACCATGGAGGACCTGCTCGCGGAGACCGCCATCAGCTATCCCGAGACCTATGTGCAGGAGATGACGGGAGCCCAGATCAAGGACGTGCTGGAAGACATCTGCGACAATCTCTTCAACCCCGATCCCTATTACCAGCAGGGCGGCGACATGGTGCGCGCCGGCGGGCTCAGCTACACCTGCACGCCGACCGCCGCGATCGGCAGCCGCGTTTCGGAGCTGAAGCTCAACAGCGGCAAGTCGCTCGGCGCCGGCCACCGCTACAAGGTCGCAGGCTGGGCTTCGATCAACAGCCAGCAAGGCGCGCCGGTGTGGGACGTCGTCGGCAAATATCTGCGCTCGGGCCGGATGTTTCAGGAGCGGCTCGGCGCCGGCGTCACGCTGAAGGGCGTCGAGGGCAATCCGGGCATCGCGGGGCAAGGATGAGGCGGGCGCGGATCTTATCCGGGATCATGCTGGCGCTGCTCGCCTTCGCCGCGATCCTGCCGGCCGCGGCGCAACAGGTGCCGCTCCAGGACAAGCCGTTCGCCGAGCACAAGGTCGTCCTCCAGCTCTCCGACGGCGATGCCAGGAAGCAGGCGCTGGTGCTGAGCGTCGCCAACAATCTTCTAAAGGCTTATGATCCGGACAAGATCGCGATCGAAGTGGTGGCGTTCGGTCCCGGCATCGACTTGCTGCTGTCTGGCAACGAACGTCGCAAGCAGGTCGAAAGCCTGATCGCGCAAGGTGTGCGTTTCGACATCTGCCTCAACACGGTGGATGCGGTCGAGCGCGAGACGGGCAAGCGGCCGGAGTTCATCCAGGCCGCAACACAGGTGCAGGTGGGCGTCGGGCAGATCCTGTTCCTCAGCGAGAATGGGTACACGCTGGTGCGGCCCTAGGGGTCGGGCGACGTGTCACGCCGCCGGGACACACTCGGTGTCATTCCCCGCGAACGCGGGGAATCCAGTACGCCGAGTTCCCTCCGTATCCCACCGCCGCCTCTGGAATACTGGATCGCCGCTTTCGCGGGCGATGGCGGCGTGGGGACGACGGCATGCGGCCAACGACCTCCCGCACGCACCGCAATAAAAATCTTCCAAACCTTGCCGCCGACGTAGTGAATTGCTTCTCTTCAAGACCGCTTTCGTAGTAGAATCCTCGAAATCAGTTCCACTGCCGGACTTCCTGCCATGATCTTCCGCCAGCTCTTCGACAGCGTTTCGGGCACCTATAGTTACGTTCTTGCCAGCCGCCCCGGCGGCGAGGCGCTCATTCTCGATCCGGTGCTGGAGAAGGTCGACCGCTACTGCCAATTGCTGCGCGAGCTCGACCTCAAGCTGGTCAAGGCGGTCGACACCCATCTGCATGCCGACCATGTCACCGGCCTCGGTGAGCTGCGCGACCGCACCCATTGCATGACCGTGATGGGCGATCAGACCAAGGCCGACGTGGTGGCAATGCGGGTCGCCGACGGCGACAAGGTGACGATCGAGGGCCTGTCGCTCGACGTGATGTACACGCCCGGCCACACCGATGATTCCTATTCCTATCTGATGGGCGATCGCGTCTTCACCGGCGACACGTTGCTGATCCGTGGCACCGGCCGGACCGATTTCCAGAACGGCTCTTCGCGCGCACAATATGATTCGATCTTCAATCGGCTGCTGAAGTTGCCGGACGAGACGATGGTATTCCCGGCCCACGACTACAAGGGCGACACCGTCTCCACCATCGGCGAGGAGAGGCGCTACAATCCGCGGCTTCAGGTGCGCTCGGTCGACGAATATATCGAGCTGATGGCGAACCTGAAGCTGCCCAATCCCAAGATGATGGACGTCGCGGTGCCCGCCAATATGCATGTCGGCCTGCATCAGGAGGAGCTGGAGAAAGAGGGCCGCGCGCTCAGCGCGGCGGAGGCGATCCGCAGCCTCGGCCGGCCCGACATCCTGCTGGTCGATCTGCGCGAGAGCAGCGAGCGCCTCAAGCACGGCATGCTCGAAGGCGCGCTGCATACGCCCTATCCGTCAGTCGAGGAGAGCCTCAAGCCCGGCGGCATGTTGCGCGAGGTCGCCGCGGCCACCGGCCGCCGCGTCGTGTTCTTCTGCGCCTTCGGGGAGCGCTCGGCGATGGCGGTGACCGCCGCCAAGGACGCCGGCCTCTCCAACACGGCGCACATCGCCGGCGGCATCGACGCCTGGAAGAAGGCAGGCGGGCCGCTGGTGCATTGACGGCCTCGTCGCCGTTCTTGAGATAGATCAGGAAGGGCCCATATATTCAGGCTAGGACGGATGAGCATCACCATCCGGGAGTCCCATGGCCAAGATAGGCAAGCCGGGCGCGGCGCCCAAAATCGCCGAAAATCAGGCGACGGACGACAAGGCGAAGAAGCCGTCTCCGCCTCGCGACGACGACGATGATTACGAAGATGGCGACATCTCAACGCCCAAGCGCGACCGCTACGGCCCGGATGACGAGCCGTTGTGAGAGGGTGAACCCCGAACTCCGCTGTCGTCGTCCTGCCCAGGGCGCAATTGCGCAACAGGCAGGGACGGCAGCTGGGACGAGACCGCAGTCCCTACCCGCGCTACCTGCCATGCGCCTGCGTTCATGGACAAATAACCGCTCTCCCCGATAGTTTCCGCCGCTTCAGGGAGTGAAAACGGAACTGCAATGGTCGACGTTCTCGCCGCACCGCAGCAAGGCAAGGCGGACAGCGCGCTGCGCACGCTGACGGGAATCTCGGTCGCGCATTGGGTCAGCCATTTCCATCTGCTGGTGCTGCCAATGCTGTTCCCGTTCCTCAAGGGCCAGCTCGGCGTCGGCTATATCGAGCTCGGCTTCGCGCTCACCGTGTTCGCGGTGGTGTCGGGACTGACCCAGGCGCCGACCGGCTATCTCGTCGACCATTTCGGCGCGCGCAAGATTCTGCTGGCGGGGCTCACGCTCGGCGGCTTCGCGCTGATCCTGCTCGGCCTGCACCTCAGCTACGCCTCGCTGATCGCCTGCGCCGTGCTGCTGGGCCTCGCCAACAGCGTCTATCATCCCGCCGATTACGCGATCCTGGCCGAGCACATGGACGAGGCGCGGATGGGCCGCGCGTTCTCGATCCACACCTTTGCCGGTTTTCTCGGCGGAGCAGTGGCGCCGGCGATCGTGGCCGCGCTCGTCACCTTGTCCGGCGGCGTCGGCGCGCTGATCGCATCCGGTGCGATCGGCATTCTGGTGGCGCTGCTGCTGCTCGTCATGAACATTCCCGACGCCGGGGCCAGCAAGAAGAAGCCGGGCGCGGAGAACGCGCCGAAGCAGGCCGTCATCACCCCGGCGCTGATCGTGCTGACGGCGCTGTTCATGCTGCTCAGCCTGTCGGTCGCGGGCATCAACAATTTCGGCGTCGTCGCGCTGATGAGCGGCTATGGGACGTCCTACTCGGCAGCCAACGTCATGCTGACCGCATTCCTCGGCGCCAGCGCGGCCGGCGTGCTGGCAGGCGGCTTCCTCGCCGATCACACCGAACGCCACGGTTATGTCGCCGCGGCCTGCTTTGCCGCGAACGCGGGAATCGTGCTGTTGATCGCGCTCGTGACGCTGCCGGGTTGGGCGCTGACTGCCGCGATGACGCTCGCAGGCTTCCTCTCCGGCGTGATTGCACCCTCGCGCGACATGCTGGTGCGCAACGCCGCGCCCGCGGGCGCAGCCGGCCGGGCCTTCGGCATCGTCTCTACCGGCTTCAATCTCGGCGGCATCGTCTCACCGCTGCTGTTCGGCTGGATCATGGACCAGAACGCGCCGCACTGGGTGTTCGGCGCGTCCGTGATCTTCATGGTCGCCACCGTGGTGCTGTCGCCGTTCACGGAACGGAAGCGGGAATCTTCTGCGAATTAGGCGGTCGGTCTCGCTACAAACTCATCTGCCGTCCCGCCGAGTGCGCAATTGCGCACGGGGGCGCGGACCCATGATCATAGGGAGGAGTCGTAGCGCGAGACTGGTCGCTCCGAGTCTTCGCCTAACATCTTCCTGTTTCGAGGCGGCGAGCAGTCCTCACGTCGGCGACACCGCGCCCTTCAGCGCAGCCGTCTGCGCCGCCGCACCGCGTGTCAGCCTGGCCTTTTCCGTGTTCGGCCACAGCAGCAGCAAGCCGAGCAGGCCGGAGCCGACCATGATCGCGGCATTGATGGTGAAGCCGGTCATGTAGCCGTCGATCGTGCTGCCGGCACGCTGGATCATCGCCCCCATCACGGCCGGCGCGATGATGCCGGCCAGCGTGTAGAGCGCACCATAGATTGCGAGGATGGCGCCGCGCTGCGAGCTCGGCGTGAACTCGCCGAGCATGGGCGGGCAGACGACGTAGATCGCCCCGCACAAGCCCGAGCCGACCACGAGCAGCGCGATCTGGAGGCCCGCACCGTTAGCATGCGGCATCATCGCCAGGATCAACCCACCGATCACCAGCGGCACCGAGCCGAGAATGCCGCGAGCCGCGCGGGTGTTGTAGCCGCGCACCATCATCACCTGCGAGATCCATCCCGTGAGAATGACGATGGTGGCGCCGAACACCCAGGGCAGGATCGAGACGAAGCCGGCCTGGCTCTGCGAGAATCCGAGCCCCTTGACGATGAAGGGCGTGAACCAGGTCAGGCCGAGCGACAGCGCCCAATAAGCACCGAAGGTCGCCGCGACGCAGCCGATGAAGGTGCGAGACGTGAGAAGCTGCAAGTAAGGGATCTTCTGCTCGGTCGCCGCGAGGGCCGGCGTGTCTTCCAGCGGACCTTCCTTGCCGAGCGCGAGCCAGGCCGCGACCCAGATCAGACCGACGACGCCGAGCGCACCGAAGGCATAGTGCCAGGAATGGTTGACGATGATCCAATTCAACGCCGGCACCGCGAGGATGACGCCGAAAGCCGAGCCCTGCGACAGGATCGCGGTCGGCAGCGTGCGCTTCTCGTCGGGGAACCATTTGTAGATGGCGTGCGCGGCAACGGAGAACGCCGGGCCTTCGCCGGCGCCCAGCACGATGCGGCAGATCAGGAGTGTCGTGAAGGAGACGGTACCGACCATCGGAAACTGTGCCAGCGCCCAGATCACCGCGAGCGCCAGCAGCACCCAGCGCGTCGGCACCTTGTTGACGATGAAGCCGACCACGATGGCGGCGATCGAGAACAGGAAAAAGAACGAGGAACCAAGCAGGCCGAACTGCTCCGGGGTGAGCTTCATCTCGGTCATGATCGGCACACCGGCAAGACCCACCACGATCTTGTCGGCGAAGTTCACGAGCATGAAGAGGAAGAGGAGAAAGGTGATGGTCCAGGCGCCCTTTGGCGTCGCGTTTGACACCGTCGCCGATTTGCCCGCCGCTTCTTCTGGCGTTCCCTGAGCGCTCATGGATCTCCCCGTCTTGTCCTTCGGTCTTTTTGGCACTTTTCTGATTTGGCCGTCTTGGAAGCTAACAACGGCTTCAAGACCAACGCAACCAGCATTTCCCCGGCAGGTGTGCTACGCAGCAATTCCGCTAATTCAGTCCGGCGTCGTTCATCGTGCTGAGCATCCGAAACCTGTCCAAGTCCTTCTCCTCGGCCGGCGAACCGGTCCATGTGCTACGCGGCGTCGATCTCGACCTCAGCGAGGGCGAACGCATCGCGCTGACCGGCGAATCCGGCAGCGGCAAGAGCACGCTGCTGCATCTGATCGCAGGGCTCGATGCCGCCGATAGCGGCACGATCCGGCTGGCGGATATCGAGATCACAGAGCTGTCCGATGCGGGGCGCGCCAGCTTGCGGCGTGACCGGATCGGCCTGGTTTTTCAACAATTCAACCTGATCCCGAGCCTGTCGGTCGCGGACAATCTGGCTTTTCAAGCGCGGATCGCCGGCCGACATGATGCAGCCTGGTCCAAGGAACTGACCGAGCGGCTCGGGCTCGGCAGCCTGCTCAAACGCTATCCAGAGCAATTATCAGGCGGGCAACAACAGCGCGTCGCGATCGGCCGCGCCCTGGCGACGAAGCCGTCGCTGCTGCTGGCCGACGAGCCCACCGGCAATCTGGACGAAGCGACAGCCGAGAACGTGCTGGCGCTGACGCGCGATCTCGTCGCGCGCACCGGCTGCGGTTTCCTGATGGTGACGCATAGCCTGCATCTGGCAGCGACGCTCGACCGCCATGTGACCCTGCATGCGGGGCGGATCGCATGAGGCGCGCGCTGTGGGTCCTTGCCGTGCTGCTCAGCCATTGGCGGCGTCACAAGATGCAGTTCGCGACGCTGCTGGTCGGGCTGATCGCGGCAACCGCGCTGTGGAGCGGCGTGCAGGCCATCAACCAGCAGGCCCGCACCGCCTATGACCGCGCCGCGGCGACGTTCGGCGGCGCCCGCACGGCAATGCTGGTAGCGCCTGCCAGCGCGACCTTTCCCCAGGAATTGTACGTAAAACTCCGCCGCGCCGGCTGGCCGGTGTCGCCGGCGCTGGAGGGCCGGGTCCAGATCAACGGACGTTCGCTGCGCCTGCTCGGGATCGAGCCGGTGACGCTGCCGATCGAAATCGGCAACGCACCGCGACTTGGTGCTGCGGATTTGAGCAGTTTTGTTGCACCACCGGGTCAGACATTGGTGGCGCGGGAAACGCTGAACGATATCCAGCAAACGGAAGGCGCAGTGCCTCCGACCAGCGACGGCGCAACATTGCCGCCGCTGCGCGTGCTGCCGCAGCTCGTGCCCGACGTGCTCGTGGTCGATATCGGCGTGGCACAGCGCCTGCTGAACAAGCCGGATCAGGTATCGCGGCTTCTGCTCGGCAAGCCGAAGAGCAAGCCTGCGCCGCTGACAAGCGTCGTCGGCGATCAGCTGCAGCTGATCGAGCCGACCGCGGAGACCGAGCTGGAGCGCCTCACCGACAGCTTCCATCTCAACCTCACGGCGTTCGGACTGTTGTCGTTCTTCGTCGGTCTCTTCATCGTCAATTCGGCCGTCGGCCTCGCCTTCGAGCAGCGGCTGCCGGTGCTGCGGACGCTGCGCGCCTGCGGCGCCTCGGCACGGCTCGTCAATACGGTGCTGGTGGTCGAACTCGTGGCGCTGGCCCTCGTCGCCGGGCTGATCGGGCTCTCTTGCGGCTATTTCATCGCCGCTGCGCTCCTGCCCGACGTCGCAGCGTCACTGCGCGGGCTTTATGGCGCACAGATTCCAGGGCAGCTCTCCTTGCGGCCCGAATGGTGGCTCGCCGGCATCGGCATCAGCGTCGCGGGCGCGCTCGTTGCGGCGGCGACCAGCCTGATCAAGGCGATCAGGATGCCGGTGCTGGCAACGGCGCAGCCGCACGCCTGGCAGCAGCGGCAGCGCCGCTGGCTCATGCTGCAGAGCCTGGGCGCCTGCGCCGTGTTCGCGGTCGCACTTCTGTTGCTTCGCTACGGCGAATCGCTGATCGCAGGCTTTGGACTGCTGGCGGCGCTGATGCTCGGTGCGGCCCTGATCCTGCCGGCGTTGCTCGAGATCCTCCTGCTCGCGGGCCAACGTAGCGCGCGAAAACCACTTGCGCTGTGGTTCTGGGCGGACAGCCGGCAGCAGCTCTCCGGACTTTCACTGGCGCTGATGGCGCTGCTGCTCGCCCTCGCCGTCAATGTCGGCGTGTCCACCATGGTGGAGACGTTCAGCCGCACCTTCATCGGCTGGCTGAACGGACGGCTCGCAGCCGACGTCTACATCAGCGCCTCCGACAATACGCAAGCCCTCGCCATTCGAAACTGGCTGCGCGAGCGCAGCGACGTACAGGCGATCCTGTCGGGTGGCCGCGCCGAGGCGCAGGTTGAAGGGCAGCCCGTGGAGCTGCTCGGCCTGCCCGACCACACGCTCTATCGGGAGCGCTGGCCGCTGCTGGACGCCTCCCCGCGCGCCTGGACGCGGCTCGTGCCCGGCAATGCCGCCTTCATCAGCGAGCAATTGAGCCGCCGCCTCAACGTCGGGATCGGCGACGTCGTCGAGGTGCCGGCGCCAGGCGGGAGCTGGGAGCTCGACATCGTCGGCGTCTATGCGGATTACGGCAATCCCAAGGGGCAGCTCGCCGTAAACGTCGCAGCGCTGATGCGGCAGTTTCCAAAGACGCCGCAGACGCGGATGGGTCTGATCGTCGCCAGGGAGAACATCTCCGGCCTGATCGCGGCCCTGCAAGAACAGTTTGCGCTCGGCGACCGCAGCGTGGCGGATCAGGCGACGGTGAAAGCCGAATCGATCCGCATCTTCAACCGCACCTTTGCGGTGACGTCGGCGCTGAATGCGTTCACGCTCGGCGTCGCCGGAATCGCGCTGTTCACCAGCCTGTTGACGCTGGCGAACTCCCGTCTGCCGCAACTCGCACCGCTGTGGGCGATCGGCATCACGCGACCGCGCCTTGCCGCGATCGAATTGACCAAGACGCTGTCGGTGGCGCTGTTCACGGCGCTGCTGGCCGTGCCGCTCGGGCTGCTGGTGGCGTGGTGCCTGATTGCGATCGTGAACGTGAAGGCATTCGGCTGGCGGCTGCCGTTTCATGTATTCCCGCTGCAACTGGTGGAGCTGGTCGCGGTGGCGCTGTTTGCGTCGCTGCTTGCGGCTCTCCTGCCGGTGGCACGGCTGGCGCGGATGCAGCCGGCAAGTCTCGTCAAGGTGTTCGCCAATGAGCGCTGATCTACTATCGCGCCGCGCCTTCGCCGGCGGCATCGCTGCACTGACGCTCGCACGCCGCGCCGGTGCGCAAGGCTATGCCGGACTCGGTGAGACGGCGGATGGCTTTGCGAGGGTCACGCCGGGAAAGCTGTTCGCCTTTCCGACCGATCACGGACCGCATCCGGAGTTTCGTATCGAGTGGTGGTATCTCACGGCAAATCTCGTCGATGGCAGCGGTGCGGCCTGCGGGCTGCAATGGACGCTGTTCCGCCAGGCGGCGCAGCCGGGCCCCCAGGGCGAGGGCTGGGCCAATCAGCAGGTGTGGATGGCTCATGCCGCCGTGACGCGCGCCGACACCCACCGCTTCAACGAGGCCTTTTCACGCGGTGGCATCGGGCAGGCCGGCGTCACCGCAACGCCGTTTGCGGCCTGGATCGACGATTGGGAGATGAAGGGTCTCGAGCGCGCCGACGATCGCACTTTGGCGCCGCTGACGCTGAAGGCAGCCAGCACCGATTTCAGCTACGCACTGACGCTGGAGGCCGATCGCGCCGTGGTGCTGCAAGGAGATGGCGGCTACAGCCGCAAGTCGGAGCGTGGGCAAGCGTCTTATTATTATAGCCAGCCGTTCTACCGCGCCCGCGGCACGCTCACCATCGACGACAAGCCGATCGATGTTTCAGGGCAGGCCTGGATGGACCGCGAATGGAGCAGCCAGCCGCTCGACGCTGACCAGACCGGTTGGGACTGGCTGTCACTGCATCTGTCGTCCGGCGACAAGCTGATGCTGTACCGGTTGCGGCAAAGGGACGGCAGGGATTATCCGTTCGGCAATTGGATCAGCGCTGCCGGCGAGACGCGGATGATTGCGGGTGGCGACATCCAGATGATCCCGAAAGCGACGACGGAGGTTGCGGGACGCAAGCTGCCGGTGGAATGGCAGATCGCGATCCCGTCGCGCTCGTTATCGGTTCTTTGCAAGCCACTCAATCCGAGAGCCTGGATGGGAACGGGCTTCTCCTATTGGGAGGGACCGATCGGCTTTGCCGGGACGCATGATGGCGTTGGCTATCTCGAGCTGACCGGGTATTGAAGCGCGACCTCTCCAAAGGGATCCGCAATGTATCACCTTACCGCCCTCGTCACGCTGCTGGCGATCGCATTTTATTTCTTCACCAGCATCAACGTCTCGCGCTTGCGCACCAAGACCGGCGTCAAGGTGCCCGCGACGTCCGGCCATCCGGATTTCGAACGCGCCTTCCGCATCCAGATGAACATGCTGGAATGGATGCCGATCGTCCTGCCGGCGCTGTGGCTGTTCGCGATCTATATCAGCGACGCGGTCGCCGCCGGGCTCGGCGCGGTCTGGATCATCGGCCGCATCGTCTATTTCATCGGCTATTCCAAAGCCGCAGCGAAGCGCGGCCTGGGTTTCATGATCCAGGGTATCGCCGCCATAGCGCTGTGGGTGGGGGCGCTGGGTGCGGTGGTGTTGCGGCTGGTGTGAGGCCACGCAACACGCATTCTCGCGTCCCGGGCGCGATGCAGCGTGCAACGCTGCGCCGCTGAACCGGGACCCAGCAGGCGGCACGCTGTTCGGAGAGATGGGCCCCGGCTCTGCATCGCACCGCTGCGCGCTGCGATGCGTCCGGGGCACGAGAGAGCCCTACTTCGTCAGCGGGCAGCCGCTCTCCTTGGCGGTGAAGAAGGCCTTGTCGCCGGGGACGGTGGCGAGCAGCTTGTAATAGTCCCAGGGCTTCTTCGACTCCGAAGGCTTCTTGACCTCGAACAGATACATGTCGTGGACCATGCGGCCGTTCTCGAGCACCTTGCCGCCTTGCGCGAAGTCGTCGTCGACCGGCAGCTCCTTCAGCTTCTTGGCGACGGCATCCGGATCCTTGGTGCCGGCGGCCTTGACCGCCTTGAGATAGCTCAGCGTCGCCGAGTAGGTACCGGCCTGGATCATGTTCGGCATCCGGCCGGTGCGCTTGAGGAAGCGTTCGCCGAGATTGCGCGACTTGTCGTTGACGTCCCAGTAATAGCCCTCGGTCAGCACCAGGCCTTGCGCGGCCTGCAGGCCGAGGCCGTGCACTTCGGCCAGGGTCATCAGCAGGCCCGCGAGCTTCTGGCCACCGGCGACGATGCCGAACTCGGACGCCTGCTTGATCGAGTTGGTGGTGTCGAGGCCGGCATTGGCGAGGCCGACGATCTTCGCCTTGGAGCTCTGCGCCTGCAGCAGGAAGGAGGAGAAGTCCGAGGAGTTGAGCGGCACGCGCACCGAGCCGGCCACCTTGCCGCCGTTGGCGGTGACGATCTCGCTGGTGTCCTTTTCCAGCGCATAGCCGAAGGCGTAGTCCGCGGTGAGGAAGAACCAGGTGTCGCCGCCAGCCTTGGTCAGCGCACCGCCGGTGCCGACGCCGAGCGCGCGGGTGTCGTAGGCCCAGTGGAAGCCGTAGGGCTGGCAGGCATCGCCTGTCAGCCGCGAGGTCGCGGCGCCGACGACGATGTCGATCTTCTTCTTTTCCTTGGACAGCTCGTGGATCGCGAGCGCGACCGAGGAGGTCGTCAGCTCCGTGATCATGTCGACGTTCTCGACGTCGTACCAGCGCCGCGCGATCGAGGCGGCGAGATCCGGCTTGTTCTGGTGGTCGGCGGTGACGAGCTCGATCTTCTGGCCGAGCACCTCGCCACCGAAATCCTCGATCGCCATCTTGGCGGCCTCGACCGACCATTTGCCGCCGTAATCGGCGTAGACGCCGGACTGGTCGTTGAGGATACCGATCTTGACGCCTTGGGCGGAGGCGGGAACCGCCAGCACCAGGGCAGAGGTTGCGACGGCGGCCAAAAGTACTGATTTCATCTATTATCTCCCAGCAGTTTCTGTTTTGAAATCGCGCGGATATTAGGGAAGAACCCCGCGCGTGCCCATCCATTTCATGTTGGTCGTTAGTATGGAGGTGTGCGCAAGCAATCGGTGTCGTCCCGGACGAGCGAAGCGAAGATCCGGGACCCATAGCCACAGGAAGTCGTTTGACGAAGTCTCGGAGTGACCATGTCGCGCGAAACTACTTCCAGTGGTTATGGCTGCCCGCGTTCGCGGGGATGACACCGTGAATGAGGGGACGCGAGTGGCCGCTACCGACACTAAGACGCCGCCAGTTCCGGCTTCTTCCCCTCGTTCCGTCCCTCCGCCAGGTTCCGCACGACCACGTAGAAGATCGGCGTGAACAACAGGCCGAACAGGGTAACGCCGATCATGCCGAAAAAGACGGCGACGCCGACCGCCTGTCGCATCTCCGAGCCGGAGCCGCTCGAGATCACCAAGGGCAGCACGCCGAGGATGAAGGCGAAGGACGTCATCAGGATCGGCCGCAGGCGTAGGCGGCAGGCCTCGATCACGGCCTCCAGCCGCGACCTGCCTTCGTTCTCGATGTCTCGCGCGAATTCGACGATCAGGATCGCGTTCTTCGCGGCTAGCCCTACCAGCACGACGAAGCCGATCTGGGTGAGGATGTTGACGTCCTGGCCCATGATGCGCACGCCGATGGTGGCGGCGAGCAGGCACATCGGCACGATCAGGATCACCGCGAACGGCAGGGTCCAGCTGCCATATTGCGCGGCGAGCACGAGATAGACGAACAGCACGCAGATCGGGAACACGTAGAGGCCGGCATTGCCGCCGGTGACCTGTTGATAGGACAGGTCCGTCCATTCGAAGGTGAAGCCGCTCGGCAAGGTGTCATCCGCCAGCTTCTTGATGGTGTCGAGCGCGGTGGTCGAGCTGGTCCCCGGTGCCGGCTCACCCTGCAACTCGGACGCCGCATAGAGATTGTAGCGCGCCACGCGGTCGGGACCGGAGACATCCTTGAACTCGACCACGCTGCCGAGCATCACCATGTCGCCGGAGGCGTTGCGCGTGCGCAGGCGCGCGAGATCGCTGGGTTCTTTCCGGAATGGGAAGTCGGCCTGAGCGGTGACGTGATAGGTGCGGCCGAACAAGTTGAAGTCGTTGACATAGGTCGACCCGAAATAGCTCTGGATCGTGTCGTTGATGTTCGAGATGGGCACGCCGAGCTTCTGCGCCTTGGTGCGGTCGATGTCGACGAAGAGCTGCGGCGTGTTGGCGCTGAACGGCGAGAACACCGAGGGGCCGAGCAGCGAGGGCGATTTGCGCGCCGCGGCGACAAGCTCGTCGGTGGCCGCAGCGAGCATTTCGGGCCCGCGGCCCTGGCGGTCCTGGATGCGGATGGTGAAGCCGCCGCCGGTGCCGATGCCGGGCACGGCCGGCGGCGGAATCACGATGATGAAGGCGCCCTGGATCGCAGACAGGCGCTTGCGCAGCTCGACCGTGATGGCGTTCGCGGACAATCCCTTCTTGATTCGCGCCTCCGGCTCGTCGAACACCGGGAAAAGCGCCGCCGCGTTACCGGCCTGCGTGCGCGTCGCGCCGGAGAAGCCGGCGAAGGCGGCGACGCGCACGATGCCCGGCGTATCCAGCGCGATCCGCTCGATCTCGCGCACGACCTCGGTGGTGCGCGCCAGCGAGGCCGCACCCGGCAATTGCACGGAGACGATGACGTAGCCGCGATCCTGCGCCGGGATGAAGCCTTGTGGCGTGGTCACGATCAGCCAACCGGCGCTGCCGATCAGCACGACATAGATCAGGAGCATGACCACCGAATGCCGGATCACGAAATCGGCAAGACCCGCATAGCCGTGCGCCAGCCGGTCGAACACGCGGTTGAAGACCCCGGTGAAGGCATTCCAACCGCGCGCGATGACATTCCAGCTTGCCGGCGGCCGCTTCTCCTCGTGCGGGGTGAGGATCTGCGAAGCCAGAGCCGGCGACAATGTCAGCGAGCAGAAGCAGGAGATCGCAGTCGCAACCGCGATGGTGACAGCGAATTGCTGGAAGAACTGCCCGGAAATGCCGCCCAGGAAGGCGGTGGGAACGAACACCGCGCACAGCACCAGCGCGATCGAGACCAGCGCGCTGCCGACCTCCTCCATGGTCTTGAGCGCGGCGTCGCGCCGGCTCATGCCGCGCTCGAGATGCCGCTCGACGTTCTCGACCACGACGATGGCGTCGTCGACCACGATGCCGACGGCAAGGACGAGGCCGAACAGAGTGAGATTGTTGATGGAGAAGCCCAGCGCCGCCATCACCGCGAAGGTGCCGACCAGCGACACCGGGATCGCGATGATCGGAATGATCGCAGGTCGCCATCCCTGCAGGAACACCAGCACCACGACGACCACGAGCAGCATGGCCTCGTAGATGGTCTTGATCAGCTCGTGGACGGACTGTGCGATGAACTCGGTCGGGTTGTAGCCGATATTGTAGTCGAGGCCTTTCGGGAAGCTCTCCTTCAGCCTCGTCATGGTGTCGGTGATGTTCTTTGCCGTGGCCAGGGCGTTCGATCCCGGCCGCTGCGTCACCAGCATGGCAACCGCCGATTTGCGCAGCAGGAAGCTGTTTGTGGAGTACGCGAGCGCACCGAGCTCGATACGCGCGACGTCGCGCAGACGAACGACCCGGCCGTCGGAGCCGGCCTTGATTAGGATGTCCTCGAACTGCTTCTGGTCCTTCAGGCGGCCCGTGAAGGTGAGG
The DNA here is from genome assembly GCF_032918005.1 of Bradyrhizobium sp. NDS-1. Classification (NCBI taxonomy): domain Bacteria; kingdom Pseudomonadati; phylum Pseudomonadota; class Alphaproteobacteria; order Hyphomicrobiales; family Nitrobacteraceae; genus Bradyrhizobium; species Bradyrhizobium sp. NDS-1. Next base: position 7,472,547 of record NZ_CP136628.1, read on the forward strand.
TTCGGCTGGAAGGCGCGGTCGGCGATCGGCGGCTCGGCGATCTGGCCACCGGCGATCTGCACGTTCTGGGCGCGGATCGCCGCCAGCACCTCGGCCGACGTCAGGCCCAGATTGGCGATGCGGTCAGGATCGAGCCATAGCCGCATCGAATAATCGCGTGCGCCAAAGATCTGGATGTCGCCGACGCCGTCGAGGCGCAGCAGCTGGTCGCGGACCTGGAGCAAGGCGTAGTTCGAGATATAGAGCTGGTCGAACGTATCGTCCGGCGACAGCATGAACACGACCATCAGGATGTCGGGCGAGTTCTTTCGCGTGGTGACGCCGTTGCGCTGGACTTCCTCCGGCAGGCGCGGCTGCGCGATCGCGACGCGGTTCTGCACCAGCACCTGGGCCTTGTCGAGGTCGGTGCCGAGTTTGAAGGTGACGGTGATGGTGAGCTGGCCGTTCGAGGTCGCCTGGCTGTACAGATACAGCATGTCCTCGACGCCGTTGATCTCCTGTTCAATCGGTGCGGCCACCGTGTCGGACACGGTCTGCGCGGACGCGCCGGGATATTGCGTGGTGACGACCACGGTCGGCGGAACCACTTGCGGATATTCGGAGACCGGCAGCGTGGTGTAGGCCAGGGCGCCGACGATCAAGAGCACGATCGACAGCACCATCGCGAGGATGGGCTGGTTGATGGAAAGACGACCAAGATTCATGGCTTGCCACCGGCCGGGGCTTGTGCAGTCTGCGGGGCGACCTTGGCGCCGACACGGGCACGCTGAATGCCGTTGACGATGACGCGGTCCTCCGCCTTCAATCCTTCGCGGATCACGCGCAGGCCGTCGTCCAGCGGCCCGAGCACGACGGGACGCGCCTCGACAGTGTCGTCGGGTTTGACCACGAACACGATCTTGCGGGACTGATCGGTCGCGACAGCAGCATCCGGAATCAGCAGCGCCTCGTAGGGCGCGCTGCCGATCAGACGGACGCGGCCGAACTGGCCGGGCAGGATCGACAGATCGGTGTTCTTGACGACTGCGCGGCTGCGGAGCGTGCCGGTGGAGACGTCGAGGCGGTTGTCGAGGAAGTTGATGGTGCCTTCGCGCGACGGCTTGGTCTCGCCGGCGAGGGTCACCTGCACCGGGTTCGCCGTATCGCGTGAGCTCGGGCGACGGCCTTCGAACCACAGCTTGCTGTATTTCATGAAGGTCGCCTCATCCATGTCGAAATAGACATAGATCGGGTCGAGCGTGACGATCGAGGTCAGCAGTGTCGAAGTTCCGTTGTCGCTGCCCTGCACGAGATTGCCGGGGCTGACGAGATGGCGGCTGACGCGGCCCGTCAACGGCGCCGTCACGTGCGTGAATTCGATGTTGAGCTTGGCGGCCTTAAGCGCGCCTTCGGCCTGCACCTCGGCGGCGTGCGCGGCCTGCAAGGCCTGACGGCGCTGATCGACGACCTGCTCGGAGACCGCGCTGGTCTGCACCAGGCTGAGGCCGCGATCGAGTTCGCGCTTGGCAAGCTCCACCTTGGCGCGGGCATCCGACAGTTGTCCCTCCGCCTGCGTGGCCACCGCCTCGAACGGGCGGGGGTCGATGACATAGAGCAGGTCGCCTTTGCGCACGATGGCGCCGTCCTGGAATTCGACCGAATTGACGAAGCCGCCGACGCGCGGGCGCACCTGCACCTCCTCCATCGCTTCGAAGCGGCCAGTGAACTCGTCCCAATCGGTGACGGTGCGCTTGACCGGCTGGGCAACCGTCACAGCCGCTGGCGGAGGGGCCGCTGCCTGCGAGGTCGGCTGCCCGCAACCGGTGAGCGCGAAAGTCGCGCCGGCAAGCGCGGCGATTGCGCCAATTCGAGCCAGAACGAAATCGTGCTTTTTGACAACCTGCTCGCTTCCGTCCGGTTCGCTCATCCCAGGTCCTCACCTCAAAGCCGCAGAAAAGGCAGGGTACGCTTGTACCTGCGGGCGCCACAAGATGGGTGGCAAAAATGAACTCTTCAAGACCGCGGTGCGCGCAATGCTCGGAAGAACGCCCCGGCCGGATGGCGGGTTGACAGGAAGCGAGACGGTCGCACACGCGGGATGCGAGGTGGTGACAAGGCAGCGACGCCCGCTACCCTCCCCTGGAGGCTAAGAAGCGGCCAGCGCCTTCGCACATGACGGGCACGCTGGGCTCGGCTAGATTATCCTTGCAAAAACAAAGGCGAATTGTCCGGGAGGACAGCGTGCACCAGGGACGTGTCGTTTTCGGCGCGATCGAGGAGGTCGTGTTCGGCCATCCTGCGGCCGGCGCCATCATCGCGCAGATGGACCGGCTCGGAGCAAATCGTGCCTTCCTGATGGTTTCGGGCACGCTCAGCCGGCAGACCGACGAAATCGAGAAGATCAAGCAAGCTTTGGGCTCCCGCTGCGCCGGCCTGTTCGACGCCATGCCGGCGCATACGCCGCGTGAGGCGGTGATCGCCGCCACCCATGCCGCCCGCGAAGCGAGTGCCGACCTGATTGTCACCGTGGGCGGCGGCTCGATCACTGACGGCGCCAAGGCGGTGCAGCTTTGCCTCGCCAACGGCATCACCGATGTCGACGGCATCGAGCGCATCCGCGTCCACAAGGGCGTCGCGCCCGACATGAACGCGCCGACGGTGCGGCAGATCAGCGTGCCGACCACGATCGCCGGCGGCGAGTTCAGCGCGATCGCCGGCGTGACCGACCGGGCTACACATGTGAAGCAGATGCTGCGGCATCCGCTCACGGTGCCGCGCGCGACCATCCTTGACCCTGCCATCACCGTGCACACGCCGGAATGGCTGTTCCTGTCGACCGGCATCCGCGCCGTCGACCATTGCGTCGAGGCGATCTGCTCGCGTGAGACGCATCCCTATGCCGATGCGCAATCGGTGAAGGGCCTCGCCATGCTCGCCGACGCTCTGCCGCGGGTGAAAGCCGATCCGTCCGATCTCGACGCGCGGATGGACGCGCAGATCGGCACCTGGCTGTCGATGGGCGCACTCGCCGCCGGCGTGCCGATGGGCGCGAGCCACGGCATCGGCTATGTGCTGGGCGCGGCCTTCGACGTGCCCCACGGTTGCACCTCCTGCATCATGCTGCCGGCGGTGATGCGCTGGAATGCGCCCGACAATGCCGAGCGCCAGATGATCGTCGCGGCCGCGATGGGCTTCCCCGGCCACAACGCCGCCGACGTGCTCGATGCCTTCATCCGCTCGCTCGGCATGCCACGCAGCCTCGCGGATGTGCGTGTGGCGCCGGAGCATTTCGACGCCATCGCCGAACAGGCGATGCGTACGCCCTGGGTACCGCGCAATCCGCGCAAGATCGAGGGTGCGGCACAGGTGCGCGAAATCCTGCTTCTCGCCGCATAGAACAAAGCCGGAGGATAGATGTACCCAGGTCAGCATGCCCGCCTACGTCCGCTGCAGCCCGCCTTCATCATGGCGGCCACGGGCGAGGCCGTCACCTATCGCGAGCTGGAGGCGCGCAGCAACCGGCTGGCCCACCTGTTCCGCAAGCACGGCCTGAAGCGGCTCGACCACTATTCGATCTTCATGGAGAACAATTCGCGCTATCTCGAAGCCTGCGGCGCGGGCGAGCGATCAGGTCTCTACTACACCTGCATCAACTCCTTTCTGACGCCGGGCGAGTTGGCCTATCTGCTCGTCAACAGCCAGTCCCGGATTCTGATCACGTCGGTTGCGAAACTCGACATCGCCCGCGAGGCGATCAAGGCCTGCCCCGACATCGAGCTCTGCATCGTCGCCGACGGCCCGGGCGAGAGCGGGCGCATCGTTGGTCTTGCGGACGTGACAGCGGATATGCCGACAACACCGATCGCGGATGAGTGGCTCGGCACGGCCATGCTCTATTCGTCCGGCACGACGGGACGGCCGAAAGGCATCCTGCGGCCGCTGCCGGAGGAGCCGCCGAAGCACAATCTGCCCCTGTTCGACTTCCTGACAAAGCTCTGGCACTACCGTGAAGGCATGGTCTACCTCTCGCCGGCCCCGCTGTATCATTCGGCGCCGCAAGCTGCCGTGAACCTCACGATCCGCATGGGCGGCACGGTGATCATCATGGAGAGCTTCGATCCCGAGCGCTACCTCGAGCTCGTCGAGCGGTGGGGCATCACCCATACCCAGCTCGTGCCGACGATGTTCTCGCGCATGCTGAAGTTGCCGGAGGACGTGCGCAGCCGCTACGACCTGTCCTCGCTTGAGATCGCGATCCATGCCGCCGCGCCCTGCCCGGCCCTGGTCAAGGACGACATGATCAAATGGTGGGGCCCGATCATCCATGAATATTACGGTGCGACCGAAGGCCTCGGCTTCACCGCCTGCAACAGCGAGGAATGGCTTAGCCACCGCGGTACCGTCGGCAAGGTGCTGCTCGGCGACCTCCACATTCTCGACGAGAACATGCAGCCGTGCCCGACCGGCACGCCGGGTCAGGTCTGGTTCAAGACGGCCTCGCCGTTCGAGTATTTCAACGACCCTGAGAAGACCAGGGAGGCGCGTTCGGCCGACGGCAGCATGAGCACGGTCGGCGATGTCGGCTATGTCGACGCCGACCGCTTCCTGTATCTGACCGACCGCGCGACCTTCATGATCATCTCCGGCGGGGTGAACATCTATCCGCAGGAGTGCGAAAATCTCCTGATCACCCATCCGAAGGTCGCCGATGCCGCGGTGTTCGGCGTGCCCAATCCCGATCTCGGCGAAGAGGTGAAGGCGGTGGTGCAGCCGATGCATGGCGTGGTGCCGGACGCCGCGCTCGCCGAGGAGCTGATCGCGTTCTGCGCTAAGTCGCTGTCGCGGCAGAAGGTGCCGCGTTCGGTCGATTTCGAGAAAGAATTGCCGCGGCTCCCGACCGGGAAGCTGTACAAGCGGCTGCTGCGGGATCGCTATTGGGGGAATAAGGCGTCACGGATCGTGTGAGGGCTCCGATTCACTTGTACACGAGAGGCGCAAGACGCAACCACAGGGAGTAGCTGTCGCCCGAGCAGACAACTCCCAGCCCTCGCAAAACTCCTGCCTGTGGTTATGGTCCCGATCGGCGTGCGCTCGAGGCGCGCTTGTCCGGGACGACGGCGGAGGTTGGCGATACCGTTGCGCGCGACGTCTGCCAAACAGTGCAGGAACCATCTCTTCGCACCTGCACTCACACAATGTGAGACGATCGGCCTTGCGTCATCCCAATTGTCGAGGCGGCCTGCGGTCCTACCGGGGTTGCCTCCCTCAACTTGCGTGCTATCGTTACGCCAAACAGGCCGCAAAGGCCGATGTCCAGGGAGGATGAGCATGCGGAGCGTGTGGGCGCTCGCCGCAATGGCGGCGCTATCTGTGCTGACGACCTCAACCACCACGCTCGCAGGCGAGCCCAAGCAGGGCGGTATCTTGCGGATGTATCACCGCGACAGTCCGGCGAACGCGTCGATCCTCGAAGGCGCGACCTATTCGGTCAACGTGCCGTTCATGGGGGTCTTCAACAATCTCGTCATCTACGACCAGCATATCGCGCAGAACAGCCCCGATACGCTCAGGCCTGAGCTGGCCGAAAGCTGGTCCTGGAGCGGCGACAACAAAAAACTGACGTTCAAGCTGCGCCAGGGTGTGAAGTGGCACGACGGCAAGCCGTTTACATCGGCCGATGTCAAATGCAGCTTCGATCTCCTGATGGGAAAATCGCAACAGAAGCTGCGGCAGAATCCGCGCAAGGCCTGGTACAGCGAAGTCAACGAGATCACGACGAGCGGCGATTTCGAGGTCTCCTTCGACCTGAAGCGGCCGCAGCCCTCGCTGCTGGCGATGCTCGCGTCCGGCTATACGCCGGTCTATCCCTGCCACGTCTCGCCCGCGGACATGCGCACGCATCCGATCGGGACCGGACCGTTCAAGTTCGTCGAGTTCAAGGCCAATGAATCGATCAAGCTGACGCGAAATCCGGACTACTGGAAGAAGGGTCTGCCCTATCTCGACGGCATCGAATACACGATCATCCCGAACCGCTCGACCGCGATCCTCGCTTTCGTCGCCGGCAAGTTCGACATGACCTTCCCGACGCACATCACGATCCCGCTTCTGAAGGACATCAAGTCGCAGGCGCCGAAGGCGACTTGCGTCGTCGAGCCGACCAACGTTTCGACCAACATCATCGTCAATTCGACCTCGGCGCCGTTCGACAACATCGACATCCGCCGGGCCATGTCGCTCGCACTCGACCGCAAGGCCTTCGTCGACATCCTGTTCGAAGGCCAGGCCGACATCGGCGGCACCATGCTGCCGCCGCCTCAGGGCATCTGGGGCATGCCCAAGGACAGGCTGGAGACCATTCCTGGCTACGGCCGGGACGTGAATGCGAACCGTGAGGAAGCAAAGAAGCTGATGCAGAAGGCGGGCTACGGCCCCGACAAGCATCTCGCGGTGAAGGTCTCGACGCGCAACATTGCGGAATATCGCGACCCCGCAGTGATCCTGATCGACCAGCTCAAGAGCATCTACATCGACGGCGAGCTCGACGTCGTCGAGACCGCAAACTGGTTCCCGAAAGTCGCGCGCAAGGACTACATGCTCGGCCTCAATCTGACCGGCAATTCCGTCGACGATCCCGACCAGTCCTTCTACGAAAACTATTCCTGCGGCTCGGAACGGAACTACACCAATTACTGCAACAAGGAGATCGAGAAGCTGTTCGACGTGCAGTCGCAGGAGACCGATGTCAGCAAGCGCAAACCGCTGGTATGGGATATCGACAAGAAGCTGCAGGAGGATGTCGCCCGCCCGATCATCTTCCATGCACGAGCCGGCACGTGTTGGCAGCCCTACGTCAAGGGCATCACGATCATGTCGAACAGCTCCTATAACGGCTTTCGCTACGAGGATGTGTGGCTCGACAAGTAGTGCGCGTGGCTGAAGATTAGCGGCTCGCGGAGGGCGCAGGATGTTTGCCTATCTCGTGCGACGCCTGTTCCTGATGCTCGTGACCCTGTTCGGGATCTCGATCGTCATCTTCCTCCTGCTGCGTATCGTGCCCGGCAATATCGTCGACATCCTGTTCGCCGCCGCCGGCTATGTCGATCCCGCCGACAAGGCCAATCTGGAGAAGGAGCTCGGCATCGACCAGCCGCTGATCGTGCAATATTGGCACTGGATCAGCGGTTTTCTGCGCGGCGACTTCGGGTACTCATACGTCTCCGAGAAGCCCGCGCTGCAGGAGATATTGCCGCGGATTCCGATCACGGCGAAGCTTGCCGGCCTGGCGCTGTTGTTCTCGGCCTCAATCGGCATTCCCCTGGGTGTCATCAGCGCCGTGAAGCAGGGTACGCGGCTGGATTACTTCTTGCGCGTCGTCAGCCTCAGCGGCTTGTCGCTGCCCTCGTTCTGGCTCGGCCTTTTGATCCTCACCGCGTCGGTGGCGATGTTCGGCCAGATGCCGATCTTCAATCCGAATCCGCAGACCTGGCTCGAGGCGTTCGCAACCTATGCGGTCCCGGCCGCCGCGGTCGGCTTCCGCAGCGCGGCGCTGACCATGCGCATCACCCGCTCCTCGATGCTGGAAGTGCTGCGGCAGGATTACATCCGCACCGCACGTGCCAAGGGCGCCTCCGATATCGCGGTGAACTATCATCACGCGCTGAAGAACGCGATCCTGCCCGTCATCACCGTGATCGGCATCGAAGCGGCATTCCTGATCGGCGGCCTGATCGTCACCGAGACCGTGTTCAACATCCCCGGCGTCGCCCGCTTCCTGGTCGAGGCGATCCGCTGGCGCGACTATCCGATCGTGCAGAATCTCGTGATGCTGATCGCCGTCGTGGTGGTGAGCGCGAATTTCATCGTCGACATGCTGTACGCGGTGTTCGACCCGCGTATCAGGTACACGGATTAGGAGGCCGGCTTGGCCGCGATCGACTACGATCTCGAACTACGGCGGGCCGGCGCGCATGCGACCGGCGGCTGGCGTCGCGTGCTGTTTATGGCGCAGAGGCACGTGCTCGGCGCGGCCGGGCTCGCCATCATGACCTTGTTCGTGCTCACCGCGATCTTTGCCGACTTCATCGCGCGCTATGATCCCCTGACGATCGATTCCACGCGGGCGCTGGCCCGGCCGAGCCTGGCGCACTGGATGGGAACCGACTCGTTCGGCCGCGACGTATTCAGCCGCATCATCCACGGCGCGCGCATCTCGCTGGCTGTCGGCATCGGCTCGACCGCGCTCGGCGGCACCATCGGGGTCATCGTCGGGCTGACATCAGGCTATCTCTCCGGCTGGGTCGATCTCGTATTTCAGCGCGTTTCCGACGTTCTTCAGGCGCTGCCGCTGCTGGTCCTCGCCCTCATCATGACGGCAGCTCTCGGCCCGTCCTTGCCGAACGTCATCATCGCCATCGCCATCCCGCTGATCCCGACCGTGTCGCGCGTCATTCGTGCCAATACGCTGGCGCTGCGCGAGCAGCCCTTCGTCGAAGCCGCCAAGTCGATCGGCATGAGCGAGATCCGCATCGCGCTCCGCCATGTGCTGCCGAACACGCTGGCGCCGCTGATCGTGCTCGCGACCGCCCAGCTCGGCTCGACCATCCTCACCGAAGCCTCGCTGTCCTTCCTCGGCCTCGGCATTCCCGAGCCTTATCCGTCATGGGGCCGGATGCTTTCGGAGTCCGCCGCCGAATATGTGCGCACCGCGCCCTGGCTCGTGATCTTCCCGGGCATTGCCATCAGCCTCGCCGTGTTCGGCGCCAACCTTTTCGGTGACGCCCTGCGCGACATCCTGGACCCGAGGCAACGCGGCTGATGGCGGACAGATCCGATCTCGTGCTCGAGGTGAAAAACCTGAAGACGGTGTTCTTCACCAATTCCGGCCTGTTCAAGGCCGTGGACGATCTCTCGTTCAGCGTGAAGCGAGGCGAGACGCTGGCGATCGTCGGCGAGTCCGGCTGCGGCAAGAGCGTCACCGCGCTGTCGCTGATGCGGCTGGTGCCGGATCCGCCCGGCCGCATCGTCGGCGGCTCGGTCTCGCTCGAAGGCACCGATCTGCTGGCGCTGGACGAAACGCAGATGCGCGCCGTCAGGGGCAACCGCATCTCCATGATCTTCCAGGAGCCGATGACCTCGCTCAATCCGGTCATGCGGATCGGCGACCAGATCGTCGAGGCCGTGCGGCTGCACCGGAGCCTCTCAAGCAAGGAAGCCGGCAACATCGCGGTCGAGATGCTGCGCCTGGTACGCATCCCCGAGCCGGCGCGACGTGCGCGCGAATATCCGCATCAATTGTCCGGCGGCATGCGCCAGCGCGCGATGATCGCGATGGCACTGGCCTGCCGGCCGGCGCTGCTGATCGCGGATGAGCCGACCACCGCACTCGACGTCACCATCCAGGCGCAGATCCTGGCCTTGATCCTCGACCTTCAGAAGGAGCTCGGCACCGGGCTCGTGCTGATCACGCATGATCTCGGCGTCGTCGCGCAGACGGCGCAGCGCGTGATCGTGATGTATGCGGGGAGGAAGGTCGAGGAAGCCAGCGTCGAGGCGCTGTTCGCGGCGCCAAAGCACCCCTACACGCGCGGGCTGATGGCGTCGATTCCCGCGGTCCCCGCACCCGGCGTCGTCGCACCGGCGCGGCTGAACGAAATTCCCGGCACCGTGCCGTCGCTGGTCCGATTGCCGAGGGGTTGCGCCTTCGCGCCGCGCTGCAAGCTTGCGATCAAGCGTTGCGAGGCCGAATACCCGCCGCTGGCGGATTGGGGCGGCGGCCATCTCGCCGCCTGCTGGCGCGCGGAAGAAGCCGCGGAGGTGGCATGACCAAGCCACTGCTCGAGGTCACCGATCTCAAGAAGCACTACCCGGTGCGTGCCGGCGTGCTGCGGCGACAGGTCGGCACCGTGCACTCGGTCGACGGCGTCTCGTTCTCCCTTGGGGCCGGCGAGACGCTTGGGCTCGTGGGCGAGTCCGGCTGCGGCAAGTCGACGGTGGCACGCAGCGTGCTGCGGCTGGTGGAGCCGACTTCGGGCCAGATTCGTCTCGATGGTGAGGATATCACCCATCTGTCCAAGTCGGCGCTGCGCCCGCACCGCCGCTCGATGCAGATCGTGTTTCAGGATCCCTTCGCTTCACTCAATCCACGCATGACCGCCGGCGACATCGTCGGCGAGCCGCTCGCCGTGCACGGGCTCGCCACCGGCAAGGCGCTGGAGGCGAGGGTCGCAACGCTGTTCGAGCAAGTGGGCTTGCGGCCCGACCAGACGGGCAACTTCCCGCATCAATTCTCCGGCGGCCAGCGCCAGCGCATCTGCATCGCGCGTGCGCTGGCGCTCGGGCCGCGCCTGATCGTCTGCGACGAGCCGGTGTCCGCGCTCGACGTCTCGATCCAGGCCCAGGTGATCAACCTGTTGATCGACCTGCAGCGGCAACACGGCTTCTCCTACCTTTTCATCGCGCACGACCTTGCCGTGGTCGCGCATATCAGCCACCGCGTCGCCGTGATGTATCTCGGCCGCATCGTCGAGATCGCCGGCAAGGATGAATTGTTCCGCAATCCGCGGCATCCCTATACGCAGGCGCTGCTCGCCTCCGTGCCGGTCCCCAATCCGCTCGCGAAGAAGCTTGTGCCATTGGTTGACGGCGACGTGCCAAGCCCGGTCAATCCGCCGTCCGGATGTGCGTTTCACACTCGCTGCCGGTTTGCGATGGAGCGGTGCAAGATCGAGCGGCCGGCGCTCCTGGAAGCGGGCGACGGGCATCAAGTGGCGTGTCTGCTCAATGAGGGCACGGGGCGGAGTCAGTAGGCCGCAGCGCCCGGATCACCGGCCACGCGGCCAGCGCGGCAGCCAGATGCTTGAGGGTGTGGCCCGAGACGATGTGCCCGGTCGCTTCGAAAATAAGTGCGTCACCGAGCTCGAAAAGCTTGGCCAGCACATAGAACGCAATCACGGCACCGAGCGGCACGCCGAGCGCGCCGGGCCGGGGCCGCGTCAACGCCAGGCCGACGACCAGCGCCATGCCGCCGTACTGCACGACGACCCATGGCGTGAGATTCTCACGCGCCACCCAGGCCGCCAGCAGGCCGGCGATCATCATCAGCACCAGCACGGCTTCACCGGCGCGCGCGCTGACGCGCTCACTGGCTGCGATACCCAGAAAGCCCGCGAACGCGACTGCCATGCCGAGCCGGTCGGCCACGAGCCGTTGCGGCATGTCGGGGTCCAGATGATAGAAGCCCGAGCCCAGGCACGTGAGGATCAGCCCCACGAATAGCGAGCTCGCACCGACGGGCGCATCGTAGCGGGCGCGCAAGCGCTCCGAACCCCAGACGCCCATCGCGAGGAAGGCGAAATTGCTCAGCACATCGCCGGCGTTGGGTATGCCGAGCCAGGCGCGGCTATCGACGAAGTGCGGAATGTGCCAGGCGGCGGCGGGCATCGCGGGCGCCAAAAGCGCCACTAGAACCAGGAGGATGAGCGCGCAGGTCAGATATTTTTCGCCGGCTTGCGGGGCGCCGAACGAGAGGTGGCGGGTCACTGAGGGGAGTATGGAAGAGGTCGCTTGGGTCGGACCATTTGCGCGCAACATAAAAGGGCTCCCGGACAATGAACATCGTTCAATATTCGTAGCGCGAAATTGAACAAGGTTCAATACGAATGAGAATGCCGCCCGCAAGGGTAACTAGTTTGTTGAAATTACTTGCGTTTCTTCGTCAACCCGCGCGGTGCTGCAAGGTGGGCAACGCGACTTGTCCGCCGTGGCTCGAAGAGCGAAGGCGGAAGCGTGCCCACGCATATCTCGCGAACGATCAGGTGTTCGTGGGCACGGCGCTGTGCGCCTTTGCCCTCCCTACGATGCCGCGCTAGCCACCCCGATCTCCGCCACGATCCGTCCCGTGGTCACCTGCTCCCCCTCGGCGACGTCGATTGCTGCGATGACGCCATCGATGCCGGCCTTGTGGACGTGCTCCATCTTCATCGCCTCCAGCGTCAGCACCGGCTGGCCGGCGGTGACCCGGTCGCCTGGCTTGACCAGGACGGCGACGACACGGCCGTTCATGGCGGCGCGGACCTTGCCATCCCCGCCGTTGGCTGCGGTGGCCTTCGGCGCGGCGAGGGTGAGATCGGTGACCGCAAGCGGCATACCGCGGTGCTGGAGATAGAGCCGATCGCCGTCGCGCAGGAGCTTTGCGCTGTCCATCACGCCGTCGCGGCGGAAGCGGATGGCGTCCGCATCGAGCTGGTCGATCTCAAACCTGTCCTGCCTGCCATCGGTGACGACACTGTAGCTGCCGTCGCGTTCGCGCGTGACTTCGAGCTCCAGCGTCTGGCCGGCGATCTCGATCTTCGCCGGCAGCGGGAACGTTGCCGACAGGCTCCGGCCCGTCCGCCACGAAGGCGCGCGCGGATTTGTCACGTAGAGCAGCAGGCCCGCCAGCGCCGTATCGAATGCCGCGTCCGCGCGCGGCGCCAACAGTTCGTCGCGGTGTACGCCGATGAAGGCCGTCGTCGCCTCGCCCTTGGCAAAGCCGGGATGACGCAGACACGACAGCAGGAACGACTGGTTGGTGGTCACTCCGAAAGCGGTGAGCTGCTCGAGGCCGACGATCAGCCGTCCCCTCGCCTCCTCGCGGGTGACGCCATGGCTGATCACCTTGGCGATCATGGAATCGTAGAACGGCGGGATCTCCGAACCCGATTGCAGCGCGTGCTCGACACGGATGCTTTCGGGAACCTGCCAGCGCGCCATGCGGCCCGACTGCGGCATGAAGTCCTGCCCGGCATCTTCCGAACAGAGCCGCACCTCGATGGCGTGGCCGGAGAGCTTGATGTCCTGCTGCTTCACCGGCAGCGGCTCGCCGCGCGCGACACGTAGCTGCAGCTCGACGAGGTCGAGACCGGTGATCGCCTCGGTGACGGGATGCTCGACCTGAAGGCGGGTGTTCATTTCCATGAAGTAGAACTCGCCGCTGCTATCCAGCAGGAATTCCAGCGTACCAGCGCCCTCATAGCGCAGCGCCTTCACGGCCGCGACCGCGACTTCGCCCATCCTGGCCCGCAGCTCCGGCGTGACCGCCGGCGACGGCGCCTCCTCGATCAGCTTCTGATGCCGCCGCTGCACCGAGCAATCGCGCTCGCCGAGATGAATGGCGTTGCCGTGGCTGTCCCCGAACACCTGGATCTCGATGTGGCGCGGGTTCTGGATGGCGCGTTCGAGGATCACCGTCGGATCGCCGAACGCAGCCTTCGCTTCCGAGCGCGCGCTGCGCAGCGCATCGGGGAAGGATGCCGCGTCGGTGACAAGCCGCATGCCGCGCCCGCCACCGCCGGCGACCGCCTTGATCATCACGGGAAAGCCGATCTTCCTGGCCTCCGCGAACATGATCTCGTCGCCCTGCTCGGCCCCTTGATAGCCGGGCACAATGGGCACGCCGGCCTTTTTCATGATCTCCTTGGCGCCGGCCTTGTTACCCATCGCCTCGATCGCCTGCGGCGACGGCCCGATGAAGACGAGCCCCGCATCCTTGCAGGCTTGCGCGAAATCTTCGTTCTCGGCGAGGAAGCCGTAGCCGGGGTGAACGGCATCCGCGCCGCTCGCCTTGGCAGCCGCGATGATCGCAGAGATGTTGAGATAGGATTGGGCCGGCAAGGCTTCGCCGATGCGCACAGCCTGGTCAGCCTGGCGCACATGCAGCGCATCCCGATCCGCATCCGAATAGACCGCGACGACACCGAGGCCGAGCTGCCGCGCGCTGCGCATCACGCGCAACGCGATCTCGCCGCGGTTGGCGATCAGGACTTTGAAGAACGGCCGGTGCTGCACTGATCCGTTCCTCATGGGCGGGCCACCGAAAACTGCATGCGCTGGGGCGTGCGCGCATCGCCCTCGCGGCAGATCGCGAGCACTTCGGACAGCACCGCACGGCTGTCGCGCGGATCGATCACGCCATCGTCGAGCACGCGCGCACTGGTCGAGAACACGTCCATCTGGCCGTCGAACACGCCGATGATCTGCGCCTTCATGGCATCCAGCTTGTCCTTCTCGATCGGCTTGCCGCGGCGCGCGGCGGCGGCCTCGGTCACGATCGCCATGGTTTCAGCCGCCTGCTCGCCGCCCATGACCGCGGTCTTGGCGTTGGGCCAGGAGAAGCAGAAGCGCGGATGAAAGCCACGGCCGCACATGCCGTAATTGCCGGCGCCGAAGGAGGCGCCGCAATAGATGGTGATCTGCGGCACCGTGGCCGACGTTACCGCCTGGATCATCTTGGAGCCGTGCTTGATCATGCCGGCTTCTTCATAGGCCTTGCCGACCATGTAGCCCGTGGTGTTGTTGAGATAAAGGATCGGCGTGCGGGTCTGGCAGCAGGCCTGGATGAAATGCGTCGCCTTGTTGGCGCCGGCGGGATCGAGCGGACCGTTGTTGGTGATGATGCCGATCGCCTGGCCCTCGATGCGGGCATGACCGCAGACCGTGGCTGGGCCGTAGTTCGGAGCCATCTCGGTGAAATCGGAATCGTCGACGATGCGCGCAATCACCTGCTTCATGTCCACGGTGCGCTTGTGGTCCATCGGCATGATGCCGAGCAGCTCGTCCTGGTCGTAGCGTGGCGGCTTGAATAGCGGAGCCGCCTTGCCCGGCCGCTCCCATTCCATCGCCGCCATGATCTCGCGGGCGATGCGAAGCGCGTCGCGGTCGTCTTCAGCCAGGTAGTCGCCAAGGCCGGACACTTGCGTGTGCATCTCGGCGCCGCCGAGCTCCTCCTCGGTCGCGATCTCGCCGGTCGCCGCCTTCAGCAGCGGCGGCCCCGCGAGGAACGCGCGGGTGCGGCCGCGCACCATGACGATGTAGTCGGAGAGGCCGGTTTGATAGGCACCGCCGGCAGTCGAAGAGCCATGCGTGACGGTGACGACGGGCAGGCCTGCCGCCGAGAGCCGGGCGAGATTGCGGAAGATGTTGCCGCCGCGGACAAAGTCCTCGACGCGGTAGCGCAAAAGGTTGGCACCGGCGCTTTCGACGAGCTGGACATAGGGCAGCTTGTTCTCGAGCGCGAGCTCCTGCACCCGCAGCGTCTTGTCGAGACCGTAAGGTTGCAGCGCGCCGGCATCGATGCCGGCATCGTTGGCGCTGACCATGCAGCGGATGCCCGAGACGAAACCGATGCCGGCAATGACGCCGCCGCCGGCCACGCTCTTGGCGGCATCCGGCACGTCGAACATGTAGCCGGCGAGCGTCGACAGCTCGATGAAGGGCGCGCCGGGATCGAGCACCAGCGCGACGCGCTCGCGCGGCAGCAACTGTCCGCGCTTGTGGAAGCGGTCCTTCGCTGCCGCCGAAGCCGCGCGGGTGCGCTCCTCCAGCGCGCGCATGCGGTCGATCAGGCCGAGCATGCCGTCGCGGTTGGCCTGGTAGGCGGCGCTGCCGGGGGAGATGGTGTTTTCGAGAATGGACACGTTCAACTTGCTCCGTCGTTCCGGGGCGATGCGACAGCATCAAACCCGGAACCTCGAGATTCCGGGTTCACGCTTCGCGTGCCCCGGAATGACAGGATGTGGCTAGCGATTCGTCCCAAAGATCTTCCGCGCCTCGGCGGGAGACGCGATCTCGCGGCCCGCACGTCTTGCGCAGGCGGCGATGGCTTCGATGAGCTGGCCGTTCGACGTCACCTTCTTGCCGTCGGCGAGATAGAAGGCGTCCTCGAGGCCGGTGCGCAAATGGCCGCCGAGCTCGGCGCAGCGCTGGTGCAGCGGCCAGATCTCCTCGCGGCCGATGGCGGTGACCTGGAAATGCGCCTCGGGACGCTTCAGCTTGATCAGGATCGGGAGCAGCTCCGGATCAGCAGGCATGCCGGACGCAACGCCCATGACGAAGTTGTATTCGAGCGGTCCCTTGTACATGCCGACCTGGCGGTACATGCCGACGCAGCGCACGATGCCGACGTCGAAGCACTCGAACTCGGGGACGGTGCCGACCTCGTTCATGACGTCGAGATAATCCTTCACCTTCTCGACCGCGTTGTCGAACATCATCGGCGGCCAGGCCCAGGTGTTGTCGGCCTTGACCTTCAGGTAATTCAGGGAGCCGGCGTTGCAGGCCGCGATCTCGGGCTTGGTCTCGCGGATGCAGTCCAGTGCGCCTGAGTAGTTCGGCCCCGACACGCCCGAGGTGTGATTGATGATCACGCCGGGGCAGGCTTCGCGGATCGCCTGTTGGATCTCCCTGCTGACCGCGACTTCCCAGGACGGCAGATGCCCCTTGTTCGGCGCCTGCTGGCGCAGATGGATGTGCATGATGGAGGCGCCGGCATCGAACGCTGCCTTGGCCTCGCGCGCCATCTCTTCGGGCGTCACGGGCACGTTGTGCTGCTTCGGGTCGGTGAGCACGCCGTTCAGCGCGCAGGTGATGACGGCCTTGTCGCTCATGCCACTAATGTCTCGCACGTTGAGAATTCAACGGCTGCGATCATGTGATGGGCGGCATGCGGCTTCTTGCGCGGAGAAGCTGGAAAAAACGACGAATTCGTAGGGTGGGCAAAGGCGCCCTTGCGCCGTGCCCACCATCTTCTCGATCGCAAGAAATGCGCGGGCACGCTGCGCTTTGCGCACCCTACGGCAGCGGCGTCAACTCGCTTCCGCGAGCCGTACCGTCTCGGTGCTGCGGTAGATCGCAAGGTCGCGCGAACCGACGAAGATCGCGCGCGGCTTGAGCCCGTAGAAGCGGCGGATCGAGTGACTGAAATGCGTGGAATCGGGATAGCCGATGTCCTGCGCGAGATGGGCGAGGTTGAGGTCCTGGTTGGCGAAGTGCAGCAGATGGCGCGCACGCTTCCAGGCGCGGAAGGAGCGGAAGGAGATGCCGGTCTCTTCCTTGAACAGATGCAGGAAGCGCGAAGCCGAGAGCCCTGCTTCAGCCGCACAGGTGTCGGCCGTCACCGGCTCGCCGGAGAAGCGCCCGATTCGGGCGACGGCGCGGGTCACTCGCGGATCGAGCACGCGGCGCGGAAGCGCCTCGCCGAAGCACATCTCGTCGAACTCGGCGGTGGTGATATCGCCATAGCGGCGCCGGCGCAGCAACGTGTAAGCGGCCAGGATCTTGCGGGCATAGGCGGCCTTGTCCGGTCCCCGCAGCCGCTCGGCCAGGATTTCGATCATGCCATCCGGCATGCTCTCCGGCTCCAGCGTGACGCTGATGACGGTGCGGTAATCGCTGGCAATGGTGTGCCGCTGGTTCGGCAGGGTCACGATTAATTCGTCCGACGTGTGAACGTCGTCGATCGTCAGGTGCAGGCTGCCCTTCACCGCCACATAGACATGGCAGCACCCGGGGGTCCGCTTGCGAGGGCGACCGAGCAGGCCGGCATAGAATACCCGCTCCGGCGTGATCAGCATTAGATGGTCGGATTCGCGACCTTTATCTTCCATTGGGATCCTCCTCGCGCGGCTCTCAGGCCGCTGCGGACGGAGGTCACCTTAGCGGAAATTCAGGCGCTGTCACGACGGGATAGCGCTGTCATGACGCGTAAAGCGTTGGCATTCCAGGAGGCGACATGCCTGCCCGGAACCGTCATGGGACGGTAGTCCCATGACGTTAGCTCACGCCCTCGCCCTTGGCGCAACATTCTGCTCGACACCGGCCTTTTGCTCCGCAGCAACCGCGCGCTTGAATCCGTCGCGCTGCTGCAGGCGCGCCCAATAGGCTGCGACATTTGGCCCGAAATCCTTGGCGATGCCGATATTGTCGGCCAGGCGAAGCGCGTAACCGATGACGATGTCAGCGGCGGTGAAGCGGCCCGCGCACAAGGTTTCGGCATTGCCGGTCGCTGCCTCGACGGCGCGCAGCCGACCCAGGAACCATTTATGGTAATCGCCGGCGACTTGCGGGTTGCGCCGCTCCTCCGGCTCGAGCTGGCTATACCGAAGCACCAGCGTTTGCGGGAAGGTTAACGTGGCGTCGCTGAAGTACATCCAGTTCAGGAAGGCGCCATAGGCCGGATCCTCCGGCCCCACCATCAGCGGCGTCGGTCCATGTTTGATGCCGAGATAGTAGCAGATGCCGGAGGACTCCGTCATCCTGGTCTCGCCGTCGATCATGAATGGAATCGTGCCCAGCGGATTGACCGCAAGGTATTCCTTGGCGAGCACCCGTGGTGGGAATGGCAGCATCTTCAATTCGTATGGCAGCCCCATCTCCTCCAGCATCCAGAGCGGACGGAACGAGCGCGCTGCGTCGCAATGATAGAGCGTGATCATCAGGCATTCCCTTTACTGCCGGGGAGCGTCCCCATCATCTTGCACAGGACCATCAGCATGACCTCGTCGGCGCCGCCGCCGATCGAGGTCAGGCGGCTGTCGCGATAGGCGCGGCTGACCGGTGTCTCGTTGGTAAAGCCCATTCCACCCCAATATTGCAAGCAGGCGTCGGTGAGCTCGCGGCCAAGCCGGCCGGCCTTCAGCTTGGCCATGGTCGCAAGCCTGGTCACGTCCTCCCCTGCCACCAGCGCCTCACCGGCACGATAGATCAGCGCACGCAACAGCTCGACCTCGGTCTGCATCTCCGCCATCTTGAAGTGCACGACCTGGTTGTCGAGGATGCTCTGGCCAAAGGCCTTGCGGTTACGGGTGTATTCGATGGTCTGGTCGATGATGTATTCATGCGCCTTCAGGCAGGCCGCCGCGCCCCAGAGCCGCTCCTCCTGGAACTGGATCATCTGATAGGTAAAGCCCTTGCCCTCCTCCCCGATCCGGTTGCGCTTGGGCACGCGGACATTGTCGAAGAAGATCTGCGCGGTGTCCGAAGAGCGCATGCCCATCTTGTCGAGCTTGCGGGCGACGGTGATGCCCTTGCTCTTCATGGGCACGCAGATCAGCGACTTGTTGCGGTGAACGGGCCCATCGCCGGTGTTGGCGAGCAGGCAGATCCAGTCGGCCTGGGTGCCGTTGGTGATCCACATCTTGCCGCCGTCGATGACGTAATCGTCGCCGTCGGAGCGCGCCTGAGTCTTGATCGAGGCGACGTCGGAGCCGGCACCCGGCTCGGAGACGCCGATGCAGGCGACAAACTCGCCCGAGATCGAGGGCGCCAGGAATTCGCGGCGCACCTCGTCCGAGCCGAACCGCGCCAGCGCCGGTGTTGCCATGTCGGTCTGCACCCCGATCGCCATCGGCACGCCACCGCAGGTGATGGCACCTAGCTCCTCCGCCATCATCAGCGCGTAGGAATAATCGAGACCGGAGCCACCGAATTCGGCCGGCTTGTTCAGCCCGAGAAAGCCGAGGCTACCCATCTTCTTGAACAGCTCGTGCGCCGGGAAGATGTCGGCCTTCTCCCATTCATCGACATGGGGGTTGATCTCATTTGCGATGAATTTCTGCAGGGAACGGCGGATGTCGTCGTGGTCGGCAGTGAATAGCATTTTGCTCCTGTCATTCCGGGGCGGCGCGAAGCGTCGAACCCGGAATCTCGATATGTGGGACTCAGCTCTAGGTCCCGGGTTCGCGCTCCGCGCGCCCCGGGACGACACGTTTCACAACCCCATCTGCCGGCTCGCCAGATCCTTCATGATCTCCTCGGTGCCGCCGCCGATGGCGTTGACCTTGACCTCGCGGTAGATGCGCTCGGCCTTGATGCCGCGCATGAAGCCGGCGCCGCCGAAGATCTGCACGGCTTCCGAGGCGCAGAACGCCATGGTCTGCGTCGCCTGGTTCTTCATCATGCAGATTTCGGCGACCGGGCTTTCGCCCTGCTCGAGCCGCCAGGCCAGCACCTCCAGCATCGCCTGGGACGCTGCGACCTTCTGCGCCATGTCGACGATCTTGTGGCGGATGACCTGGTGCTGCGCGAGCGGCTTGCCGAAGGTCTTGCGCTCCCGGGCATAGGCGACCGCCTCGTCGAGACAGACCCGGGCGAACGCGGTGCAGCTTGCCGCCATGCCCATGCGCTCGCTGTTGAAATTCTGCATGATGATCTTGAAGCCCTGACCTTCCTCGCCGATCAGATTCTCGGCCGGCACGCGACACTCGTCGAAATGCAGGGTCGCGGTGTCGGAGGCCCACCAGCCCATCTTCTTCAGCTTGGTCCGCGACAGGCCGGGCGTGTCGCCTTCGATCAGGAGCAGGCTGACGCCGCCGGCCCCCTCGCCGCCCGTACGCACCGCAACGGTCAGATAGTCGGCGCGCATTCCTGAGGTGATGAAGGTCTTCTCTCCGCTCACGACGTAGTGATCACCGTCGCGTCGCGCGCTTGTGCTGAGGTTCGCGACATCGGAGCCGCCGCCCGGCTCGGTGATCGCGAGCGCGGAGATTTTCTCGCCTGCGAGCACTTGCGGCAGCACCCGTGCCCTGACCTCAGGGCTGGCAGCGCGCGCGATGGGCGGCGAACCGATGGTGTGGCTCATCAAGCTCGCGCTTATGCCGCCCGCGCCGGCTCGCGCCAGCTCCTGACTGGCCACGATCTTCATGAACTGATCGGCGGCGACTCCGCCATATTCTTCAGGAAATCCCAGTCCCAACAGGCCGATCTCGGCCGCCTTGCGATAGAGCGGGCGCGGAAATTCACCGGCCTCGTCCCATTCATGCGCGAACGGGGCGATCTCTTTTTCGACGAAGCGGCGCATCATTTCGCGGAAGGCATCATGCTCGGCGGTATAGAACGGGCTCTTCATTGCGCTTTCGCCTCGCTGACGGATTCGTCCTGTCCACCATCGCCGGAACACGGGCGGTTACTTGCGTGGAGTGGCTGACCGGCAACGGCACTTCGCAGGACATGGCCAGCAACTCAACGCAAGACGATTTTGACCCCTCGCGCGCCAACTCCAAGGCAAAAAAGCGCTGCTGTGCAAACTCCGGCGGGCCTCAGGGCCCCGCCGGGCATGGTGCAGAGGCAGCAAGGAAAAGGGCGGCACACGACCGCCGAGGGAGGATTGTTTGACCGTTCGTTACTACGACTGGATCGTCCATCATGGCCGCCGCACGCCTGACAAGGTCGCGGTCATCGACCTCGCGAGCGAGCGCCGCTTCACCTATGCGCAGCTCGATGCCCGCGTCTCGCGCCTCGCCTCGTTCCTGCGCCACACGCTCAACGTCTCCCGCGGCGACCGCGTCGCGGTGCTGGCGCTGAACACCACCGATACGCTGGAGGTGCAGTTCGCCTGCGGGCGGCTAGGCGCCATCTTCGTGCCGCTGAACACCCGCCTCACCGTTCCCGAGCTGCAGTTCATCACGGCTGACTGCGCGCCGAAGGTGATGATCCACGACACCGACCTGACGGACACCGCCCTTGCCGTCGCAAAGCTCTGCGGCATCGCGACCAGCCTGCTGCTCGGCCCGGCCGGCAGCTATGAGGCCGGCATCGCCGCCGCAAAGCCGATCGAGCGCGCCGAGGAAGTCACCCTCGATGATGTCTCGACCATCATGTACACGTCGGGCACGACGGGGCATCCCAAGGGCGCGACCATTACTCATGGCATGACCTTCTGGAATTGCGTCAATCTCGGCGGCCCCGCCTGTATCGGCCCGTCGTCGGTGCTGCTCACCGTGCTGCCGCTGTTCCACACCGGCGGACTGAATTGCTACACCAATCCGGTGCTGCATGCCGGCGGCACCGTGATGATCATGCGCGCCTTCGATCCCGGCACCGCGCTCGGCCTGATCAACGATCCCGCGCAGGGCATCAACGTGTTCTTCGGCGTGCCTGCGATCTACCAGTTCATGGCGCAGCATCCGTCTTTCCCGACGACCGATCTCAGCCGGCTGATCGTCGGTGGCGTCGGCGGCGCGCCGATGCCGGTGCCGCTGCTCAAGGTCTGGGAGGCGCGCGGCGTTGCGCTCCAGCAGGGCTATGGCATGACTGAGACCTCGCCCGCCGTGCTGGTGCTCGACCGCGAGGATGCGGCGCGGAAAGCCGGCTCCGCCGGCAAGCCGGTGCTGCATACCGAGGTCCGCATCGTACGGCCCGACGGCAGCGATGCCGATGTGGGCGAGCTCGGTGAACTCTGGGTCAAGGGACCCAACATCACGCCGGGCTACTGGAACAGGCCGGAGGCGAACAAGACCTCCTTCACGGATGGCTGGCTGCATACGGGCGATGCCACGCGCGTCGACGAGGAGGGGTTCTACTACATCGTCGACCGCTGGAAGGACATGTACATTTCCGGCGGCGAGAACGTCTATCCGGCCGAGGTCGAGAACGTCCTGCACCAGCTCGATGCCATCGCTGAAGCTGCCGTGATCGGTATCCCCGATCCGCAATGGGGCGAGGTCGGTCTTGCCATCGTCGCGGTCAAGCCCGGCCAGAAGCTGACCGAGGCTGAAGTGCACACGCACTGCACAACCAATCTGGCGCGGTTCAAATGCCCGCGCCAGATCCGCTTCGTCGAGGCGCTGCCGCGCAACGCAACCGGCAAGATCCACAAGCCGACCTTGCGCAAGGAGTTCTCGGTAGCCTCCGAAGTCGACAAGAAAGCCGCCAACGCCTGATCAAAGCATGTCCTTGCCCCAAATGCAGAGCCGCCCCGCTCAGGGCTGAATTGAAGCTCCGATGTCCTGGCTCACCTCGATGGACGCCACAGAAAGGCCAAGGCGGCGGGGATCGCCGATGCCCCTGAACACGGGGCATGACCATGCAAGGATCGCGATGCCTGAGGGCGGCAGGTCGAGGCGCAGCGTGTAGCTGTCTGGGCCGATTGCGATTGCAGAGGCATCCACGCGCGCACCGTTGACATAGAAATGCGCACCGATCTCGCGCAGCGGCTCGCGCAAGACTGGACTTTGGATACGAACGGTGTTGCGGCCCGCGCTCCCCTGGATGCGGACTGCAGCCTGCGGCTCGCTCCAGCGGAAGATGTGCCCCGATGACGATTCGAGGGCATGAAAGCCGGCTTGTCCGAGAACGCGATCTCCCAAGAATCTCGCCGCCGGCCCCGCTGGTCCGGCAATGCGACGAATGCATTCAAGCCGCTGCAGATGGATCAGCGCGGCGATGTAGCGTCTCATCGAGCGTGCGATCGCTTCGCTCTGTCCGATCACCATCAGCGCGCACAAACCGAAATACGCCTGCATCACCGCCAGCCGCGCGGCGACGCGCGACCCGAGATCTCCGCACAACGCCAGTGCACCCCAGCGCCGGAAGGCGCGCAATTTTTCCCCAGGCCGCTTCCGGCCGCGACCTGCAAAGCCGTCATGCACGAGCGCGTTCAACGCCGCGCGGGCGAGCGATACGTCGAATCCGGCCCACTCGACCCATTCAACGGGAACTTCGAGCAGCTCGCTGCCGGGATCACGGCGTGCCTCGCCGAGATAGCGAATCTCGCCCTGAACGAAATCGAGCGTGAACGTCTTCAGTTCGCCGAGCTCGCCGACGTAATAGTGATGGAAGCGCGCCTCTTCCAGATAACCGATGGCATAGCCTTTCGCGTGATAGGCTGCCGCCAGTACCCATTCGGCGAAATGGCCGAGTTCCTCCCGCAAGCCTCCGCATTCCCAGTAGACGTCCCGCCGCGTCACGAAGCACTGATCGAGCACTTTTCGCCAGGGATGCTGCTTCATGCCGAACTCGATGTCGGCCTGGTACATCGCAGCCTCTGCCACGGACAACCGATTATGGCAGATCGGGACCGAATGGCAGGAAAAGCCGGCCCAGTCCGGATGAGCCTCGATAGCGCGGATGCACAGTTCGATCACGCCGGGCTCGGGCCAACAATGCGACTCCGTGAAGAACAGATGGCTACCGCGGGCCTTGGTCGCGCCGAATGCGCACAGCCCGATGTCGTGTTCGGAGTCGGTGAACTCGAGGCGAGCCCTGTCACCGGCCAGCGCCTTCAACTCTTCGCGCGCCCTGAAATCGGGCGGCACGACCAGGATGATTTCGTAGAGAGACTTGTCCGCGGTCTGCGATGTCCAACCCAGCCAGGACTGCTCCCATTGCCCGCGGTGATATTCGAGCGGAATGATGATGGAGAACAGCGGAGATCCGCCGCCGTATCGCCCGGTCCCGTCCTGCATGGACTATCCTTATAGACGCACGCCAGGCCGGTGCAGGACTATTTCTTGCGGACTATACCGTCAAAAACAGCGCGAATGGCTCTTCTACCGTGCGTCGCAGGTGCTTTCGATACAAGGCATGGTTGGCGTCGTCGGGCGCAACGCGTCCCAGGGACGGCTTCGGGACGTTTTTGAGCGGCACGTAGGCGATCGGCGCCGCGATCGGCGTGAGCTGCGAGCCGGGGCCCGCGCGCAGCGTCGAGATGATGCCGTACATCTCGCCGGCAACCGTCGGCCGCGACACCGTGATCACGCGATGCTGGCCGTGCTTGATGATGACGAGGTAGATGAAGCCGGACTGATGGGGAACGGCGACCTCGCCGGTGTGCTCGTAGGCGGCGTCGGTCCGATCGCCCTCGCGGAAGACCAGCGAAGAGATTTTCGGCTCCCAGGCGATCTCGGTGCGATAGGCGAAGATCGCATCCTTGTCGCCGAACGACGGCCGCAGCGTGATGTAGACGTCCTCAAGCCAGCTCACGGCGCGATGCGCATAGGAGCCAAGGCTGTCAGGCGCGACATCGTTTGCGGGCGGCGGCGTCACCACGACGACGCTCTTGCGCAAGGAGACGCCCAGCGCCTGCTCCAGCCGGACCGTCGTCGCCAGCGTGAACGGTCGGCGGCCGCCAAGGACCTTCTCCAATGTCGACAGGCTGAGCTTGGCCTGCTCGGCCAGCGCCTGCCGGGAGATCCGGCGTCTGGCGAGCTCCTCGCGAATGGTCTCGGCGATCTCGCGGCTTTGCTCGTCCGAAAGCTGCTTGTCGGTGAGTTTATCCTGCGTCTGCATCAAAGCCCTGCTCCAGAGCGGCCATTCTAGCAGGGCGGACAAACCAGCACAAAACCGCACATGACCGCCCGGCGGCGGCGCGCCCGGGCCGGGGGCGGCGGAACATGACCGATCATTCTGCTCGCGAACTCAGGCCCTCCGGACCGATGCTCAGAGCCAGCAAAATCCTTCGGGAGCAGGCCAAATGGACACCTACGACACCGCCGGCAACGACGAACACCCCATGCTGGGTCGGCTGATGAAGCTCGGATTGCTTCTTCTCGCGCAGGGCATCGCGGTGATGCTGATGGCGTTCGTGGCCCTGCTCGTCAGCTTCGGAGCGAGTTGGTCGGCGACGGCCGAGCAGGCCAGCCTGCTCCAGCCCGGCGATGCACGGTCCGGTACACTGCTCCTGAAGGACGACGGCGCCACCACGGAAGCAATCCGCCTTGGTATCGACGTCGACATCACGGTATCAGGCCCGACGCTGCGCGCCCGGGTCACTCAGGTCTTTCGCAATCCGACCCAGAACTGGGTCGAGGCAACCTATGTCTATCCGCTCGCGACCGGCGGCGCCGTCGATACGCTGAAGATGGTGGTCGGCGATCGCGTCATCGTCGGAGACATCAAGGAGCGGCAGCAGGCGCGCCTGATCTACGAAGAGGCGCGCCGTGCAGGTCGGAAAGCCGCTCTCACCGAGCAGGAGCGGCCGAACATCTTCACCAATTCGGTTGCCAATATCGGTCCCGGCGAAACCGTGCTGGTGCAGATCGAGTATCAGGAACCCGTGCATCAATCAGGCAACGAATATTCGCTCCGCCTGCCGCTCGTGGTCGGACCGCGCTACAATCCGGCGCCCATCGTTCAAAGTGTCGACTTCCGCAACGACGGATCGGGCTGGGGCACGGCGACGTCGGACCCGGTCCCGGACCGTGACCGCATTTCGCCGCCTGTGCTGGATCCGGCCAAAGACGTGCCGGTCAATCCGACCACCATCACGGTGCGCCTGAAGGCCGGCTTCGCGCTTGGCGAGGTCAGGAGTCACCACCACCACGTCAAGATCGAGAGCCCGGACAGCACGGCACGCATCATCACGCTCGCCGATGGCGCTGTTCCCGCCGACCGCGACTTCGAGCTGACCTGGAAGCCCGCCGCCGACAAAGCGCCGTCGGTCGGCCTGTTCCGAGAGCATGTCGGCGATGCCGATTACCTGCTCGCCTTCGTCACCCCGCCCAGCGCCGAGCAGTCGACACAAAAGCCACTGCCGCGAGAGGTCGTGTTCGTGATCGACAATTCGGGGTCGATGGGCGGCACGTCGATCGTCCAGGCCAAGGCGAGCCTCACTTATGCTCTCTCTCGGCTCCAGCCGACCGACCGTTTCAACGTCATCCGCTTTGACGATACCATGGACGTGCTGTTTCCGGCCTCCGTGCCGGCAGACGCTGCGCATGTCGGCGAGGCGACCTCGTTCGTGAGCGCGCTGCAGGCGCGCGGTGGCACCGAAATGGTGCCGGCGATGCGCGCCGCGCTCGCCGACAAGCTCGGCGACGCCGGCATGGTTCGCCAGGTCGTCTTCCTGACCGACGGTGCCATCGGCAACGAGCAGCGATTGTTCGAAACGATCACCGCGATGCGCGGTCGCTCGCGTGTCTTCATGGTCGGCATCGGGTCGGGGCCCAACACCTACCTGATGACACGCGCCGCCGAGCTCGGCCGTGGGGCCTTCACCCATATCGGGTCCGTCGAGCAGGTGGAGGAGCGCATGCGCGGCTTGTTCGCCAAGCTCGAAAATCCGGCCGTGACCGGCCTCACCGCGACATTCTCCGAAGCCAAGGCCGACGTCACCCCGACGATCATCCCCGACGTCTATCATGGCGAGCCGCTGGTGCTGGCGGCAAGGCTGGACAAGCTCGCGGGCTCGCTCGAGATCAGGGGGCGCGTCGGCGACCGTCCATGGTCGGTGACGCTGCCGCTGCAGAATGCCGCCGAAGGCAACGGCCTGTCGAAACTCTGGGCCAAGCGCAAGATCGGTGACGCCGAGGTGGCGCGCGCCATGCGGGAACTCGCGCCCGAGGAGGCCGACAAGACGATCCTGGCGCTGGCACTCGACCATCAGGTCGTCACGCGCCTGACCAGCCTTGTGGCTGTCGACAAGACGCCGAGCCGCCCCGAAGGCGCGCCGCTCAAGCTCAGCGAGCTGCCGATCAACCTGCCTGCCGGCTGGGATTTCGAGAAAGTGTTCGGCGAACGGCCGCCGATCCCGGGGCAGGTGCGTGAACGCCATGCCGATGCGCGCGTCTCGCCGGCCGCACGGCGTCCAACACCTGCGGCACCTGATGCGATCCGTCTGCCCAAGACGGCAACCTCAGCCGAGCTGAAAATGATCGGAGGCTTCGTCCTGATCGTGCTCGCCTTGTTGCTGTTCGTGTTCAACCGGCGTCGGCTCTTGCTCACCAACGCCGCTTGAGAGAGGAGCACCCCGACTCCTCTGTTAGCGCGCGCGGTCGCCCGTCCCGTACCCAACGGCCGCGCGCCTTTTTCTCAACGTCATTGCGAGGAGCGAAGCGACGAAGCAATCCAGACTGCCGCTCAGGAGACAGCCCGGATTGCTTCCCTTCGCTCGCAATGACGGAAGAGACACACGATGCCCCGCCTCTCATCTCCCCTGGTTCTGGCACTGATCGGCCTCATCCTGTTCGGCGACGGCGCCTATATCCATGCCAAGGCGTGGCTCGCGCAGATACTGCTGGAGCGCGCCTTCGACAGAAGCCTGGCAACGGGCGAGGTGATCAAGCCGTGGTCATGGGCCGACACCTGGCCGGTCGCGCGGATCGAGGTGAAGCGGATCGGAGCCAGCGCGATCGTGCTGGAAGGTGCGAGCGGACAGGCGCTTGCCTTTGGCCCCGGCCACATCCACCAAACGGTTGATGCCGGCGAGCGCGGCACCGCCGTATATGCTGGACATCGCGACACACATTTCCGCTTCCTGCGCAACGTCGCAGTTGGTGACGTGATCGATGTCACACGTCGTGACGGCAAACGCTTTCGCTATCGCGCGGATTCATCCGCCGTGGTCCGCTTCGATGCATCGGGCATCGATCCCACAGCGCAGGATGTCGAGCTCGTGCTCACGACCTGCTGGCCGTTCGACGCCGTCACCGAAGGTCCGGAACGATATGTCCTGCATGCCATCCTGATCGGAACGGGTGAATAGCCGTTCGCAATCAACCCATGAGGGAGCGATCGAGCCTCTGAAATCGCGCCAGCAGGCCGGGCCATCGCGTTTGACGCAACCGTGAACTGGCGCCGTTGGCCGGGGAATGCAAGAATGGCCCATTGATTTCTGCACGTCCTGATTTGTGAAAGAACGATAGATGGACGACGAGTTCAGGCAGCGCCTCGAACAACGATTGGAGCAACTCGAAAATCGCGTCGCGCTCCTGGAAAGGAAGCAGGATCTCATCGCCGCCGGGCAAAGACGATCCTCACTGCGGAGCCTCTGGCGGCGCCCGCCGATGTGGACTTTCGAGCAGTATCCCCCGCGACTGCTCAATCTGAGGACTTTCCCGCCGGCTCCCTCGATCGAGGGGAATGCACCGCGGATCGCGATCGTCACGCCGAGCTACAACCATGCGCAATATCTCAACGCCACGATCGAGAGCATCGTCAGTCAGAACTATCCGAACCTGCATTATCACGTGCAGGATGGCGCCTCGATCGATGGTACGACAGATCTCCTGAAAAGCTGCGGCGACGGCATCAGCTGGAAGAGCGAACCTGACAGCGGGCAGTCGAACGCCATTAATCTGGGCTTTGCGGACATCGACTGCGAGATCATGGCCTATCTCAACAGCGACGACATGTTGCTGCCAGGAACGCTGGCCTATGTCGCCAACTACTTCACGTCGCATCCGCAGGTCGACATCGTCTATGGCCATCGCGTCTTCGTCGACCGCGAAGGTCTCGAGGTCGGCCGCGCCGTGCTGCCGCCCCATGACGGGCACGCGCTGCAATATGCCGACTATATCCCCCAGGAGACGATGTTCTGGCGCAAGCGCGTGTGGGACAAGATCGGGCCGATCGACGAAGGCTTCCATTACGCGATGGATTGGGACTTCATCCTGCGAGCGCAGGCCGCCGGATTCAGATTCGTGCGTCTGCCGCGATTTCTCGCCTGCTTCCGAATCCATGACGCCCAGAAGACGGCAGCAACCTACGCGATCGGCGTCAAGGAGATGGGCATCCTGCGGCGCCGCGTTCTCGGCTACGATCCGACCCAGATGCAGATCCGCCGCGCCATCGCCCCCTATCTCGCGCGCCAGGTCGTCTTTCACTATGCCTACAAGCTGAGCCTGCTGCGGTACTGACCAGGCGGCGATCAGCGGTCTCGTGACGGATGGACATCGTCGAGCCAGACCCGCTCGATGCCGATGCCGAGAGGACGCACATCCGAGCTCAGTCCCAGATCGGCGGGCGAGCGTGGATCGGATAGCGACAGGCTGATGGTCAACATCCCGTCGGCGCCAATCGCGGCGGGATCGAGCATCAACCTGCGCAAGCCCGCAAATGCTTCTTTCGAAAACGTCAAGTGCTGCTCCACTCCGTTGCCGACGCGGCAAGCCGCACGCAGTTGCGGGTTGCCGTCGGAAACGAAAGCCCGGCACGCCAGCACGAGCTCTACAGGTCGCGACGGGATGGGACGAACCTCAAAGCGGAGCACGCAATTCCTGGCAACGGACCAGGTGCCCCATTGCTCCGGCTCGCTCCAACCCTCGATCAACGCGGCGACGCCCGCCGCGCCCCACCTGAATTCAAGCTCCTCCGCGCCGAGGACCGGCGCAGACACGACCTCCAGAGCGGCCGGATCGAACGGCTCCTGATCCGGCACGAAATGCGCGATCAGGCGCACTGCATCCGCTATCGAATTGAGCCCGAGCGCAGAACCATCCAGCTCGTAAATCACGCGGTTCTGTCCGATGACGCGAACACCCTTACCGGGCGGCGGCCGATCCGGGAGGCGGGCAGGAATGACGATGTCGGCGACATCGAACCCATGCGTGCGGGCGAGCTCGCCGATGGTCCGTAAGGTTCGATCATAGAGGGGCGGCCGATTGTTGATGTCGGTCGCAAGCGCCTGTGCCAGTGCCTTGAAGTCGAGCCGCACGTCGTCGCCGTCCGTCAGCAGCAGTCGTTTGAGGACGAGCATGTCCTTGGCGATGAAGAGCTGGAGCGCGTTGAGATCAGGGAGCCGGGGATCGTCGTCAATGGGTCCGAAATCGCGCGCCCCCCGCGACGTTTCCAGCAGATCCGTGGTCTCGAAGAACAGCGCGTGACCGGTGCTGTGCTGCGAAAATCCGGCCATGCTCAGAGGCCGCGACAGCCGGACGAAACTGTCGGTCAGCGCAGCGTTCGCGATACCGGATGCCACGTCGGGCGATAGGCCGACGAAGTAGCGGCCGCCGACCGCACGCATCCGGTCGATGACGCTGCGTTGGACGAACGAATTGTAGATCATCGGCAGATTCGCATAGTGCGCCTGGAAACCGAAGACGCGCGCCAGCTCGCGGCGCGACGAGACGCGCCTGACCGACGAAGTCAGGTCGATCTCGGCAACCAGGCGATTGCGGAAAGCCGGATGGTAGTAGCCCGGCCAGTAGTAGCTGTATGCGGGCCAGCTCAGAAGATCGATCTTTCGGCCGGAGAGCAGCTCCGACGCCGTGGCACAGGCATAGGGCATCAATCCGTCGTCGTCGCCGAGGAAGGCAATGTACTCGCCCGAGGCATGGCCGAGCGCCGCCTCCCAATTGTCGGTCATGGTCAGGACGGTGTCGCTGGCAAAATGCTTGAAGCGCTCGTCCTCGAGGTCTGCGACCATCTTCGCGATCTCGGGATTGCCGCCATTGTTCTGAACGACGAACTCGCAGTCCGCATGCGCAGGCTGGCACGCCATGGTCGCGAGCGCGTGGCGAAGCGTGTTGGGACGATCGAGGGTCGGCACCACGATGGATAGAAGCGGCATGATCACCATTTGAGAGGGTATGCGTCACAGTTCCTAGCATCTTGCCGGATCGTTCGCACTTTCGCCAAAAGGCTCGCGATGCTAGCCTCATCGTCAGGCCTTGTCGTCGAGACTTGCCCATTCCGTCTCGCGGCATGGAGTCCCGCCACGGTCAGCCCGCGAAGCCGGCGCAACAGCGCGTTGCAACAAGAACAAGAAGTGAGGGAAGCGCATGGAAGCTCGAGTGCCTGCCGCACCGGTTTCGCAACGACCATGGTCTCCAGCTCCCGACGCCGGAGATACCGTCAAGGGCATTCACGCGATGCTGCACCCGCTCAACATCGTGTTGGTGGGCGCGACCGACAAGCCCGGGAATTATGCCGAGCGCATCTGGAACAATCTGGTCAAGTACGGTTACGAGGGCGGCCTCTATCCGGTCAATGCCAAACGCGAAGCCATCTGGGGCGTCCCCTGCTACAAGGACTTTGCGAGCCTCCCGGAGAAGCCCGATCACGTGTTGGTGCTGGTGCCGGCGCGCTTTGCCGTCCAGGTGATCCGCGACGCCGCTGCGGCCGGCGCGCGCTCCGCCACCATCGTCACCTCGGGCTTCAGCGAGCTGCAGGATGAGGACAGCCAGAAGCTCGCTGCCGAACTGCAGACGGCGATACGCGAGACCGGGCTTGCCGTCACCGGCCCGAATTGCCTCGGCAACCTAAGCGCCGGCGAGAAGCTCTTCACCAACATCGACGACCGCATCGTCACCATGGAGCAAGGTGCGGTGGCGATCGCCGGACAGTCGGGGGCCATCGTCATGGCGATCCGCCAGGCGCTGGAGGATCGGGGCGTCGGTGTCGGCTATATGGTGACGACCGGCAACGAGGCCGGGTTAGAGACGCCAGACCTGATGCGCTACTTCGCCGAGGATCCGAGCATCAAGGTGATCGTCGTCTACCTCGAAGGCGTGCGCAATACCAAGGCGTTCCGTGATGCCTGCAAGGCAGCGCGCGCCGCGAGCAAGCCCGTGATCGCGCTCAAGCTTGGCGCGTCGGAGGGCGGCCGCGCCGCGGCGATGGCGCATACCGGCGCGCTCGCGGGCTCGATCGAGACTTTCGATGCGGTTGCGACGCGCGAAGGGGTGATCCGGGTCGACGGACTCGATGAGCTGATCGAGACCACGGAATGCTTCGTCCACGCGGCGGTGCCCAAAGGCAACCGCCTCGCCGCCGTCACGCTGTCGGGCGGCAAGCGCGGCATGCTGCTCGATGCCTTCTACAAGGAAGGCCTGAACTTCGCGCCGCTCAGCCCGCATGTCGGCTGCGAGCTGGCCAAAATGCTCGGACCGGGCTCGATCGTCGGCAATCCGCTCGATGCCGGCTTTGCCGCGGTGGTCGATCCCTCCGTCTACATGAAGTCGATCAAGCTGATGATCGACGATCCCGACATCGATATCGTCATCGTCGACGCTGAACTGCCCAAGGCGCCGCATGAGCTGCGCGAACGCAACCTGCGCATCGTCGACGACATGGCGCGCCAGGGCGGCAAGCCCGTGATCTACATCAGCGCGATGTCCATCGGCTTCACCGAGTTCACCAAGACCCTGCGCAAATCGCTGCCGCATCTCGCGGTCATGCAGGGCATGGACCGGGCGGTGACCGCGATCAAGTCGCTGCTCGACTACGCCAAGCTGCGCAAAGAGGTGCCCGACGTCGCCTCGAGCTCGAAGCCTGCCGCGCGCGCCGTGCTCGAGAAGGCGTTGAAATCGGCAAACGGTGCCGCGCTGGACGAGGTCGCCTCGAAGAAGCTCCTGAAGGCCTACGGTATTCCGATCTCCAAGGAGGCGATCGCACGGACTGCGGCGGAAGCCGCAAGGATCGCCAAGGAGATCGGCTTTCCGGTCGTGGCAAAGCTCGTCAGCGCGGAGATCCTGCACAAATCCGACATCGGCGGTGTCGTGCTGAACCTCAACAGTTCCGCCGAGGTGAAGAAGGCGTTCGCCGACATCACCGCACGGGTGGCGAAGCTGAAAGGCAAGCCGAAGCTCGACGGCATCCTCATCGCGCAACAGGTCAAGGCCGAGCTCGAGCTCGTCGTCGGCGCCTCGCTCGATGCCGAGATGGGACCGGTCGTGCTGTTCGGCACCGGCGGCATCGACATCGAGCTGATGAAGGACGTCGCGCTCGCCGGCGCGCCCCTGGACGAGGCCGAGGCGCGGCTCCTGATCGGCCGGACCAAGGCCGGAATCAAGCTGCGTGGCTATCGCGGCAAGCCGGCCCTGCACGAGGCCTCCGCAGTGAAAGCGCTGGTCGGCCTGTCCAATTTGATCGCGGACGCCGGCGACCGGATCGCCTCGATCGACATCAACCCGTTCCTGATCAACACCAGGACCGGCGTCGCCGTCGATGCCCTGATCGTCCTGAACAACGCTGCGGCAAGACGCGCTGCCGAACATTGAGATCGCGTAGGGCGGATTGGCGTCAGCGTAATCCGCCCTCTTGGATCCCTAAAGCGGAGGCGGGTTACGCTTCGCTAACCCGCCCTACTTAACATTACGGACTTCTTCCAACTTCCCTGCTTTGGCCGTAAAACCTTCCCGCATGGCACGCGCGAGCAATCTGGTGATCGGAACGGCGACGCTGGCGGTCATCGCCGTGGCGTTCGGTGGCCTGCTAGGCGTGCAGAAATGGCGTACCCTCCAGAGCCGCAGCCAGTTGCGCGTGGTATTTGAGAGCGGGTCCGCCAGCGGGCTGCGTCGCGGCGGGCCGGTCAATTTCGACGGCGTCCCGGCGGGCCAGATTCTGTCGATCAAGCTGGAGAATCCGCGCAGGATCGTGGCGCTGGTGATGCTCGACAACTCCGCGCCGATCCGCAAGGACACCGTGGCGGGCATCGAGTTCCAGGGCCTCACCGGCGTTGCCGCGATCTCGCTGATCGGTGGCGCTCCCTCCGCGCCCCCGGTGCCGCTGGACTCGGACGGCGTTCCCGTGCTGACCGCCGATCTCAGCGACGCCGAATCCATCGTCGACACCCTGCACAGCGTCGACCGCACGATCGTCAGCAACGCCCCTGCAATCAAGGACGGCCTGCGCACGTTCGAGAACTACACCGCCGATCTCCGGAGCAAAGGCGGCGAGATCGATTCCGTCATGGCCAAGGTCGATAGCGCCTTCGCGGGCTTCGACAAGGCGGTCACGAAGATCGAGAGCGTCGTGCCCGGCTTCGTCGACGGCAAGGCCGACGAGCTGTACGAGAAGATCAAGGGATTGCACGAGCTTGCCGATATCATGAAGAAGAAATCGGCGGGCTATCTCGAGGACATTCGTCGCTCGCTGCTCGACGTCAGCGAAGCAGCCAACAAGATGAGTGGAACGCCGGCAGCACCCGCCGCCCCGCGTCCACCACGCAGGCCCGAGCAGAAGAAGCGGTGACGCCTACCTCCCAAGGGACGTGCAACGCCTCACCACGCGTAGCGCACGAGGCCCTTGCCGGCGTAGGAGCGAGTAATGTTCGAGAACTCCCCCTCGAAGGTCGCCGAGGCTGACCAGCCATTCATCCAGTTCATCTGCGCTGATGCCGTGGTCAGAGCAGAATCGCGCGCCAGAGCAGCGCCGTTCACGACGAAAGCCGACCCCGGCAGCGTCTGGAACACCGCGCCGGCACTGCGGTCCGGATTGTAATCATGCGCCCAGGCGAGGCGGCCGCGCAGGGTCAGAAGGCCGCCGGCCGCGGCAAACGACCTGTCCGCGCGCAAGCCGAGTTCGGTGCGGGTGCTGGTCACATCCTTGGCGGCATAGTTGAGCGCGAAGACGTTGCTGCCGACCACCGCCCATTCTGCATAGCCGGGAAGGCTGAACAGGGTGGCCTGCAGTGCGGCATAGGGCGTGACGC
The DNA here is from genome assembly GCF_032918005.1 of Bradyrhizobium sp. NDS-1. NCBI lineage: Bacteria > Pseudomonadati > Pseudomonadota > Alphaproteobacteria > Hyphomicrobiales > Nitrobacteraceae > Bradyrhizobium > Bradyrhizobium sp. NDS-1. Next base: position 7,507,210 of record NZ_CP136628.1, read on the forward strand.
CGACCCACGGCGTGGCATAGCGATAACCGCCCTCGATGCGGCCCGAGACCGCGTTGGCGTTGAACTGCGCGCGCAGCTGGTCGTAACCGGCAGCCGTCACGACGCGGTTGGTCGTGACGTCCTGCCAGCCATAGGCGAGCGCCGCTGTGACATAGGCCGGTCCGGCCGCATGACGCACGAAGGCGCCGGCCTGGAACAGGTCGGAGCGGCCCCAACCGAGTCCGTTGACGTTGAATCCAGTCGCGCCGCCTGCGAGGGCGAAGCCCGCAACCGTCGACGGCGAGAAGCGGTAGTCGAGGCCCACGGCGGTGCCATAGACGCTGCTGGTCGTATTGCTCGAGCCGAGGCCGGCATTGCCGTCGGTGGTCTGCGAGCCGCCGTAGCCGGCCGCCCACACATCCCAGCGCTGCTCGAACGTCGCAGCCGGCGCCTTCATCGAGGCAAAGGCATCATGCGCGTTCCTATCCTTCGCATTCGTGTCGGGGGCATAAGGCGTCGCACCCGACGTGCCGCTGCGCCCCGCCCCGAAGACGTCGGTCAACAGGCTCATGAACAGATTCATCGCATTGAACGTCGTCTGCTGCGATGCCGTTGCGGGTTCGCCGGAGGCCTGCGTCAGGCCGTTGGGCCCAAGCCCCGCCAATTCGGCTTGCAGGAAACCGTTGGCGTTGAAGAAATTCTGAAGCGTCGTGGCAACGTTCTTCCGATTGACGTTGAGCGCGTATTTCGCGCCGTAGTCTAGCGCAAAATCGAGAAAGACTTCGTCCGATCCGACGCTCGTCGTGCCGATGAGGCCGCCGGGCGCGGCGACGCCGGAAAAATTGCCGGTGGGAGCGCCGAAGAACTCCATGATCGAATAGTGCTTCTTCACCGTGCTGCCCGGATACAGCGCGACGCCAACGCTGCCATCCAGCGCGACATTGCCCGTGACGAGCGCGTGGCTCGTGCTGGTCCCGCTACCGACCTGAACGCCATAAAGCGAGCCGGGCTGCAAGGTGAGGTCGCCCTGAACCTGCATGCTCGAACCCGGACCACCGTCGCCGGGTGCATAAATTCCGCCGCTCGCAATCACGGTATTGCCGACGATTCCGGCGCCGAACAGCGCGCCACCCGCATTGACGGTCGTCAGGCTCGATTGGGAGATATCGCCATCGACCCGCAGGATGCCTGCATTCACCGTGGTCGTTCCGGTGTAAGCGTTCGTGCCCGAGAGGATCAGCGTGCCACTGCCGACCTTCTCCAGCGAGCCCGGTCCGATAAAGCCGCAACCGCAGGGATCGTAATCGCCAATGACGCCGCTGACCTCCGTCGAGAGGTTGTTGCCGCCGACGACGAGGGTATTGCCGCCGCCGATGTAATAGAAGCCGCTGCCTTCGATCGAGCCCGCGGTGATGCGGCCGTCACTGCCCGGCCCGATGCTGCCCCCGAAATCGACGATGCCCGTTCCAATGGTGATGAAGCTTGCGTTGCCGCCGGTGGAATTGTCGAAGAACTCGGTCTTGCCCCCGTCCTTGGTGGTAATCGTCGCATTCCCGGCCGTCGTGAACGCGCCGAAATTGGTGAGACCGTCAGCTTCATTGATGATGGTTGCATTGCCGGCAGTCGCAGTATCGGAGCCGGCCAGCGTACCGAAAATGGTCCCGCCGAAATCCTTGTTCACGATCGTTGCCGAGCCCGCCGAGGCTTGTTCGAAGAATGCGGTGCCACCACCATTCTGGTTGGTGATGGTGGCGGTGCCCGCATTGGTCCGTCCGAAGAAGCCGACCAAGCCATTGTCATTGACGATGGTCGCGCGACCGGCCGTCGCGGTGTCGGAACCGCCTCCGTTCGGATCTCCGAAATACAGCTGGCCGTTGTTGGTGATCGCCATCGCGCTGGCCGAACTGGCATTTAGAAATAGTGTCGTGCCGGAGAAGTCGTTCAGGAGCGAGGTGATCCCCGACGTGTCGGCATTGACGATGCTGAAGAGGCCCTCATTGGTGACGGCGCCCACGATGCTCGCGGTGTGGGTCGCGTCGCCGAGCTGCAGGGAGCCGCAATTGCAGATGAAGGTGCCACCGGTATAGGCGTTGGCGCCGAGTAGCGCCAAGGTGCCCACGCCCTGAACATTGATGCCGTCGCTGCCGACGATGCGGGAAGCAACGATGGCCGACGGATCGCTGGTACCGGTCACGTCGGCCGTGACGAATGTGGTGCCGCCCGGGGCCAGCCTGAGATCGCCGCCCTGGATGGTGTAGATCGTACCATCGCCGGTGACGTCGAACCCCACGAGGCTGGTGAGTTGCACGCCGGCCGGCGTCACCGTCACCGTGCCTCCCGTCGCCGGGATCGAAGGGCCGCTGCTGCCAAATAGCGTACCGACTGACGAGGGATCATAGGCCGTGCTGACCGCGCCGAAGACGTCCGTCCAACTGGTCGTGGTGGCGTCCCAGACGCCGCCTCCGCCGTTGACGATGCCGTTCGGCGTGGTCTGTGATCCATTGAAGACCTGCTGCGCCCGGACGGGGCCCGCCAGAGCGATCGCGCCCAAGGCGAGACTCGCCCCGAAGGCCGCGCGCATGGCAGCAGCGCTCCGGCGCAGGCAACCCGCGCGCGATCGCAACCAAGCCCCCAACGCCCGTCTCCTCAGCCGCGGCGCTCCCCAGCGGCGCCGCGGGGGAACTTAGGCGAAGAGGCTGGGCAGTAGAACTACGGTGCCTCGAGAATCTGCCGACCCGGCCGCACCTCGGGCTGATTCAACATCCCATGTTGCAGCCGCGCCACGCTTTTGCCGAACGCCATTCTCATCCTGAGCATACACGGATGCGTCAGACTGTCCGCCCATATGGACGGCTGTTCACATCGGGAGCGGATCATCGATCTCGTGGCGCCAGCAAGGGCTCAATAGTTGCTCGGAGCCGACCCATTCGGGATGCCGTCGATCGGACACTCGTCGGTCCCCGGCGTCGAGCGGGTCATGGCCTCGACCATGTCGCGCGTGCCTTCGGGATCGGCGATCCAGTTCTTGTAGAAGTCATACGGACAGGCGGCGACGCCGCGCGGGCTTTCGCCGGAATTGATCATGCCGGTGTAGCCGCGGTGGACCAGCTTGTAGAGGTGGTTCTGCGACTGGCAGTTGCGGCGCGCGTCGCGGATGAGATTTTTCGAGAGCTGCGCGTACTGGATGCCGTACTCCTCCTCCCCGCACTCGCCGAGCGTGCGGCCATCGAAGCCGATGATCGCGGAGTGGCCGAAATAGGAATAGACGCCGTCGAAACCGGCGGCATTGGCAACCGCGACATAGACGTTGTTGGCCCACGCCATGGCCTTGGAGATCAGGACCTGCTGCTCCTTGGCCGGGTACATGTAGCCCTGGCAGCGCACGATCAGCTCGGCGCCCTTCATGGCGCAATCGCGCCAGATTTCCGGAAAATTGCCGTCGTCGCAGATGATCAGGCTGACCTTCATGCCTTTCGGGCCTTCAGAGACATAGGTGCAATTGCCGGGATACCAGCCCTCGATCGGCACCCACGGCATGATCTTGCGGTACTTCTGCACGATCTCGCCCTTGTCATTCATCAGGATCAGGGTGTTGTAGGGCGCCTTGTTGGGGTGCTCCTCATGGCGCTCGCCGGTCAGCGAGAACACGCCCCACACCTTCGCCTTGCGACAGGCCTCGGCGAAAATCGCCGTCTCTTCACCGGGCACGGCGGAGGCCGTCTCGTACATCTCCTTGGAGTCGTACATGATGCCTTGGGTGGAATATTCCGGGAAGATCACCAGATCCATGCCGGGCAGTCCGGCCTTCATGCCCACCAGCATGTCGGCGATCTTGCGGGCGTTGTCGAGCACCTCGGCCTTGGTATGCAGGCGAGGCATCTTGTAGTTGACCACTGCGACGCCGACGGTGTCGTTGCTGCTGGAAATGTCGCCGTGAAGCATTGGGCCGCTCCTGTCTCTTATTCGTTTGAGGTTGCCGCGAAAGTCAGTGGCTGATCATCCAGGGCCGCGCAGTGGGGAAACCCTTGGCCCCGCTCCCGGACTTGGTCATCAGCCGCGCGGGCTTCTTTTTGTCAGTGGTGCTCTTGTCCTTCACCGTCTTTCCCGACGAGCAGCAACCGCAACCGGGACCATGCGAAGCCTTGTATTGCGCCAGCGTCTGCGGCGCATGGGTGCTGCGCTCGTTGACGGCATGCGCCTTGCGCTTGTCGGCGGGCATGCAGAAGAAGTTCGGCGCGGTCAGGATCACGCGCGGCGCCATGGTCTCGCAGTGCGGGCAGCTCTGCGGATCGTCGCATTCCGCCATCGGGCGAAGATCCTTGAAGGGCCCGCAATCGTCACAGAGATATTCATACACCGGCATCGCATCGTCCTTACGATCTTGCGTGTTCACACTTCGCTGCCACCATTCGTGCGGCGACAGCCTCTCCCCGTGAGAACGGGGAGAGGGAGGGCGCCGACTATTTGTCCGGCGAAATCGGCATCTGGATATCGCCGGTGATGTGCTTGATCGGGCCTGCCGCCGACGGCATCACGTCGAAGTCGAAGATCTCCGTCGGCAGCCATAGCGTGGCGCAGGCGTTGGGCACGTCGACCACGCCGGAGATGTGGCCCTGGCACGGCGCGGTGCCGAGGATCGAATAGGCCTGGGCGCCGGAGTAGCCGAACTTCTTCAGGTATTCGATCGCGTTGAGGCAGGCCTGGCGATAGGCGATGTGGACGTCGAGATAGTGCTGCTTGCCCGCCTCGTCGACCGAAATGCCTTCGAAGATGAGATAGTCCTTGTAGTTCGGCGTGATCGGCGACGGCTTGAAGATCGGGTTCTTGATACCGTATTTGGCCATGCCGTCCTTGATCACCTCGACCTTGAGATGCAGCCAGCCGGCCATTTCGATGGCGCCGCAGAAAGTGATCTCGCCGTCCCCCTGGCTGAAGTGCAGATCGCCCATCGAAAGACCCGCGCCGGGCACATAGACCGGGAAGTAGATCTTCGAGCCGCGCGAGAGATCCTTGATGTCGCAATTGCCACCATGCTCGCGCGGCGGCACGGTGCGCGCGCCTTCGGCGCCGATCTTCGCCTTCACGTCACCCTTGGCGCGGCCGCCATGAGCGGTCGGCGCGAACGGCGGATTGGCCAAGCCAGGCACGCGCGTCGGGTTGGTCGAGATCAACTCGGCCTCGCGCTTGTTCCAGGTCTCGAGCATCTTGGGATCGGGCAGACAGCCGATCAGGCCGGGATGGATCAGGCCAGCGAAATTCACGCCAGGCACGTGACGCGACGAGGTGTAGAGGCCCTTGATGTCCCAGATCGACTTCTGCGCCAGCGGGAAGTGATCCGTGAGGAAGCCGCCGCCGTTCTGCTTGGAGAAGAAGCCGTTGAAGCCCCAGAGGCTCTCTTTCATCGGACCGACGTCGAGCAGATCGACGACCAGGAGATCACCCGGCTCGGCGCCCTTGACGCCGATCGGGCCGGACAGGAAGTGCACGATCGACAGGTCGATGTCGCGCACGTCATCCGCCGAATCGTTGTTCTTGATGAAGCCGCCGGTCCAGTCGTAGGTCTCGATGATGAAATCGTCGCCGGGATTGACCCAGGCCACGATCGGGATGTCGGGGTGCCAGCGGTTGTGCACCATGTCATTTTCGTAAGCGGACTTGGTGAGATCGACCTTGATCAGTGTCTCTGGCATCGAGATGCTCCCCTTTTACACGGTTGGTTAGACGGACAGATATTTCGAAACCTGCGCGGCATCGACGGCGTCGCGCGGATCGTCGCGCACGATCTCGCCGTTCTCGATCACCAGCACGCGGTCGGCGATCTCGAGCGCGAAGCTCAGGACCTGCTCGGACACCACGATCGAGAGCCCCTTCTCGTCGCGGATGCGCTTCAAAGTGCGCGCCATCTCCTTGATGATCGAGGGCTGGATGCCTTCGGTCGGCTCGTCCAGCAGCAAAACCTTTGGTTTGGTTGCGAGCGCACGGGCGATCGCGAGCTGCTGCTGCTGACCACCGGAGAGATTGCCGCCGCGGCGACCCTTCATCTCGAGCAGGACCGGAAACAATTCATAGATATCGCCCGGCACCTCGGATCCGCCCGAGACGACGAGCCCGGTCTCGATGTTCTCCTGCACCGTCATGGTCGAGAAGATCATGCGACCTTGCGGCACGTAGGCGAGGCCCTTGGCGACGCGCTCGTAGCTCTTGAGGTTTCCGAGCTCGGCACCGTCCATGGCCACCGAGCCGCTTTTGGCCGGCAGGATGCCCATCAGCGACTTCATCAGCGTGGTCTTGCCCATGCCGTTGCGGCCCATGATCGCCACGATCTCGTTGGGCGCGACCTTGACATTGAGCCCGTGCAGCACCTCGCTCTGGCCGTAGGCGACGTGGAGATCGGAAATTGCCAGCATCGGTGCGCTCCTTAGTGGCCCAGATAGACTTCGACGACCTTGGGATCGTTCTTCACCTTCTCCATCGTCCCCTCGGAGAGGATCTGACCCTGGTGCAGCACGGTGACCTTGTGGGCGATGTCCTCGACGAACTTCATGTCGTGCTCGATCACCAGCACAGAACGGTTCTTGATGATGCGGTTGAGCAGTTCGGCGGTCTTGGCGCGCTCGGAGACGCTCATGCCGGCGACGGGCTCATCCAGCATCAGCAGGTCTGGGTCCTGGATCAGAAGCATGCCGATCTCGAGCCACTGCTTCTGGCCGTGGCTCAGCTCGTCGGCATAGGTGTTGAGCTTGTCCTTGAGGAAGATCATCTCCGCGACCTCCTCGACCCGGTCCTTCACGGGCTGGTCGCGCTTGAAGGTCAGCGAGCCGAATACGGTACGACCGCGCGGGAACGAGATCTCGAGGTTCTCGAACACGGTGAGATCCTCGAACACCGACGGCGTCTGGAATTTGCGCCCGACGCCGGTCTGGACGATCTCGTTCTCCTTCATCTTCGTGAGCTCCTTGCCACGAAACTGAATCGAGCCCGAGGTCGCCTTGGTCTTGCCGCAGATCAAATCGAGCACCGTGGTCTTGCCGGCGCCGTTGGGACCGATGATGACGCGAATCTCGTTCTCCTCGACATAAAAGGAGAGATCATTGACCGCCTTGAACCCGTCGAACGAGACGGTCAGGCCGGAGACGGCGAGCAGGAATTCCTTGGGCTGATGACCGACGAGCATGACCTATCTCCCTCACTCTGCCGGCGCGCCGTCGGCGACCGAGCTTCCGTTCCAGTCGGGTTTCGGCTTGCGTGAGCCAAACAGCCGATCGATGCGCGGCTGCACGTAGTCAGCCCAGAGCCCGGACAGACCGTTCGGGAAGGCGAGCACGACCGCGATGAACAGCGCGCCGAGGCCGAACAGCCAGAGTTGCGGGAAGGATTCGGACAGGCTGGTCTTGGCGAAATTCACCAGGAGGGCGCCCCATATCGCGCCGAAGATCGACATCCGTCCGCCGACGGCGGTGTAGATCACCATCTCGATCGACGGCACGATGCCGACGAAGGACGGCGACATGAAACCGACATTGAGCGCGAACATGGCGCCTCCGATCGCGGCGAAGACCGCGGCCATGCAAAAGGCAAAGATCTTGAAATTGGCAACGCTGTAGCCGGAGAAGCGGACGCGGTCCTCCTGTTCGCGCATCGCCACCAGGATGCGGCCGAGCTTGGTCAGGCGGATGAACTGCGCGATGCCGATGCAGGCGAACAGCAGCACCACCTCGACGAAATACAGGATGACCTTGGCGTGGTCGGGCCGGATGTCCCAGCCCTTGAGCGTGCGCAAATCGGTCATGCCGTTGATGCCGCCGGTATAGCCCTGTTGTCCGACGATCAGGATGGTGAGGATGGCCGCGACGGCCTGGGTGATGATCGCGAAGTACGTGCCGCCGACACGGCGCTTGAACATCGCGGTGCCGATGATCAGGGCAAACAGACCCGGGACCAGGATGATGGCGAGGATCGTGAAGGTGAGGCTGTGAAAGGGCTGCCAGAACAGCGGCAATGACGTGATCTGGTTCCAGTCCATGAAATCGGGGATACCGGGCGTCGACTGGATCTTGGTGTTCTCGACGCTCGAAGCCTCGAGCTTGAGGAACATCGCCATGCAATAGCCGCCGAGGCCGAAGAACACGCCCTGGCCAAGGCTCAGGATGCCGCCATAGCCCCAGCACAGCACCAGGCCGAGCGCGACAAAAGCGTAGGTCAGGTATTTCGCGACCAGATTGAGGCGGAACACGTCCAGCGTCAGGGGCAGGATCACGAACAGCACGGCGGCCAGGGCGATGAAGCCCATGAGTTCGGATCGATTGAAGAAGCGTGAGTTGATCATGACTTGCCTGCTTCCTGCTATTTGCGAACCTTGAGGGCGAAAAGACCCTGCGGCCGCAGCATCAGGATGCCGACAACGGCGAGCAGCGTGAGCACCTTGGCCATCGAGCCCGACATGAAGAATTCGAGCGTGGATTGCGTCTGCGAGATCGAGAAGGCCGAGGCGATGGTGCCGAGCAGGCTCGCGGCGCCGCCAAACACAACCACCAGGAACGTATCGACGATGTAGAGCTGCCCGGACGTCGGCCCGGTCGAGCCGATCATGGTGAAGGCGCTGCCGGCGATTCCGGCGATGCCGCAACCGAGGCCGAACGTGTAGCGGTCGACTTTTTCGGTGTTGATGCCGACGGCGCCGGCCATGATGCGGTTCTGCACGACAGCGCGCACCTGGCGGCCCCAACGCGATTTGTACATCACGTAGGCGACCGAGATCGTGATCAAAACGGTGAGACACATCACGAAGACGCCGTTGATCGGCACTTCGATGCTCTCAGTGACATGCAGCGAGCCCAGCATCCACTGCGGCAGCTCGACCCCGACCTCGCGCGCGCCGAAGACGGAGCGATAGGCCTGCTGCAGCATCAGGCTGAGACCCCAGGTGGCGAGCAGCGTATCGAGCGGGCGCTTATAGAGGTGACGTATCAGTACCCATTCCACCAGCATTCCCAGCGCGCCGGATGCGACAAAGGCCAGGATCATCGCGAGGAAAAAGTAGCCGCTGAACAGGCTTGGCAGATGGGCCTGGAAGAGATTGGAGGTCATCCAGGTAACGTAGGCCCCGAGAATCATGAACTCGCCATGGGCCATGTTGATGACGCCCATCTGGCCGAAGATGATGGCGAGCCCGAGCGCCATCAGGACATAGACCGAGAACAGGATCAGTCCGGCAAACCCCTGCATGACGAAAATGGAGCCGAGATCACCAAGCGAGTAGTCGCCGAACATCGATGTCCTCCGTCAGGGAAAGGGTCCCGCGTCGCGAGCAGGTTCGCGACGCGGGGTCTTGAGCGTGGATTTGCGGTCCACGCCAGGGAGCTCGTTGGTGTTGGGAGAAGCGCGGTCGAGTTGCGCTTACTGGTAGCCCTTCGGGAACGGATCCGGCTCGACGAGATCGGCGGTCTCGTAGATCAGCTCGAACTGGCCATCGAGCTTGGCGCGTCCCACCCGGGTCTTCGACCAGAGGTGATGATTCTCGTGGATCCGCACGTAGCCTTCCGGTGCCCCCTTGAACTCGACGCCCGGCGAGGCTGCTGCGATCTTGTCGACGTCGAAGGAGCCGGCCTTCTCGACGGTCAACTTCCACAGCCACGGCCCGAGATAGGCAGCCTGGGTGACGTCTCCGATGACAGTCTTCTCGCCCCACATCTTCTTGAACGCCGGCACGAAGGCCTTGTTGTTCGGATTGTCGAGCGTTTGGAAGTATTTCATGCAGGCATAGGCGCCCGCGATGTTCTCGCCGCCGATGCCGTCGATTTCGTCTTCGGTGACCGAGATCGTCAGCAGCGCCTGCTTGGAGAGGTCGATGCCGGCCGCCTTGAGCTGCTTGTAGAAGGCGACGTTCGAGCCGCCGACGACGTCGGTGAAGATCACGTCGGGCTTGGTCAGCTTGATCTTGTTGATGACCGAGTTGAACTGGGTGCTGCCGAGCGCATAATACTCCTCGCCGACGACCTTGCCCTTCAGCACGTTCTCGACGTGCTTGCGCGCGATCTTGTTCGAGGTGCGCGGCCAGATGTAGTCGGAGCCGATGAAGAAGAACGACTTGGCGCCCTTTTCCTTGGCGATCCAGTTCAGGCCGGCCAGAATCTGCTGGGTCGCTTCCTGGCCGGTGTAGATGACGTTCTTGGACTGCTCGAGGCCTTCGTAGAAGGTCGGGTAATAGAGCATGCCGTTATACTGCTCCATGACCGGCAACACGGCCTTGCGCGAAGCCGAGGTCCAGCAGCCCATGATCGCCGCGACCTTGTCGTTGACGAGCAGCTTCTTGGCCTTTTCAGCGAAAGTCGGCCAGTCGCTGGCGCCGTCTTCCTGGATGAACTTGATCTTGCGCCCGAGCACGCCGCCGGCCGCGTTGATCTGCTCGATGGCGAGCTTTTCGGCCTCGATCGAGCCGGTCTCGGAGATCGCCATGGTGCCGGTCGCGGAGTGCAAGATACCGACCGTGACCTCGGTATCCGTCACCGCAAGACCCGTGGTGTTGACCGCAGAGGTCGCCGGGGCCTGCGCAAAGGATCCCCGCGGCAGCATCGTGATGGCCGGAACAGCGGCCATTCCCATCAATAATTTGCGCCGGAGCGGCGACAACAGGCCCTTGTTTTCTTCGTCCGACATGAGCACCCCACTTTTGTTCGAGAACACGCAATTGGCGCTGTGAGGATGGCTCGGATTTATGCAGCGCAAGCATACGCAAGATCGCGTATACTGCACCGCAAAATGCCGACGTAGGCTTTTGGTACGGAATTTGCGAGGGCTCGGGTCCGTATCGGGAGTGGGGTCAGAGTGGCAGGGCGGCAGCGAATAGACCGCGTCAGGCGCCAGTATAACCAATGGGTTGCCAACCAGACGCTGGAAGACTACGCGCTGCGCTTCACGGCCAAGAGCGCGCGTCGCTGGTCGGCCGCCCGGGTCGCCAACACCGCGTTGGGCGCGATCTCGTTCCTGGCGATGGAGGCGATCGGCGGCACCATCACCCTGAACTACGGCGTCACCAACGCGACCGCCGCCATCCTGGTGGTCTCGACCATCATCTTCTGCTGTGGCGTGCCGATTGCTTATTATGCCGCCAAATGCGGCATCGACATCGACCTGCTGACGCGGGGCGCCGGCTTCGGCTACATCGGCTCGACCGTCACCTCGCTGATCTACGCGTCCTTCACCTTCATCTTCTTTGCGATCGAAGCCGTGATCCTCGCGTCTGCGCTCGAAATGTGCTTCGGGATTCCGCGGCCGATCGGCTATCTCCTCAGCGCCGTCGTCATCATCCCGCTGGTGGCCTATGGCATCACGCTGATCAGCCGCTTCCAATTGTGGACGCAGCCCCTCTGGATCGTGCTCCACATCATTCCGTTCGCGGCGATCGCCTGGCACAACCCGCGCTCCTTCACGGAGTGGCGCAAGTTCTCGGGCGAGCACGGCGATCTCAACGGACATTTCGACCTGCTGCTGTTCGGAGTTGCGGCCTCGGTGGTGTTTTCGCTGATCGCGCAGATCGGCGAGCAGGTCGACTTCCTGCGATTTCTGCCGCGGGACCGCCGGGCGTCCAGGGCCTCCTGGTGGATAGCGCTCATGAGCGCCGGGCCAGGCTGGATCGTGCTCGGCGCGTTGAAACTTCTGGCCGGCTCGTTTCTCGCCTTCTTCGCGCTCAGCCACGGGGTGCCGCCCGAGGAGGCCGCCGAGCCGGCGCACATGTATCTCGAAGCGTTCCGCTACGTGCTATCGCAGCCTGATCTTGCGCTGGCATTGACCGGCACGTTCGTGATCCTGTCGCAAGTGAAGATCAACGTCACCAACGCCTATGCCGGCTCGATCGCGTGGTCGAATTTCTTCTCGCGCTTGACCCACAGCCATCCCGGCCGCGTCGTCTGGCTGGTCTTCAACGTCATCGTGGCGCTGCTGCTGATGGAGATCGGCGTCTACAAGGCCCTGGAGCAGACGCTGGCGCTCTATTCCAACGTCGCGATCGCCTGGGTCGGCGCGCTGGTCGCGGATCTCATCGTCAACAAGCCGCTTGGATTGCGGCCGCAGCAGATCGAGTTCAAGCGCGCCCATCTCTACGACGTCAATCCGGTCGGCGTCGGCGCGATGACAATCGCGACCATCATCTCCATCAGTGCCTTTTACGGCCTGTTCGGACCTACCGCGAAGGCGCTGTCAGCCTTCATCGCGCTCGCGGTCGCCTTCATTGCCGCACCGTTGATCGCCTGGGCCACAGGCGGCAAGTACTACATCGCACGCAAGCCGAAGCGAAGCTGGCAGAACCTCGAAGCCATCCAGTGCTGCATCTGCGAGCACTCGTTCGAACCGGAAGACATGGCGTCCTGCCCCGCTTACGCCGGGCCGATCTGCTCCTTGTGCTGTTCGCTCGACGCCCGCTGCCACGATCTCTGCAAGCCGCACGCGCGGATCCAGGCGCAGGTGTCGGAGACGCTGGGCAAGCTGATGCCGCAGCCGATCTACGCAAGGATCAACTCGCAACTCGGCCAGTATATCGGCGTTTTCGTGGTCTCCGCCGGCCTCGTCGCGCTGGTGCTGGGCCTGATCTATCTGCAGACCTCGGCGAGCGTGCATGGCGAGAACGTGCTGGTCTCCGACGTGCTCTGGAAGGTGTTCTTCTCGCTCAGCATCATCATCGGCGTGGTGGCCTGGCTGTTCGTGCTGGCGCAGCAGAGCCGCCGCGCGGCTGAAGCCGAGACGCGGCGACAGACCACACTGCTGATCCAGGAGATCGACGCGCACAAGCGCACCGACGCCGAACTCCAGCGCGCCAAGGAGGTCGCCGAATCCGCCAACCTCGCCAAGAGCCGCTATGTCGTGGGCCTTAGCCACGAGCTTCGCTCGCCGCTGAATGCGATCAGCGGTTATGCGCAACTGCTCGAGCAGGACGCGACGCTGAGCACCAAGCCGCGCGATCAGGTTCGCGTCGTCCGCCGCAGCGCCGACCACCTCTCCGGCCTGATCGACGGCATTCTGGATATTTCCAAGATCGAGGCGGGGCGGCTGTATCTGTCGCGCGACGAGGTGCGCCTCAGCGAATTCCTCGACCAGCTCGTCGGCATGTTTCGCCTTCAGGCCGCCGCCAAGGGCATCGATTTCTTGTTCCGGCGGCCGCCACACTTGCCGGTCGTGGTCTATGCCGACGAGAAGCGGCTGCGCCAGGTGCTGATCAACCTGCTCTCCAACGCGATCAAGTTCACCCAGACCGGCAGCGTGCAGTTCGTGGTGCACTATCGCAGCCCCGTCGCCGAGTTCGAGGTGATCGATACCGGCCCCGGCATCCAGAGCGACGATCTCGAGCGCATCTTCGCGCCCTTCGAGCGCGGAGCGCTCGGTGTCTCGCAGCCGCAGACCGGCACCGGGCTTGGCCTGACCATCAGCCGCCTGCTCGCCGGCGTGATGGGCGGCGATATCAAGGTCTTGAGCAAGGTCGGCTCCGGCTCGACGTTCAAGGTCAAGATCCTGCTGTCGGAGGTGACCAATCCCCAGCGCATCGCGCCGGTGGAAGCCCCGGTCTCCGGCTATCACGGCGCGCGCAAGACCATCCTCATCACCGACGACGATCCCGTTCATCGCGACCTCCTGCGCGAGGTGCTGACGCCGCTCGGCTTCATCCTGCTCAGCGCCCCCGACGGGCCCGGCTGCCTCGCGCTGGCGCAGCATTGCCGGCCCGACCTGTTCCTGCTCGACATTTCGATGCCCGCCATGGACGGCTGGGCCGTCGCGGAGGCCTTGCGCGCGAGCGGCCATCACCAGGCGCGCATCCTGATGGTCTCGGCGAGCGCCTTGGAGGCTCACGGCACCCCGCTGGCGCAGCCTTTCCATGACGGCTATCTGATGAAGCCGATCGACATCCCGCGGCTGCTGGAGACGATCCGCCAGCTCCTAAGGCTCGAATGGCAGTATGGCTCGGACGAAATCGCAGTGCCGTTCTGGCGACCGGAGAGCGGATCGAGGCCGCCGGTGCGGCATATCGAGGCGCTGATCGGGCTGGGCCAAATCGGCTACGTCAAGGGCATTCAGTTGAAGCTGGACGAGATTGGCAGCGAGCACCCGGAGCATGCCGACTTCGTCGCGCAGATGCGGTCGCTGGTCGACCGCTTCGATCTCGACCAGTACATGGACACATTGAAAACATTGCATGCGCATGAGCATTGAGTCGAAGAAGCGCGACGTCGCGCTCGTTGTGGATGACTCTCCCGAAACGCTTCGGCTGCTGACCGATGCGCTCGACGGCGCCGGCATGACGGTGATGGTGGCGCTCGACGGCGCGGCCGCGATGCGCATCATCGACCAGATCACGCCCGACATCATTCTGCTCGACGCCGTGATGCCGGGCATCGACGGCTTCGAGACCTGCCGCCGGCTCAAGCGCGATGCGGGTCTTGCCAATGTCCCTGTCATCTTCATGACGGGCCTTGCCGAGACCGAGCATATCGTGCGCGGCCTTGAAGCCGGCGGCGTCGACTACGTGACCAAGCCGATCGTGATCGAGGAGATGCTGGCGCGCATTCGCGTCCATCTCGGCAATGCCCGGTTGACGCAGAGCGCGCGCGCAGCGCTAGACGTCTCCGGCCGCTTTCTGTTCGCGGTCAACCGCCAGGGCAATTTGCTATGGGCGACGCCACAGGCGCAGAAGCTGATGTCCGACCATCAGGGCGCACAGCCCGACGACTTCGTCCTGTCGCCATCACTGCTGCAATGGCTGGAACAGGCCAAGGTTAAGGGCAGCTCGAAATCTCAGGCGGCCTCCTTGCCCGAGAACCCCCAACTCCGGCTCTATTACATGGGCGAAACCGCGCCGAACGAGTTTCTGCTGCGGCTCTCCCGGGAATCCGGCACCGCACTGCCCCCCGAATTCACCAGCGAACTCGGCCTCACCACCCGCGAGGGCGAGGTACTGGCTTGGCTCAGCAAGGGCAAGACCAACCGCGACATCGCGCAGATCCTGGGTCTCAGCCCGCGCACGGTCGACAAGCATCTGGAGCAGATCTACGCCAAGCTCGGGGTGGAGAATCGAACGGCAGCCGCGGCAATCGCAACGAACGCGACGCGAAGGAATTCGTAGTGGTGGTGGGAATGAGAACGCCGCTCACCCAGCGAACAGTGTCGTCCCGGACAAGCGCAGCGAAGCGGAGCGCTGATCCGGGACCCAGCCACGGGGAGACATTTGACAAAGACTCGGAGTTACCAGCTCGCTCCCTAACTATTCCCTGTCGTTATGGGTCCCGAGTTCGCTTCGCGCCCCGGGACGACGGTGGAGTGTGTGGTGACAGTAGTCGCCCCTCACCCACGAACGCCCCTCACCCGTAAACAAACGCCTTGTCGTCCAGATCCGTCTTCGGGATCTCGTCCTTTTCGGTCCAATAGTCCTGGCTGTGCTGCCATTCCGGCTTGTCGCCGCGCTTGGGCAAGAGGTCCATGTTGCGTATCATGTAGCCGGGGTTGAAGTTTTCCGGATCGATCCAGGGCAGGATCGGCATGTTGTGGTCCTCAGCACGCAGCTTGACCTCGACCTTTTTGGCACCCTTGGCCTTCATGTGGCCGAGCAGCCGGCAGACGAAATCGGCGACGAGGTCGACGCGCAGCGTCCAGCTGGCGCGGAAATAACCAAACACCCAGACCATGTTCGGCACGCCCGTGAACATCATGCCGCGGTAGGTGACTGTGTCGCCGAAGGCGAGCGGCTTGCCGTCGATCTCGAAGGCGATGTCGCCGAGGGCCGCGAGGTTGAAGCCGGTCGCGGTGACGACGACATCGGCTTCCAGTAACTTTCCGGATTTGAGCTGGATTCCGTTCTCCACGAAGCACTCGATCTCGTCGGTGACGACGGAGGCCTTGCCGCTGGCAATCCCCTTGAAGAGGTCGGCGTCGGGCACGAACGCAATGCGCTGCCGCCACGGCCGGTATGTCGGCGTAAAGTGCGTCTCGACGTCATAGTCCGGACCTAGGACCGCGCTGATCTGGCCAATGAGCTCCTTCTTGACCTGCTCGGGCTTTGACACGCAGAGTTTCGTGAAAGCATCCTGTTCGAACAGGATCTTGCGTCGCACGATCTCGTGGATCCATTCCTCGTCGACCTGGAGCCGGCGCAACTCCTCCGCTATTTCGATGGCGTTGCGGCCCAGCCGGAAATAGGTCGGCGAGCGTTGCAGCATGGTGACGTGCGCGCACTTGTCCGCGATGTTCGGCACCAGCGTTGCCGCCGTCGCGCCCGAGCCGATCACAACCACCTTCTTGCCCGCGAGGTCGATATCGTCAGGCCATGTCTGGGGATGGACGATGCGGCCCTTGAACCGGTCCATGCCCTTCCATTCCGGCGTGTAGCCTTCCGAATGGCGATAATAGCCCTGGCACATCCAGAGGAAGTTTGCGGTGAACGTCCTGCGCTCGCCGGCGTCGGTCGTCACCGCCTCGATGGTCCAGAGATTTTGCTTGCTCGACCAGCTCGCGGAATTGATCTTGTGCTTGTAGCGGATGTGCCTTGCGAGGTCGTTATCCTCGATGACCTCGTTCATGTAGGACAAGATCTCCTCGGCGGTCGCGATCGGCGGACCGACCCACGGCTTGAAGCTGTAGCCGAAAGTATGGAGATCGCTGTCGGAACGAATGCCGGGATAGCGATGCGTGCTCCAGGTGCCGCCAAACGTTTCCTGGGTCTCCAGGATGACGTAACTGGTGCCCGGCAGCTGCTTTTCGATGTGATAGGCGCTGCCGATGCCGGAGATGCCGGCGCCGACGATCAGCACGTCGAAATGTTCGGAAGCTTGCTTGGTGGCGGTGTGACCGCGAACAGCGACATTCATTGTTGCTTCTATGCCTTGCTTGCTTTTGTGGCCGCCCTTGATGGACGACGCGTTTCCTCCGCGGCCGGCATGATCACCCGACGCGCTTCCGCTTCAAAATGACATAGATCAAGTCGCGGTCAAATCACAGCGCCGCACCCCAGCTCCGCGCCGTCTGCAAGATCCAGTCGCGGTAGAGCGTGAGCGGCGTGACGCCAGTTAGCCCGCCGCAGCCGGCAGCGCCGTTCGGCCCGGTGGACCAGCTGATGAGGCCGACCAGCACGGCACCATTCGGCTTGTCCTCGAACACAGGACCACCGGAATCACCGGTGCAGGCGCCAATTCCGTCGCGAACACCGTTGGTTACGGGATCGACCAGCCGGATCTGAAGCGTCCCGGGCTGGCCGGTGGCGACAAGCGCGGCAACACGCGTGATGCCGCCGCTCTTGCCATCGCCACGAGCGGTGACGCCGATGCCGGCGATGGTAAAACGGCCGCCGACCCGAATTGGAATTTGCGGCATGCCGACCGGCACCGTGGATTTTCCCTTGAGTGGAATTTCCAGTTGCAGCAGCGCCACGTCCGCGGTGGCGCGGTGCGACTGCATCGCCTGCATGTTGAAGTTCGGGTGGATCGCGACCGTGCGCACGTTCGTCAATTGCGGCTGGCCGTCCATTCCGCGATCGACGATCTTATAGTCAGCGCCGGGCTGCACGCAGTGAGCGACGGTGAGCACGAGCCTCGGCGCGATCAGGCTGCCGGTGCAGAAATTGCCGCGCGAGCCGACGATGGTGACGACGGCACGCGCGACACCATCCGCCTGCGGCGTGCCGCCGCCGACGATGGCCTGCGCGGGCGTGGCGAGCAGCAGAGCAGCCGCGGCGAATGTCGCAATCGTCTTCATGGGGAACATGTCTCGGCCGTCGGTTCGGTGAGCGCCTGAATTTGCTTCGGACTGGCCCTTGCCGATAGCGCATGCTAGCCCTCTTGGAAAGGAATTGACGGGGGGCAGGAATTGGCGATCCAAGCTGTGATCTTTGATTTTGGCGGCGTGCTGACGAGTTCGCCGTTCGAGGCCTTCGCGCGATTCGAGGCGGAGCGCGGACTGCCCACCGACATCATACGGCGGACCAACGCCGCCAACCATCTGGAAAACGCCTGGGCCAAATTCGAGCGCGCCGAGGTGGATATCGACACGTTCGATCACTTGTTCGCCGAAGAATCCCGTGCACTCGGCGCCGAGGTGCGCGGACGCGACGTGGTATCGCTGCTGCAGGGCGATCTGCGCCCCGAGATGGTCGAGGCCCTGAAGCGCATCAAGGCGAAATTCAAGACCGGCTGCATCACCAACAACCTCCCGGCCAATGCCATTGGCAGCATGACCGGACGCTCGCTCTACATTGCCGAAGTCATGGTGCTGTTCGATCACGTGATCGAGTCCGCCAAGATCGGCCTGCGCAAGCCCGACCCGCGCATCTACGAGATGATGGTGGAGACCCTGAAGGTCGATCCGAGCGACTGCGTCTATCTCGACGACCTCGGCGTCAACCTGAAGCCCGCCCGCGAGATGGGCATGACCACGATCAAGGTCGCGAGCGGCACGCAGGCGATCGCCGAGCTTGAGCAGGCGACGGGGTTGAAGCTGAGCTAGCGCGTCATTCTCCGTCATTGCGAGCGCAGCGAAGCAATCCAGACCGTTTCCGCGGAAAGACTCTGGATTGCTTCGCTACGCTCGCAATGACGGTGTGGGACATCTCGCCTGGCAAACTGCCTACTCCGCCGCAGGGGCGATGCGCTCCGGAAACGCTGCTGCCAGCGCAGCACGATCCGGCTTCAGCACACCGCGCTCGGTGATGAGGCCGGTCACGAGCCGCGCCGGTGTCACGTCGAAGGCGTAGTTCGCGACCGGCGAACCCTCGGGGACGATACGCACCGTCTCCAACCTTCCATCTGCCGTGCGGCCGGTCATGTCGGTAACCTCGACGCCGCTGCGCTGCTCGATGGGAATGTCGCGGATACCGTCCTGGACGGCGAAATCGATCGTCGGTGACGGCAGTGCGACGTAGAACGGTACGCCGTTGTCGTGCGCGGCGAGCGCCTTCAGGTAGGTACCGATCTTGTTGCAGACGTCGCCATTGGCAGCAACGCGGTCCGTGCCGACGATGGCGAGGTCGACCATGCCATGCTGCATCAGGTGCCCGCCGGTGTTGTCGGGGATCACCGTGTGCGGCACGCCGTGATGGCCGAGCTCCCAGGCGGTGAGGGAGGCGCCCTGGTTGCGCGGACGCGTCTCGTCGACCCAGACATGGATCTTGACGCCGCGCTCATGCGCAAGATAGATCGGCGCCGTCGCCGTGCCCCAGTCGACGGTGGCGAGCCAGCCGGCGTTGCAATGGGTGAGGACGTTGACCGTCTCACCCGGCTTCTTGGCCGCAATCGCCTCGATCAGCTTCAGGCCGTTGCCCGCAATGCCGCGGTTGATCTCGACATCCTGCTCGACGATTTCGTCGGCGCGAGCGTAGGCCGCCTCGGCTCTTTCAATCGGATCAATCGGCGCCAGCGCCGCGCGCATCTCATCCAGCGCCCATTTCAGATTGATCGCCGTCGGCCGCGCCACGACGAGCGTATCGTAAGCGCGCTTCAGCCCGGCATCGGAGGCGTCCTCGCGCATGGCGAGCGCCATGCCATAGGCCGCGGTCGCACCGATCAGCGGTGCGCCGCGCACCAGCATGTCGCGAATGGCAACAGCGGCGTCTTCACACGATGTCAGCTTCGCGACGACGAACTCGTGCGGCAGCCGGCGCTGGTCGATCGCGCCGATCGACCAGCCGTCGCCTTCGCGCCAGATGCTGCGGAAATGCTTGCCGTCGACCTTCATGGCATTCTGCCTTTTCGTCCTTCTTGCGCCTCAACCGCGCAGGATGCGCCCGGCTACCGCATCGAGCTTCTTCAGAAGCTCGGGGTCCCTCGCCTCGGGCGCCGTGATCAGCGCCGTGTCGAGCGCACGGTCCGAGCCGATCGGACACGGCTCGTGCTCGCGCGGGAAATCCTTCGCCAACCGCGCCACCAGGGCCTTCGCCTTGTCGGCATTCGACGTCAGCACACGGATGATGTCCTGAACGGTGACGGCATCGTGGTCGGGATGCCAGCAGTCGAAATCCGTCACCATTGCAACGGTGGCGTAACAGATCTCCGCCTCGCGCGCGAGCTTCGCCTCGGGCATGTTGGTCATGCCGATCACCGAATAACCCAGCGTCTTGTAGGTCATGCTCTCCGCGTATGTGGAGAATTGCGGCCCTTCCATGCAGACATAGGTCCCGCTACGCCCGATTGCGATGCCCTCGGCCTCGGCTGCTGCGGCCAGGTGAATGCGCAGCCGCGGCGAGACCGGATGCGCCATCGACACATGCGCGACGCAGCCCCGGCCGAAGAACGAACTCTCGCGCTTGTGGGTGCGGTCGACGAACTGATCGACGAGAACGAACGTGCCGGGCGGCAGTTCCTCTTTGAAGGAACCGCAGGCCGACAGCGAGATCAGGTCGGTGACCCCGGCGCGCTTCAACACGTCGATGTTGGCGCGATAGTTGATGTCGGAGGGTGAGAGACGGTGGCCCTTGTCATGTCGCGGCAGGAACACGATTGGCAGGCCCGCGATGGTGCCACGCCTTAAGGCCGCCGACGGCTCACCCCAGGGGCTCTCGATCACCTCTTCGCGCGCACCCTCGAGGCCCGGCAGATCATAGATGCCCGAGCCGCCGATGATGCCCAATACCGCCTGCGTCATACCTGCTCCACCCTATCGGCCCCGTGCGACATGGTTAAGCTATGCCAGTTTTGGAGCGGTTTTGGAACGGGGGTGGGGGAATGATGCCGGTGGTGTGAGGAGCAATGATGCCCGGGCCTCACACTCAGTGTCGTCCCTGCGAATGCAGGGACCCGTAACCACAGGCCGTCGTTTGGCGGAGACTCATCGTTCGGTACTTCGACCGTCAAAGGTCGATAGATTCCGCGGCACGGGTCCCTGCATGTGCAGGGACGACACCGCTTGCTTAAGCCGCGTTCGCCAGCCGCAGCTGGGTCGTGACCATGCGCTCCAGCGTCTCGACGGACTGGAAGTTCTCCGGAGTGATCTCGGATTGTGGGATGGTGAAGTCGAACTCGGCTTCCACCCCGAGCATCAGATTGACCATGTCCATCGAGGTCAGGCCGACGTCGACGAGCTTGGCAGACGGCGTGACGTCGGCGGTGAGCGAATTCTGTTCGAGGATGCCCTTCACCAGCTTGATGATGCGATTGCGCAATTCGGTATCAAAGGCTTGCATCGGCAAATTCCCATGTGTCTGTCAAAAGGTCGGACCGGCTTCCGGCTACGATGGGCACAGCCTGCCGGTCCCGCAATGGGCGGCACTCATACTTCGCGTTTCTTAGTAAACGATGACTCAGATTGTCTGGAATTCGGGCTTCTTCCGGATTCCTAACGTGGTGCTGGAAAAACGGGAGAGGCAAACAACCCGGCCTTAACTGTTTGTTCGGAATTCGACTTTGTTTACCTTCTATTTCATCGACGAATTTGAATTAAATCCGTAGCCTCGTCTCACAAGCAAAGATGGCCGGAGGATCGCTGACGCGCATCGTGAATGATGCCGGCGATCTCGAACGGCGAACCGGAGGCGGACGAGCATGAACGTGCGTGAAGCGGTCCTCACTGTCGACGAAACGCAGACGAGCTTCCTGGAGCAGGGGCCCTCTCTGATCGAACGGGCAGCCCGGACTGCAGCCGCTGCGGCGGCCGACGCCGATGGGGTCGATCGCGACGCTCGTTTCCCGCGCAAGGCTTTCGAGGTCGCGCGCGAGCAAAAACTGCTCGGCGTCATGATCCCGGTCGAGTTCGGCGGCTTCGGTGCCTCCATCTACGACGTCACCGACATCTGCTACACGCTCGGACGCGCCTGCGCCTCGACCGCTATGATCTACGCGATGCACCAGACCAAGGTCGCCTGCGTCGTCAGGCACGGCCACGGCATCCCCTGGATGGAAACCATGATGCGCCGGGTCGCCCGCGACCAGTGGCTGCTCGCCTCCTCCACCACCGAGGGCCAGAACGGCGGCAACATCCGCGCCAGCGCCGCCGCCGTCGACCACGCCGGTGACACGGTTTCGCTGGTGCGTGACGCCACCGTGATCTCCTACGGCGCCGAGGCCGACGGTCTCGTCACCATCGCCCGCCGCGCCACCGAGGCCGCCGCCTCCGACCAGGTGCTGCTGGCGCTTGCCAAGGACGATTATTCGCTGAAGCGGACGCTGGGCTGGGAAACGCTCGGCATGCGCGGCACCTGCTCGACCGGCTTCGAGCTGAAGGTTGATTGCCCCGCCGACCGGGTCTTCCCCGAATCCTACGACAAGATCCACGCCCAGACCATGACGCCGTTCGCACATCTTTGCTGGTCCTCGGCCTGGGCCGGCATCGCCGCCGCGGCCGTGACCCGCGCGCAGGCCTTCATCCGCAAGGCGGCCCGCAGCTCCGGCGGCCAGATGCCCCCGGCCGCGGCGCACTTCGCCGCCGCCAAGATGTCGCTGGCCAAGCTGCGCGCGCTGATCGCTGCCAACACCGACGCTTTCGCCCGCGCCGAGCATGACGAGCGCGCGCTCGGCTCGCTCGACTTCCAGTCCTCGATCACGCTTCTGAAGGTGCAGGCCTCCGAGCTCGCGGTCGAGACCGTGATGCATGCGATGCGCACTTCCGGCCTCTCCGGCTACCGCAACGACGGCGAGTTCACCATGGGGCGGCACCTCCGCGACGTGCTGTCGTCCCCGATCATGATCAACAACGACCGCATTCTGGCCAATGCCGCGACATCGACGCTGATGAGCGGCGTGCCGACCAGCCTTCGTGATTGAGTGCTTTGCGACTGAACCAACAAGAACAATTTTGAGATAGCAGGATATCGACCCATGAACATTGCCGTCCTCCCCGACTCGCCCGCGACCGCGCCGCAGATGATTGATCCCCTCGATCACCTCGCCGACAAGCTGTTCCACCGCATGGGCGCCGACGGTGTCTATGCCCGTACCGCACTCTATGAAGGCATCGTCGAGAAGCTCGCTACGCTGATCACGAGCCATCGCGAGTCCGGCACCGAGGTCATGCGCTTTCCCCCGGTCATGAGCCGGGCTCAGCTGGAGAAATCCGGCTACCTCAAGAGCTTTCCGAACCTGCTCGGCTGCGTTTGCGGCCTGCACGGGACCGAACGCGAGATCAACGCCGCGGTGAGCCGCTTCGATGCCGGCGGCGACTGGACCTCATCGCTCTCGCCGGCCGATCTCGTGCTGTCGCCGGCGGCTTGCTATCCGGTCTATCCGATCGCGGCGAGTCGCGGACCCTTGCCGAAGAGCGGCCTGCGTTTCGACGTCGCCGCGGATTGCTTCCGCCGCGAGCCGTCCAAGCATCTCGACCGGCTGCAATCGTTCCGAATGCGCGAATATGTCTGCATCGGCAGCCCCGACGACGTCGCCGATTTCCGCGAGCGCTGGATGGTGCGCGCGCAGAAGATCGCGACCGATCTCGGCCTCACCTTTCGCGTCGACTATGCCAGCGACCCCTTCTTCGGCCGCGTCGGCCAGATGAAGGCGGTGAGCCAGAAGCAGCAGCAGCTCAAGTTCGAGCTCCTCATTCCGCTGCGCTCGGAAGAGCAGCCGACGGCCTGCATGAGCTTCAACTATCACCGCGAGCATTTCGGCACGACCTGGGGAATCCAGGACGCCAACGGTGAGCCAGCCCACACCGGGTGCGTCGCCTTCGGCATGGACCGGCTGGCTGTCGCCATGTTCCACACCCACGGCACCGACCTTTCCGCCTGGCCCGCCAAGGTGCGTGACGTCCTGGGCCTGCAGTCGCAGGTCACGGCCGACGCCCATGTCGAAGGCTGGCGCTAACCAAACGAGGCCTGTCATTTCCACGGGTAAGACGAGCGCGATTCACACCAAGGTGCGATGCCGCGAGATTACCGAGTCCGACGCGGAAGCGATCGCGGACCTGTTGACGCGCGGCTTCGTGGGCCGCTCGCGCGACTATTGGATCCAGGGTCTGCGCCGGCAGGCCTTCCGCTCCGTGCCGGAGGGCTATCCGCGCTTCGGCTACATGCTCGATAGTGACGGCACGCCGGTCGGCGTGCTGCTGCTGATCTACACCACACGCAAGAACGGCGAAGAGACCGCCATCCAGTGCAACCTGTCGAGCTGGTATGTCGATCCGGCCTACCGCAACTATGCCCCGCTGCTGACCAAGATCGCGCAGCGGCACAAGGACGTGACCTATTTCAACATCAGTCCGGCGCCGTGGACCTGGCCGATCATCGAAACGCAGGGCTTTCAGGCCTATTGCCGCGGCCTATTCTTCTCGGTCCCTGCACTGGCGCGCGTCCCGCG
This sequence comes from Bradyrhizobium sp. NDS-1, assembly GCF_032918005.1. NCBI lineage: Bacteria > Pseudomonadati > Pseudomonadota > Alphaproteobacteria > Hyphomicrobiales > Nitrobacteraceae > Bradyrhizobium > Bradyrhizobium sp. NDS-1. The sequence continues at coordinate 7,531,437 of NZ_CP136628.1, forward strand.
CTGGAGCAAGATCGAGGTCATCTCGCCTCATGCCAAGACGATCGAAGGGCTCTCCGAAGCAGAGACCGAGCTCCTGACACGGCACGCGCGCTACAACTGCCTCAGCTTCGTCTGCCGCACGCCGAAGGGAACATTCCCCTTCATCCTGCAACCTGTGCGCATCCGCCGCGGCTTCATTGCGCCTCCTGCGATGAAGCTGATCTACTGCCGCAGCGCTGCCGAATACGTCGCTTGCGCAGGCCGCATCGGCCGGCTGCTGCTCCGGCTCGGCAAGATCTCGGTGGCGATCGATTCCAACGGCCCGATTCCCGGCCTCGTCGGTATTTATACAGAGCGGCGCGGTCGGAAATATTTCAAGGGCCCGCATCGGCCACAGCTCGGCGATCTCACGGATACGGAACTCGTGTTGTACGGGCCGTAGGTTGTCGTCCCTGCGAACGCAGGAACCCATACCGCGTGATCTATCTCGAAGCCACGATGGTGGTACCGCAGGAAGGTCCGTTCACTTCCAATCTTCGCCAAATTCCTTCCTGTAGTTGCGAGTCCCTGCGTTCGCAGGGATGACACCTTATATGTTGCGTCCTCCCGGCCAACTCTTGCGGGCACCTCGGCAATCAAGACCCGCTATCCATCCCGGTCACCCTCCGTAAACTACCGCGCTTAAGGGAATTTTCCCGCCTCTTCGCTACGCTCGGTGGCTGAACTAGGTTGCGTTAATCTATTGCCCGCCGAGACCTGCCGAACCCATGACGTCGACCCGCGACAATGAGCTTGGTGCACGCCGCGAGCAGGGCCCGGAGGCCCTGGTCGCGCTGAGCCAGCTTGCGCTCGACCACATGGAGCAGGGCGTCTGCGTCTACGATGCCGACAACCGCATCGTGCTGATCAATCAGAGCTACTTGTCGCTGTTCGACATGTCGCCCGACATCGTGCGGGTGGGCACGAGTTACCGCGAAGTACTCGCGCACAGCGCCGAACGCGGCAACTTTCCGGAAGGCGAGCTCGACGCGCTGTATTCGGCGCGGATCGCGCAGATCGCAGGGGGAAAGCCGTTCCGGACCGAGCAGCGTCTTGGAACCGGTCACGTCATGTCGCTCGAGCTGAAGCCGCTTCCCGGCGGCGGCTGGATGACGATCTGCGACGACGTCAGCCGTCTCGCCCGCCTCGAAGCAGAATTGCGCGTGCAGACCGAGCGCAGCCAGCACGCGCTCTCCAACATGTCGCACGGCCTCATCATGTACGATGCCGAGAGCCGCGTCGTCGTCTGCAACGAACGTTTCCTGAACCTCTACAACCTCGACCCCGAGATCGTGAGGCCAGGGGTCCCGCATTCCACGGTGATCGACCATTGGGTGTCGCGCGGCAATTCGCCGGGCATGCCGGCCGACGAATTCCAGAGCTCCAGGTTGGAGGACGTGCGCGCCAGAAAGGCGAAATCCCTGCTGGTGATGCGTTATGACGGACGGATGGTGCAGGCGGTCTCGCGCTTCCTGCCCGACGGCGGCTGGGTGACCGTGCACGAGGACGTCACGGAGCGGCTGCAATATGAGGAAACGCTGAGGCAGCAGAACTTCATCCTCGACGCGGCTCTGGAGAACATGGCGCACGGGCTCGCCTTCTACGACAGCGATATGCGCCTGCGCGTCTGCAACACCACCTATCGCGAGATCTTCCGGCTATCGCCGGAGGAGACCAGGGCCGGCACACATCTCTCCGAGCTGATCGAGCGGTCGATTGCGAACGGCGCCTTTGCTTCCGAATACAGCACTCAACAACTGCTGGAAGCAGCTCGCGCGAGAATCGCGGGCCGCGATTCTTCGCCGATGCGCCGGCGCATGTCCAACAGCACCGTGATCTCGGTCCGCTATTGCACACTGGCTGAGGGCGGCTTCGTCGCCACCTATGAGGATATCACCGAGCGGGAACACGCGATCGAGGAGCTGAGCGAACAGTACCGGCGTTTCGACGCGGCGCTGAACAACATGAGCCAGGGCCTGTGCATGCTCGATGCGAGCCTGCGCGTGATCGTCTGCAATCGCCGCTATATCGAGATGTACGGACTGTCGCCTGATATCGTGAAGCCCGGCGTCTCGATGCGCGAGATCATGGAGCACAGCTGCGAGCTCGGCATCCACCCGAACATGACGGGCGCCAGGCTTTATGCCGACTACGTCGAACGGCTCCGCGAAGGCGAGCATACTCTGCACCGGCATTTGAACGACGGCCGCATCATCAAGCTCAATCACAAACGCATGGAGCTGGGCGGCTGGGTCGTCACCTATGAGGACGTCACCGAGCGTCACAAGGCCCAGGCCCGCGTCGCGCATATGGCGCGCCACGATTCGCTCACCGACCTGCCCAACCGCACGCTGTTCCGCGAGAAGATGGGCGAGGGACTGAACCAGGTCGCGATCGCCGGCGGCGCGATGGCGGTGCTGTGCTTCGACCTCGACAATTTCAAGACCGTGAACGACCGCCTCGGCCATGCCGCCGGCGACCGCCTGCTGCGCTGGGTCGCAGCGCGTCTGAAGGAGAATGTTGGCGAGCACGACACCGTCGCACGCCTCGGCGGTGACGAGTTCGCGGTGCTCCAGCGCGGACCGCAGCCGCAATCGGCGGAAAAACTCGCCCGGCGCCTGGTCGAGGTCATCGGCCACCCTCCACCGCTGGGAAACCAGTCGATCCATGTCGGCGCCTCGGTCGGCATCGCGATCGCGCCCGACCACGGGCTCGATGCCGACGAGTTGATGAAATGCGCCGACCTTGCGCTGTACCAGGCCAAGGCCAAGGGGCGCGGCGCCTATCAGCTGTTCGAGCCCGAGATGGAAGAAGAGGCGCGCAGCCGGCACGCACTGGAGCACGATCTGCGCAGCGCGCTCGAGGCGCGCGAGTTCCATCTGGTGTTCCAGCCGCAGATGCGGCTCGATTCGTCCGAGCTCACCGGGTTCGAGGCGCTGCTGCGCTGGAAACATCCCTCCCGCGGTTTGGTCTCTCCCGCCGAGTTCATTCCGATCGCCGAGGAGAACGGGCTGATCGTTCCGATCGGCGAATGGGTGCTGCGCAGCGCCTGTGCGACCGCCGTGTCCTGGCCCGACGTCACCGTCGCGGTGAACTTGTCGCCGGTGCAGTTCCGCTCGCGCGGGCTGGTGACGATGGTCACGAGCGCGCTGGCCGAAGCGGGCCTGCCGCCGCAGCGGCTCGAGCTCGAGGTCACCGAGACGGCGCTGCTCGACGACAGCGAGGCGACGATCGAAATCCTGCACCAGCTCCGCGCGCTGGGAGTACGCGTCAGCCTCGACGATTTCGGGGTCGGCTATTCCTCGCTGAGCTATCTGCGCAAATTTCCGTTCGATCGCATCAAGATCGACCGCTCCTTCGTCGGCACGCTCGGCGAATGTCCGGAGAGCGTGGCCATCGTCCGCACCATCGCAAGCCTTGGCTCCGTGCTCGGCGTCGAAACGACGGCGGAGGGTGTGGAGACCGAGAAGCAACTCGACTTCGTCCGCGAATGCGGCTGCACCGCCGTGCAAGGCTATTATTTCGGCAAGCCCTGCCCCGCATCGGAGGTCGGCCGCACCATCGAGACGCTGAACACGGTCCGGCGCGTGGCGTAGCGCCGCGGCGGCTCCCCTCAAATTCCGTATCTCGGCAAACCTTCAAACGACCAATTTGTCGCACGCATCGCTTCCGGCGCAATTGGCATCGAGCGCTCTACCCGCAGACCCGCAATGGCGCTTTTCTTCTCCCGTGATTTCGGGAACAATCACCTCACAAGAACGAGAAACGGCGGTCCCAAGAGGCCGTCGCGAGGGAGGAGTTTCGATGTCGCGATACGGGCTGAAGACGATCGCATTTGCCACGATGCATGCTGTCATGGGCGCATTGCTCCCGACTGCCGCCAGTGCGCAGGACTATCCTACCAAGCCGATCACGCTGATCGTGCCTTGGCCGGCCGGCGGATCGACCGATATCTCGATGCGGGCGATCGCCGACAGCGCCGCGAAGGTGCTGGGGCAGCCGGTCGTGATCGACAACAAGGCCGGCGGCGGCGGCACGGTGGGACCGGCGACCATGGCAGGGGGAGCGAAGCCGGACGGCTACACCATCTCGCAGATTCCGATCACCGTCTTCCGCCTGCCCCTGATGCAGGAAGTGTCATGGGATCCGGCGAAGGATTTTACCTACATCGTCCATCTCACCGGCTATACTTTCGGTGTCACGACCAGCGCGGAATCCCAGTTCAAGAGCTGGAAGGACGTGGTGGAATTCGCCAAGGCAAACCCGGGCAAGGTGACCTACGCAACGCCCGGCGCCGGCACCTCGCTCCATATCGGCATGGAGCAGATCGCGGGGATGGCCGGCATCAAGCTGACGCAGGTGCCGTTCAAGGGCGGCGCAGAGACCAATGCCGCCGTGCTCGGTCAGCACACCATGCTTCAGGCTGATTCCACGGGATGGCGGCCGCTGGTCGACGCCGGCAAGCTACGCCTGCTGATGGTGTGGACCGGTGCCCGCTCGCCGAACTATCCCGACGTGCCGACGCTGAAGGAACTAGGCTATCCGATGGTCTATGATTCACCTTTCGGCATTGCCGGACCGAAGGGTATGGATCCCAAGATCGTCGCCAAGCTGCACGATGCCTTCAAGAAGGCGCTCGAGGACCCCGCGGTGATCGCAACGCTGGCCAAATTCGACATGGTGCCGAACTACAAGAACACCGAGGACTACAAGAAGTTCGTCGTCGAGGTCACGGAATCCGAGCGCAAGGTGATCGACACGCTCGGGCTGGCCAAGAAGTAGGACGGAGCCGACTTTCGTGTCCCGGACGCGGTGCAGCGCTTCTTCAGCGGTGCACCGCGGAGCCGGGACCCACCTTTTCCGTCCACGCACATGGACCGCGGATCGGCAGCGTACCGCCATAGCACGTCAAAGACGTGCGTGAACGCACTTGTGGCCCTGCGCAGCGTCCGGGGAACGGCCGAGAGAGAATCGATGACCAACCCAACCAACGTCAAACTCCGTCTCAGCAATTCCGAACTCTGGGGCGGAGTGATCGGGCTCGCGCTCGGCGGCTTCGTGATCTGGTCGGGCCTGAAGCTCAAGCTCGGCACCATCAACGATCCCGGCTCGGGCTACGTGCTGTTCTACACGGGCATTCTGATGTGCGTGTTCGCAGGCTCCATCATCGTCTCGGCGATTACCGAGGGCGGGCCCACGCTGGCCTCGCGCTGGGAAAATGTGCGCTGGAGCAAGCCGCTCGTGCTGATCGCGTGCCTGGTGGCATTCTCCATTGCCCTGGAGCCGCTCGGCTTTTTGCTGTCGTCGATTCCCTTGATGCTGCTGTTGTTGCGAGTGATCGATCCCGTCCGCTGGACACTGGCGATCCCGATCGCCGTGCTGGCGCCACTGGGTATGTGGTGGGTGCTCAAACGGCTGCTGCTGATCCAGCTGCCCTCGGGCCTGTTCGGGATCGGCTGACCCCATGGATACGCTTCTCAACGTCGCCCACGGATTCGGCGTCGCGCTGCTGCCGATCAACCTGCTCTACTGCTTCATCGGCGTCTTCATCGGCACGCTGGTCGGCGTGTTGCCGGGCATCGGGCCGATCTCGGCGATGTCGCTGCTGCTGCCCGTGACGCTGTCGGGAACGCCGGAATCCGGCATCATCATGATGGCCGGCATCTATTACGGCTCGATGTATGGCGGCTCGACCACCTCGATCCTGGTCAACATCCCCGGCGAGGCCGCTTCCGTCGTCACCTGCATCGACGGCCATCAGATGGCGAAGCAGGGCCGCGCCGGCCCTGCGCTCGGCATCGCCGCCTTCGGCTCTTTCGCCGCCGGCACGTTTGCGCTGATCGCGCTGATGCTGGTGGCGCCGAAGCTCGCCAGCATCGCGATCGCATTCGGCCCGGCGGAATATTTCAGCCTGATGGTGCTCGGCCTGGTGGTGCTCACCTTCCTGACGCAGGGCTCGATGCCGAAGGCGCTGCTGATGGCCTGCATCGGCGTCGTGCTCGGACTGATCGGGCTCGACAGCATCACGGCGCAGCCGCGTCTGACCTTCGGCCGCATGGAGCTGATCGACGGCATCGGCCTAGTACCGGTCGTGATGGGCCTGTTCGGGGTGGCCGAGGTGCTGCTCAACACCGAGCAGGCGATCAAGCGGGACATCATCAACACGAAGATCACGCATCTCCTGCCCAGTAAAGAGGACTTGAAGGCGAGCGCGGGCCCGGTCGGCCGCGGCACGCTCCTCGGCTTCTTCCTGGGCATTCTGCCGGGCGGCGGCGCGGTGGTGGCGTCTTTCGCGTCCTACGCGCTCGAGAAGCGGCTGTCGAAGACACCCGAACGTTTCGGCCATGGCGCGATCGAAGGCGTCGCGGGGCCGGAATCGGCGAACAACGCCGCAGCGGGAGGCGCCTTCATTCCGTTGATGACGCTCGGCATCCCGCCGAATGTGGTGATGGCGCTGCTGCTGGGGGCATTCGTCATTCACGGGCTGCAGCCGGGACCACTGATGATTACGCAGAACCCCGGCCTGTTCTGGGGCATCGTCGCCAGCATGTATATCGGCAACGTGATGCTGCTGATCCTGAACCTGCCGATGATCGGCATGTGGGTGCAACTGCTCAAGCTGCCCTACAACATCCTGTTCCCTCTGATCATCCTGTTCACGATCCTGGGCGTCTACTGCTCCAGCAACAACGTGTTCGACGTCTATGTGATGATCGCGTTCGGGATCATCGGCTATTTCCTGCGCAAGCTCGGCTATGAGCCGGCGCCGCTGGTGCTGGCCTTCGTGCTGGGACCGATGATGGAGAACAATCTGCGCAAGTCGCTGATCCTGTCGCAGGGCGATCTGTGGACCTTCGTGCAGCGGCCGATCTCGGGCGTATGTCTCGTATTCGCAATGGCGCTGCTGATCGCACCGCTGTTGCCCGCGCTGCGCAAGAAGCGCGAGCTGGTGGCGCTGGATGAAGGGGTCTAGGAGATTTTGCAGGGTGGGCAAAGGCGCGCACGCGCCGTGCCCAGGCTCTGCTTGAGTTGGAGAGAGGTCGTGGCCTACGGCACCTCAACTCGCCGCTGGCAGCGCGCTGTCCGCCGGAGCACCCCACGGCCGCTCGGCTGACGCGAGCCCGATCAGCCGGCCCTGGATGTAGTCGCAGCCCCAGTCGCGCAGCATGCTTGCGGCTTCCTCGTCCTGCACCCATTCGGCGACGGTCTTGATGTCGAGGCGGCGGGCGAGGTCGATCAGGGTCTGCACGAAGGCGCGGTCGTCGGCGGAATGGGTGATATTCTGCACGAAGGCACCGTCGATCTTCACGATGTCGACGCCGAGCTTGCGCAGGTTTCGGAACGAGGTGTAGCCGGCTCCGAAATCGTCGATGGCGATGCGGCTGCCGAAATGCTTGAGACGACCAACGAAAGCGCGAACGTCGTCGATATCCTGGATCGCAACCGTTTCGGTGATCTCGACGATCAGCCGCTCGGCAACGCCGGGATGGGCCTGCATCAGCGATTCGATTCCCGCCCACCAGTCCGGATCCATGGTGGTATCGGGCGAGATATTGAGGCTGAGGCAGATGTCGGGCGCGGCCGCGAGCTCGGCGACGACGAGCTCGAGCACGCGATGATCGACCAGGCGAATCAGGCCGAGCCGTTCGGCGACCGGCACGATGTCGGGCGCGAGCAGCACCTGGCCGTCGCCCTGGTCCATCCGAACCAGGCATTCGTGGAACGCGCGCTCGCGCGAGGCGGCCGACACCACCGGCTCATAGGCGAGCTTGATGCGGCGCTCGTTCAGCGCTGTGACGATCTCGTCGGTGACGCGGATGTTGACGCGACGCTGCGCGTCGCGCGCGGCATCCGGGCGCCAAGCCGCGAACGAGCCGACGCGGCGGCGCTTGGCAGCATCCAGCGTCTCGTGGGCACGATTGACGGCCTCGTCGGAGTTCCGCGCATAGCGCGGCACGCTGACCGCGCCGATCGAGGCGGTGACAGAGACCGGACCGGATTTGGTTGGGACCACTTCGTCGCGGATACCGGCAAGGAAACGCTCGGCGGCGACATTCATGTCGTCGACAGTGCAGTTCTTCAGGATCAGGCCGAACTTGTTACCGGAAAAGCGGCCGAGCACGTCGCCGCCGCGCAAGCGCGAGCGGATGCGCTTGGCGATGTCGAGGATCACGGCGTCGGCAACGTCGAAGCCGAAAGCGTCGTTGACGCGGGCGAGATGGTCGATGCCAACCAGCATGAAGGCCGCGGTCGAGCGGAAGCGGGTCGTCTCCTCGATCGCCTCGGCCAGCGCCGCGATCAGGTGCGAACGGTTGAGTTCGCCTGTCAGCGGATCGAGCCGGGCCAGCTTCGTCAGCTCCTCGTCGCGGGCATGACGCTCATTGTTGATGCGGACCGAGCCGATCGCGCGCGTGGGGCGGCCGTCGGGACCGGCAAACCAGCGGCCGGTCTCCTCGATCCAGATCACGGGATCGGCGGCGCTCATGCGGACGCCGTACTCGATCCGGTATGGCGTGCCGTCCGCACCATGCACGGCAAACGTTTGCGCCAGCGCGGCGGTCCGGACCGATGGCGCGGGTTCGATCAGCCTGGCAAATTCGGCGCCGGTCGCCAGTCGCTCGGCGGGAATGCCGGGAAAGACGCTGGCGACCTGATCACCCCAGACGATCGAATCACTGCCGATGTCCCAGGCGAACACGGCCTGGCCGAGGGCAGCCAGAATGTCGGAGGCTTGCGGTAATGCGGGGATCAATATCGCCTCGTTTCGGGACAGCGGGGAGTCCTGAGCCGGCACAGGATAGAGCCAGATTCGTCCCCGACCCTAGGCAAAGTTGATAAACAATTTGGAAACCACGTTCCCAAAGTACCTAGGAACCGATTAGACTCGCGCGGCATAGGCCTTGCGAGACCATCACATGCACCGGCGCGAATGTCTCAAAACGCGCCAGTTCGACCTGATGGACGGTGTTGCGATGGCAACTGCGGATGGAATGGAACAAGCAGAGCGGCAGGCCGGCACGGCCCTGGTGCCGCTGATGCCGACGTTGTGCTGGGTTCACAAGGCGCCGATGCCGCGCCCTGATCCGAGCTTCGTCGCCCAGCTCATCGCCAATGCCGAGCACCTGCCCCAGACGAGCCGGCTCCGCCGCGGCTCTTCCGAAGACGCACAGATGGCCTATGGCAGCAAACACCCGTTGCAGAGCGTCAGTGCACGTACGCGGCAGGTGGCTTGAAGCTGATCAGCGCCGCGGCGGCGCGTCGGGAGACGGCGGCGTGCCGTTGCCCGGCTGAAGATCCGGCGAGGGAATTTCCGGCGAAGGCGGGCTCTGCACGGGCTTGGGCGCAGGATGATCCATCAGCACGGATTCGGCGACGGACTGTGCCGAAGGTGCAGGAGGCTCCACCTGTGCCGGCTGCGGCGCAATCACCGGCTCGAACTTGCGATCGGACGCCACATCCTCACCCGACGCTTCGGCCTGACGCTTGGCCTTGCGCGGCGCCGCCACCGTCGTCTCGGCGACATAGGTGACGCGACGACGCGTGCGCTGGGCGATGCCAGCGAAGAAATCGGCCATCGCAAGCAGCACCAACAGGAAATAGGTCGAGTTGCCGAATTTGGGCCACATCACGAACTCGGCCGCGGCCGCGCCGAAGATGATCAGCGACAGCAGGTGGTCCATCAGGAACTTCGAGCCGGGCCGCGCGCCCTTGACCACTTCGAGCAGCAGGAGCACCACGCCGAGCGCGAGCAGGAGATCGGCGAGCGTGACCGGCCAAGCCTCGCCGGACAGCATCGGCACCCTGAACAGCACGTCCGTAAAGGACACGGTCGGCATCAGGAAGGCGATGATGTTGTACACCGCGAGCGGTATCAGGAGCAGCGGGAAACCGACCATCGGCAAAACGCCTTCTCGATCAAGATGTCCGGACAGAACAATGCAGCGGCGAAGCATTTGCTCCGCCGCCGTCACCGTCTATCTCATGGATGGGCCGAATTCAGGCAGGCCAAATCATCCTGCCCAAGAAAGGTCCTGACTTCAGGACTCTTTCTTCTTCAGGACCTGCCGGCCCTTGTACATGCCGGTCTTGAGGTCGAGATGATGCGGACGGCGGAGCTCACCGGAGTCCTTGTCTTCCACATAGGTCGGCTTCTTGATGGCGTCTGCCGAGCGGCGCATGCCACGGCGCGACGGCGAGGTTTTTCTTCTCGGAACGGCCATTTCAGTATCCTCTAGGGATTGGTGTTGTCAGGGCATCGTCCGGGAGGGACGGCTCAGCACCCGCAATACGAGGCGAGCTGAATGCCGATCAAGGCCGGGCTTATAGAGGAAGGCTGGCCGTAAAGCTAGGGTTCTGGGCCGAAAAATACGCCCGGAACGGGCCCCACTTCAGCGATTTTCCCGCCAGCAGGTCGCAAGCGAGCTCGCTTGCCCCCTGGCCGTATAGGTCGCTGCCAGCCGCCGGACACCCGGGCCGGGGGTCCGGGCGCTGCGTTTGACCGGATTCGGCAGGATCGAGGCCAGAAGGGCGGCTTCCCGGGCGGAAAGGCTGGCGGCCGACTTGCCGAAGGCATAAGCGCTGGCCGCCTCGACGCCAAATTGTCCCTGTGGACCGAGCTCGGCGATGTTGAGATAAATCTCCAGGATCCGTGGCTTGGGCAGGACCAAATCGATCCAGAGTGCCAGCGGAAATTCGAGCGCCTTGCGGACGAAATCCCGGCCCTGCCAGAGAAACAGGTTTTTTGCGACCTGCTGGGTGATCGTGGAAGCGCCCCGGAACGGCGTGCCGTCCTCCTGCGCGTCGTCGATCGCCTCACGCAGCGCGCCCCAATCGATCCCGTGATGCTTGCAGAAATGCGCATCCTCGGCCGCCACCACCGCGCGCGGCAGTGAGGGCGACATCGCCGCCAGGTCGATCCATTCCCGCTGCATCGGCGCGCCGCGAAGCGAGCGCCACGCCATCAGCGTCGAAACGGGATGGCCGGTGCGGTAGAACGGCGCGATCACATAGGGCGCGAGAAGGACGACCGCGAGCGCTACGAGCAGAATTTTGACGATGCGCAAATCGAGCTTTCCGGCATGGATCGACACGCGGCCACGGATCCCCCCATTAAGTCTGTGATAATTCGGGCCTTTTCCAGCACTTTTTAGGCCTTCCAAACGATTGACTGGGGCGGTCTCATAAAGGATTGTCCCGCCGAATTTTAGTTCTGGAGCCCTTCTTGATGACTGGCACGTCCCCGTCCGATTTCGCCAAGCGCCTGGACAAGACCGCTGATGACACCGAGGCCCTGCTCGGGCGCCTGTTGTCGGACGACATCCTGCACGATGAGATCGCCCGGCCCAAGCGACTGATGGACGCAATGCGCTATTCCAGCCTGAACGGTGGCAAGCGTCTGCGGCCGTTCCTGGTGGTCGAGAGCGCAGCCGTATTCAGCGTGCCGCGCGAAGCGGCCCTGCTCGTCGGCGCCGCGCTCGAATGCATTCACTGCTATTCGCTGATCCACGACGATCTGCCGGCGATGGACAATTCGGATCTGCGCCGCGGCCGCCCCACCCTGCACAAGAAGACCGATGACGCCACCGCGATCCTTGCCGGCGACGGCCTGTTGACGCTCGCTTTCGACATCATCACCCGCGACGAGATCCACCGCGACGCCAATGTGCGACTGCTGCTGACGCGCGCACTGGCGCGCTGCGCCGGCATTGGCGGCATGGTCGGCGGCCAGATCCTCGACCTCGCCGGCGAAGGCCGCTTTGGCGGCAACGAGCCGATCGACGTCGCGCGTATTCAGCAGATGAAGACCGGCGCGCTGCTGCGCTACGGCTGCATCGCCGGGGCGATCCTCGGCCAGGCCTCGCAGAAGGAATATCAGGCGCTCGACGATTACGGACGCGCGCTCGGCGAAGCGTTCCAGATCGCGGACGACCTGCTCGACGTCGAGGGCGATGCGGCCGCGCTCGGCAAGCCGGCCGGCGCCGATGCCGCACTCGGCAAGACCACCTTCGTCACCCAGCTCGGCATCGAAGGCGCCAAGCAGCGCGTGCGCGACCTGCTCGCGCGCGCCGACGGCGCCGTGTCGATCTTCGGCGATCGCGCCGCCGTGCTGCAGGCCGCGGCGCGCTTCGTCGCCGAACGGAAGAACTGACGCGCGTCGATGGCGGCCGGCGGCAAAGAGGATCCCGCCCTCGTCCGCTTCCGCCAGATGTCGCGGCCGATGCGGCTGATCTATGCGCGGCCGCGAACGTTCATCGCACTCGGCGTCGGCATTCTCGTCTGCCTGCTGCTGCCGGGCACGCACCGCCTGGTGACGCGACTGTTGTTCGGATGGGACGCTCTGATCGCGGTCTATCTCGTGCTGGTCTATACGATGATGCTGTGCAACGACCACCATCACATCCGCCGTGCTGCGGCGATGCAGGACGACGGCCGTTTCGTGATCCTGCTGGTGACCGCGACCGGCGCCTTTGCCAGCATCGCCGCAATCGTCTCCGAGCTCGGCGCACGACATCGCGGCGTCGTGGACTTGATCATCGCGATCACCACGATCGCGCTGTCATGGGCCGCCGTGCACACGACCTTCGCGCTGCATTACGCTCATGATTACTACCGCAACGCCAAGCCGGGCGGCTTGCAATTCCCGAGCGGCGACAAGGAAGATCAGCCCGATTATTGGGACTTCGTCTATTTCTCGTTCGTGATCGGCATGACCGCGCAGGTATCCGACGTCGGCATCACCGACAAGACCATCCGCCGCACCGCCACGGCCCATGGGATCGTGTCGTTCATCTACAACACGGCCCTGCTGGCGCTGACGGTGAACATCGCGGCGAGCGCAATTTCGAATTGACGTCGTCCCGGTCTTGCCGGAACGACGATTCGATCTGGCACGGACTCAGTTGCACACTTCGGCGTTGGCGTCGACGTGGGGGCCGCCGCCACCGCGATACTCGAGACGGCAGCCGGGCTTGACCGGACGGCAGATGATGTTGTTACAGAAGATCTGACCGCCACCGGCGGAGCGGCCTGCGCGAGCAGCGATGCCCGCAGAGGCTCCATAGCCGACCGCCTCCCCGCCAGCAGCGCCGCCGGCCTGACGACGCTGCCGTGCCGGACGATCCTCGCTCTCGTCGCGGCGGGAGGTCGCGGGCTTGGCCGGCTTTGCGGCGCGCTGCTTCACGCACTCATTGTCGTCGTTGACCGCATAGCCCTCACGGCAAACGATCTTCGTGCATTTGTCGCCGTCGGCCTTGAAGCCGTGCTCGCAAACCAGCGGACAGACGCGCGACGGCTTCGCCTTGACCGCGTCGAGCGCGTCGGTGCTCGCGACCTTCACGTCGAGCTTGGTGCCGGCGTAGCGGTTGAATTGCGACAGCGAGCGCTGCGACGACGTATTCCAGTTGCCGTCGGCAGCGCCGGAAAAGCAGCCGACGCGGCCAAGCTCGGTCTGCACCGAACGGCCGAGATCCGCCGGTGCGGTCGCCGGGGTCAGCGACGCGACGTTGGTGCCGGTTGGGCTCGCCGTGCTGGCAGGCGCCGCGCTCGGAGCCGTGGCGGCAAGATTGACGCGCTGCTGCTCTGCGGCAGCGGCCTGCTGCTGCGCCTGCTCCTTGGCCTTCTGCGCGGCAAGCTGCGCCTGCTCGGCGGCTTTCGCATCGGCGGCAGCTTTGGCCTGCGCATCCTTCTGCGCGCCGAGGGCAGCGAGACGATCGCGCTCGGCCTCGGCCTGCTTCGCCTTCGCGATCGCCGCGGCGTGGGCCTGCTCGGCACCGATCTTCTCGACCTGGAGCCTGGCAAGGCTTGCATAGAAGCCATCGGGATGCTGAGCGAGGAAGGCATCCCATGCCGCCTTGTTGCCAAGCTGGAGCGCGAGTTCATAGTCGCGGCGGATATCGGCCTGCGGGTTCGCCACGGGCGTTGCAGCCGCCACCTTGACCGGCACCAGTGGCATGTCTTCGCCCCCGAGTGAGCCGTAAACGAACGGCTCCTGCTTGTTACCGGTCGACTTGAGCACGTCGTCGCGGACGAAGCCGAAGGCGCGGCGCACGTCGAGGCCTGGCGTCGTCAGATGCCTCGACAGCGCGACCGTAAACGGGCTGTTGGCGCCGTCTCCGTCCTGCGCCGTGAAGCCGGCCTTCGCCGAATAGGCGATCAGCGTGTTGGGGCTGGTCGGCTCGACCTGAGCCAGGCCACGGCCGATGCCGCGCGAAGCCAGCGTGCGCTTCATCCTCTTGCCGAACGGATTGTCGCGGCAGGCATCCAGGATCACAAGACGGAGCTGCTTTGCCGGCTCGACCGCGACCAGGACGCGGTCGAGCGAAAGGGCCTCGTCGTAAACGTCGGTGTCGCGCTCGAGCTTGGCATCGACGGGGATCAGATAATTCGACCCCTCGACCTCGATACCGTGACCGGCATAGTAGACCACGGCAATGTCGGCACTGCGGGTCGCGTCGGCAAAGTCGCGCAGCACGCGCCGTGTGTCCAAAGCCGATAGGTCGCGCCGGTAATCGACGACGTCGAAACCGGCCTCTTTCAGCGTCTTCGCCATCACCGTCCCGTCGTTGACGGGGTTGGCGAGCGGCGGCGCGTGCTGATAGGCCGAGTTGGCGATCACCAGCGCGACGCGGTTGCCGGCGAGGGCGGGATCCGTGCCGAACAGCAGCGCTGCGGCGAGGAGAAGCGGGCATAGTCTGAGCAGATTGCGCATGACACGACTTCCGAAGTTCGGGCCGTTTCGAGCCCCTTGGGACCGCTTTAGCAGGATCTGGCGCCGGCGCTTGTGATGGAGGTCACGAAGGCCGCGCTGGCGACAGCCCGAAAGGCTCCTTTTGTTTGTCGCTCCAGCGCGGTCAGGGTTCGCTGCCACGCTGGTGTCGACCGAGTTCCCTTAGCCATCGCCGATATGCCCCCGATATTGCGGCAGATTGTCCGTGATGTCGTGCCAGGGCGCCTTCGAGGCTACGAAAATGTGGGCGCTTGGCCGGATTGAGGGGGCATCGACCAGGGTTCCCATGGTGACATGGACCCATTGTCCGTCACGCACCCGGGAATAGAGCAGCGAGCCGCATCGGGCACAATGTGCGTCATGGGTGGTGTCGTCGCCGAAAATCATCCGCTGGTCCCCACCCCGGACAATGCGGAGCTTGTCCTGTGGGATGCCGGCGAACGGCTTGAAGGCGGAGCCGGTGGTGCGACGGCAGTTCGAGCAGTGACAGTTCATCGCATAGGAGAACGCGTCGGCTACCTCAAAGCGCACGGTGCGGCAGTAGCATTCGCCGATCAGGATACGAGCGTTCGAAGTTTCTGATCCGGTCATTCCGATGTCTCCGCAGTCGGCGAGAGACACCCATAGCGCATTTTGATGCGTACGACTAAGTTCATCCCAAAGCCATCAGCAAAGGGATGCCCCATGAGCCAGAACCGTTCGAGCGTCGAAGCCGTCGTGCAATCCTATTTTGACGGGCTCTACGAGGGCGACGCCGAAAAGCTCGGTGCCATCTTCCATCCCTCCGCGGATCTGCGCTGGGTCGAGAAGGGCGAATTGCAGGTGCTGACCGTGCCCGACTGGCTCGACCGCGTGCGCAAGCGCCCGTCCGGCAAGGCCGAAGGCAAGCCGCGCGAGGATTTCATCGTCACCATCGACCGTTCGGACGACAAGACCGCCTTCATCAAGGTCCGGTGCCAGTTGCCGCCGCGTTTCTTCACCGATTATCTGGTGGCGATGAAGCTCGCCGACGGCTGGCAGATCGTGTCGAAATCGTATCGATATGATCTGAGGGAGTGACGAGGCTCGACGTTCGCCCAATATCTGCCGCGCTCGACGTTATCCTTCGTCCTTGCGAGGAGCTCTTGCGACGAAGCAATCCAGAATCCCTCCGCGGGAGACTCTGGATTGCTTCGTCGCTTCGCTCCCCGCAATAGCGCCGCGGATACAGCATCCGCATATTCCCCGCCTCCCATTCACCTGAAAGTCCCCCATGCTGCTCGACCGCCGCTCCCTGCTCGCCTCACTTGGCTGGATGGCCGTATCTCCCGTGCTAGCCGCGGGCGCGCCGCCTGAGCTCGAATCCTACGAGCGCGAGAGTGGCGGGCGGATCGGGGTCTATGCGGAAAATCTGGCCAGCGGCGCAAGGCTCACCTGGCGTGCCGACGAGCGCTTCGTCATGTGTTCGACATTCAAAGCCTCGCTCGCGGCCTGCGTGCTGGCACGGGTCGATCGCGGCGAGGAGCAGCTCGCAGCCAGGATCCCTTACGGCAAGACCGACTTGCTCGACTACGCGCCGGTCGCTAAGCAAAATCTCGCGGCGGGTGCGATGTCTGTCGCCGAGATGTGCAAGGCGATCGTCGAGCGCAGCGACAACACCTGCGCCAACTTGCTGCTGGCGCGGATCGGCGGCCCTGCCGCGCTCACTGCATTCTGGCGATCGCTCGGCGACACCACCTCGCGGCTCGACCACGACGAGCCCGAACTCAATCGCTCCCCGCCCGGAGATCCCCGGAATACCACGACGCCGGCGGCGATGGCCGGGAACTTGCGCCGCCTGGTGACGGGCGAGGCGTTGCCTCCGGCCTCTCGCGCGCAGCTCACCGAATGGATGGTGAACTGCAAGACCGGCGCCAACCGGCTGCGCGGCGGCCTGCCCGCGAGCTGGAAGATCGGCGACAAGACCGGCTACAATGGCAAGGACGCAGCGGGCGACATCGCGGTGGCTTGGCCCAAGCCCGACACGCCGATCCTGATCGCGGCCTATGTCCAAGGCGGCACGCCGACGGCAGCGCAGATCGAAGCCGTGTTCGGGCGAATCGGGCGAATGGTGGTCGAGCGGCTGGCGTAAGCCGCACGCATTGACGCAGCAGTCGCTTCCGGTTCAAGACAGACCATCATGGAAGCGAAATTTCAGACCTTTCTCATCCTGCTGGCCGTATTGGCGGGCGTGGCGCTCGCCGCACGCCGCTTCAACGTTGCCCCTGCCATCCTGTTGATGCTGGCCGGCGTCGGCCTCGCCTTCGTGCCGGGCATGCCGTCGGTGGAGCTGCCGCCGGAGCTGGTGCTGCTGGTGGTGCTGCCCCCGCTGATCTACTCGGCAAGCGTCGCGATGAGCTGGCGCGAGTTCAAGAACAATTTGCGCCCCATCGTGCTGCTCGCGGTCGGCGCGGTGATCTTCACCGCGGCGATGGTGGCGGCCGCCACGCATTACCTGATCGGCCTGCCCTGGGCCATCGGGTTTCTGCTCGGCGCCATCGTCGCGCCACCCGACGTCGTGGCGCCGCTCGCGATCGCGCGCCGGCTCAATTTGCCGCGGCGGCTGTTGGTCATCCTCGAGGGCGAAGGGCTCGCCAACGACGCCACGGCGCTGACCCTCTACCGCTTCGCGCTGGCCGCAATCATGGTCGGACATTTCTCCCTGCCGCTGGCGGCCGGCGAGTTCTTGCTGATCGTCGCCAGCGAGATTGCTTTCGGCATCGGCGTCGGGTTGCTCTCCCTGCGCTTCCGCAAATGGTCCAGGGACCCGCAGGTTGAGCTGACGTTGTCGCTGATCACGCCCTACGTCTCCTACTGGCTGCCCGAGCATGTCGGCGGCTCCGGCGTGATCGCCACCGTCGCCTGCGGTCTCTATGTGAGCTGGAACGGCCCGCTGCTGATCTCGTCGGCGACACGGCTGCAAGGCATCTTCTTCTGGGATCTCATCATTTACCTGATCGAGGGCGTGCTGTTCCTGCTCACCGGCTTCCAGATGCGCGCGCTCTACGAGAAGTCGAAGTCGTTTCCGCTCGACGACATTCTGATCGCGACGGCCCTTGTCCTGATGATCGTCGTGATCGCGCGCTTCGCCTGGCTCTATCCCGCAACCTATCTGCCGCGGATGCTCAGCAAATCGTTGCGCGAGCGCGATCCGCCGCCGCCGTGGCAATGGCCGTTCGTGCTCGCCTTCACCGGCGTGCGCGGCGCGGTGTCGCTTGCGGCCGCGTTGGCGCTGCCGTTCACGCTCCCTGATGGCGAGGCGTTCCCATATCGTGACCTGATCCTGTTCGTTGCCTTCGGCGTCATCTTCGTCACGCTGATCGGCGTCGGCCTGACGCTGCCGCCGGTGGTGCGGTGGCTCGGCGTCGCCGATGCCGGCCGAAACGAGCATGCCGCCGAGCACGAGGCCGAGATCGCCGCACGCCGCCAGGCGCTCGATGCGGCACTGAAATCACTCGACGCGCTGACTGCGGAAAAGGAGGTGTCCGAGGAGGTGATCCGGCTTTTGCGTGCGCGACACGAGATCCGCGTCAACCAGCTTCCGGATTCGCTCGACCCTGCCCGCCACGACGTCTCCGCCGCCGGCACCGCGCTGACCCGCAACCTAATCGCCGCCGAACGGAAATTCATCCACGACCTCTTGCGCGACGGCCAGATCACCGACGAGACGCGGCGGCGGATCGAGCGCGATCTGGATCTGGAGGAGGCGAGCCTGGCAAACCGGGAGTATCGCGGGGTGCCGCTGTAGGGCGGGAGCTACCGCCTTGCGCAAAACTCCCCTATTGCCGCGGCAACAGCCCCGGCAATCGTCTCATGCCGCTCCGGCGAGTTCATCGCCATCTCCTCGTCGCGATTGATGATGGAGCCGGCTTCGAGCAGCACTGCGGCGCTGCTCGTCCGCGAGAGAACGACGAGTCCGTCGTAGCGGTAGACGCCGACATCCTTGTCGAGCAGCTGGCGCCGGTACCGGCCCATCACCGGCAAGGTATATTGGCTGGCATAGTCCAGGCCCTGCTCTTTCAACTGCCGGCCGATCATCCGGGCCAGCATCAGGCTGGTGGCGAAGTGCGGGTTGTGCCGCGACACGAACAGGGAGTGGCCCGAAAAGCGATCGCTGAAATAGCTCTTCGCGCCGTCGAACTCCCAGGTCTCGAGCAGCTTGTCCGGCACCGAATCGTGGTGAATCGACAGGAAGAGATCGGCCCGGCCGCCATTCGCGGCACTGACCCGCTTGAAAAGGCTCGGCCGCGCCTTGCCGTCCGTGACGAGCAGTCGGGTTGCGGCGAAGCCGTCGGACTTGAGTCTTGCCGCGATGAGTCTTGCGAGACGGAAGTTGAAGCCGAACTCCGGATCATTGCGCGCGCTCAGCGCGCCGTAGGAGTCCGGGGTGTGCCCGACGTCCACCATGATCCGGAATTTTGGCATCTCACATCTGGCCGATACCTGCGGCTTGGCCTTGGGTCTTGCAAACTTTCGTGCGGTCGCGGCCTCGCTGCTGTCAACAGTCGCAAGCGACGATAGCAGGATCGACGCAACCAGCCCGACGATGATGCCCCGCGATTGCCCCAAGCGCTACTCCGCCGCTGCAATCCTGGGGCGCCCGACGAAACCCGCGGCATCGCCGAAACGTTCCAGCATGACCGCAGGCAGGTCTTTGGACTTGCTGGTCACGCAGGCGCCGGAGCGCACCGCATAGCGGTCCTGATGCGCAGCCTGCGGCGGCGGTTCGCCCCGCTGGAGCGCCCGCGCCAGATCCATCACGACCTTGCGGAAATGCATGATGCCGAGATCCGTCGGCCCGAGATGCTCGCGGGTGCGGTCGGCGATCGGCCCCTGGCTGTCCTGCACGGCGGCGTCCTGCTCGGACACGCCCTTGATGCCCGTGTAGCTTCGGGTCTTCTGGAGCTTGCGGTCGATCAGATAGTCGTTGCCCCTATGACGCAGCGGCACGTAGTTGTCGTCGACCTCCGCGATCACGCCGTTGCCATGGTCATAGGCGTCGCGCTCTCCTTGCGTCAGCGGACGCTCCGGATTCCAGGCATAGGTATAGATCCAGCAATTCGTGTCGGTGACAGGCACGAAAGTCTGCCCGAAAATGTTCTCGCCCGGCATCGCGCTGGGAGCGTAAGCGTGGAACGGCATCAGGAACTGCGCGATGCGCCAGTAGATGTTGTCGCCGCCGGTGAGCCGTCCGCCGGCGATGGTCAATCCGGCCTCGTGCGGACTGATCTTGATCACCGGGCGTGGATCCTCCGCGATCCAGCGCATGTGATCGCTCGACATCCGCGCGATCGGATTCACGAAGTGCTTCTTGATGTCCAGGATCTCGGTCTCCTCCTTGTCGAAGGAAAGATGGGCAAAAGTGAAATGCGCCGTGTCGATCGAGCCTTCCAGCGCCTGCACCCAGTTGCAGTCCTACCATTTCTTGCTGACGTAGCGATGCGAGGCCGGCAGCAGTGCCATTTCGAGATCGGGCAGCTCGGGCATGGCCTCAAGAGGCCCCATATAGGCCCAGATCATCTCGCCCCATTCCCGCACCGGATAGGACTTGATGCGGATCAGGTCCTTGGCGTTGAGATCGGGATAGGAGGTCGGCATGTCCAGGCAGCGGCCGTCGGTGTCGAACTTCCAGCCATGATAGACGCAACGGATGCCGCACTCTTCGTTGCGCCCAAGCCAGAGATTGGCGCCGCGATGCGGACAGTATTGGTCGATGACGCCGACGACGCCGCGCGTGTCGCGGAAGGCGAGAAGCTCCTCGCCGAGCACGACGATCTTCTTCGGCTCGCCATCGGGCTCGGCGAGTTCTTCGCAGAGCAGGACGGGAATCCAGAACCGGCGCAACAATTCGCCCATGCCCGTTCCAGGGCCGGCCTCGGTCAGGAATTTATTGTCCTCGGCGCGGAGCATGGCATCCTCCCGATTTGTTTTTTGGGGAAGATTGGCGCGGACGCTGGAAGACGTCAACGCAGAGCCGCGGAGTATGTAGGGCGGAGGCAAAGGCGGCTCTTCGCGCCGTTACTATGTCTGGCGCGCCTAGCTAGGGGCGAGATGGTGGGCACTCCCATTCTAAGGCGCCGCTCCGTCGCTACCCCGTCGCTACCCCGGCGCTCTCCGCGTGCAGGAACGCGTATGAAAGCCCCGCCCGCCGGGGCCTTCTTGTTGCCTCAGCACTGCGGCTGCCATTTTCGACGGCTGACAATCACACCTTGTATCGTTCCCCTAATCGCGCAAGCCGGGAAATATATTCAGGTACCGTTGCTCACGGGTGACAGACGAAGCCGGCTGTCAACTGGTAATTTAAGGAACGTGCCTCCTTGAAATGAGGGAAACTTCGTCGTGAAAAAACTTGCGCTGGCCGTTGCAGTTACCTCCGCCCTGTTCACCGGCGCCGCTGCGGCAGCCGACCTGGGCGCCCGTCCTTACGCCAAGGCTCCGGCACCGGTCATTGCCGCTTGGAATTGGACCGGCTTCTACGTGGGAGGCAACGTCGGCGGTCACTGGGGAGACGATCGGATCACTCCCGCTGCGAATCCCGTCGGTTGGGGAGCTGCCGGGGCCGCAGATTTGAACGCGTTCACCCGGACCAATTTGCACCCTGAGGGGGTGATTGGCGGCGTGCAGGCTGGCTACAATTGGCAGACCAGCAACCTTGTTGTCGGTGTCGAAGCCGATGCCAACTGGGCCGACGGTACGGCGACCCGGGTTCAGGTCCCTCCGGTCGGATTCCTGGTCATCAATCCCCTCGACGTAATGACCAATTCGAGCAAGCTAACATTCCTGGGAACACTCCGCGGAAGATTGGGCTGGGCGGCGGGTGATGCACTCTTTTACGTCGCTGGCGGTTTGGCTGTAGGAAATCTGAAGACGACCGATACATTTTGCTTTTTCGGCGCGCCGTGCATTGATCCCGGCGATCTTGGCATCGTGAATTCTTCAGTGACCCGGGCTGGCTGGACGGTTGGCGCCGGCATGGAGTATCACGTTGCCGGAAATTGGACGGTCAAAGCTGAATATCTCTATGTCGACCTCGGATCGTACGCGACGAGCATTCCGGGGTGCGCAAATTGTCTTCCCGGCTCGGACATCACGGTCAATCACAAGTTCACAGACCAGATTGCCCGCGTCGGCGTGAACTACAAGTTTGGCGGCCCGATCGTTGCCAGATACTGAGCGGCGCTTTCCCGTGACGATCGAAGGCCCCGGCATCGTCCGGGGCCTTTTCTTTTTCAGTGCAGGCCAGCCGAACGTCCACCGCTCACACCGGCCGCTCTCCCTTCACCGTCACGCGTGTGCCCGAGCGCGTATGCGGCCAGTAGTCCCACATCGCGCGGTGCTGGGTGCAGCGGTTGTCCCAGAACGCGATGGCGTTCTCGGTCCAGCGGAAGCGGCACTGGAACAGCGGGTTTTCGGCGTGCTGGTAGAGATAGGCCAGCATCGCATCGCTCTCGTCGCGCGGGATGCCGTTGATGTGGCGGGTGAAGCCGCGGTTGACGTAGAGCGCCTTCTTAGCCGTGACCGGATGGGTTCGCAGCACGGGATGCTCGGCTTGCGGATAGGAGGGACGATCGGCGACGCCATAATTCGCATAGAGCCCACGGTAGATCGGCTCGCCGTCGTGCAGCGCGGTGAGGCCGTCGAGATAGGCCTTCATGCGGTCCGATAAGGCTTCGTAAGCCGCATACATGTTGGCGAACAGCGTGTCGCCGCCGCGCGGCGGGCACTGCTTGATGTAGAGGATCGAGCCCATCGGCGGCTCGAGATCGCAAGACACGTCCGAGTGCCAGCCCTCGCCCTTGGCGCGCGGCGAGTTCTTGTCGGCGTAGATCTTCATCAGCGCCGGGTCTTCGTCTTGGTGCGGCGCGGCGGGATGAAAATGCAGCTCGCCGAACTTGCGGCCGAAGGCGAGATGCTGCTGCGGCGTGATGTGCTGGTCGCGGAAGAAGACGACGAGGTTTTCGGCGAGCGCGCGGTGGATCTCGTCCATCTGCTGGTTGGAGCGCGCGTCGCCATCAACGAGCGAGCCGATGTCGATCCCGGAGATTTCCGCGCCGATGATGGGCGTGAGCTTTTCGACCGCGATGGTTTCGTAAGGCGCGCCGTCCTCAGCCGTGTGGCGATAGCGCGGACCCTGCTTGCCGGCGAGTGAGCTCATGGCGTGTCTCCCGATCATTGTTGATTGGGAGCCATCGTAGCAATGTAGGGCGGGTTAGCGAAGCGTAACCCGCCACTGCGCGCCCGCAAAAAATAAGGCGGGTTACGCTGCGCTAACCCGCCTTACGATTCGATGTTGAGGAGACGCCTACTCCGCCGCCGTCACCGGCACCTTGGCGCCCTGGCCGTAGCGCTGATCGATGTAGTCGATCACAAGTGCCTTGAAGTCCGCGGAGATCGTGGGTCCGCGCAGCGTGCGGAACTTCTTGCCGTCGACGAAGACAGGCGCAGCCGGCGCTTCACCGGTGCCGGGCAGCGAGATGCCGATATTGGCGTGCTTGGATTCGCCCGGGCCGTTGACGATGCAGCCCATCACCGCGACGTTGAGCTCCTCGACGCCGGGATATTTCGTCTTCCAGGCCGGCATCTCGTCGCGGATGAAATCCTGGATCGAGCGGGCCAGTTCCTGGAACGTGGTGGAGGTGGTACGGCCGCAGCCGGGGCACGCGGCAACCAGCGGCACGAAGGTGCGGAAGCCCATGGTCTGGAGCAGCTCCTGGCCGACCTGCACCTCACGGGTACGATCGCCGCCGGGTTCCGGCGTCAGCGAGATGCGGATGGTGTCGCCAATGCCCTGATGAAGCAGGATGCCGAGCGCAGCGGACGAGGCGACGATGCCCTTCGAGCCCATGCCGGCCTCGGTCAGGCCGAGATGGATCGCATAGTCGGAACGGCTGGCGAGATCCTGATAGACCGCGATGAGATCCTGCACCGCCGAGACCTTTGCGGAGAGGATGATGCGGTTCTTGGGCATGCCGAGCTCTTCGGCGCGCGCGGCCGAAAGCAGCGCGGATTGCACCATGGCCTCGCGGGTCACCGCGCGCACGTCGCGCGGATTGGCGGACGCGGCATTCTCGTCCATCAGCTTGGTCAGCAGCTCCTGGTCGAGCGAGCCCCAATTGGCGCCGATGCGAACCGGCTTGTTGTTCTTGTTGGCGATCTCGATGATGTCGGCGAACTGGGTGTCGCGTTTGTCCTTGAAGCCGACATTGCCGGGATTGATGCGGTACTTGGCGAGTGCCTCGGCGCAGGCCGGATAGGCCGCGAGCAGCTTGTGGCCGATATAGTGGAAGTCGCCGATCAGCGGCGTGTTGATACCGCGCTTGGCGAGGCCGTCGCGAATGTGCGGAACGGCGGCAGCGGCTTCCTCGCGGTCCACGGTGATGCGGACCATTTCGGAGCCGGCGCGCGCGAGCGCTGCGACCTGGGCAATGGTGCCGTCGATGTCGGCGGTGTCGGTGTTGGTCATCGACTGCACGACGATCGGCGCACCGCCGCCGACGGCGACGTCGCCGACCTTGACCTGGGTGGTACGATGGCGCGGTGCGGGTCCCGCGATGTCGGAATCGATGGTGGTTTCGGGCTTGTTCATGGGGTCCAAATATCAGGTTTTGGTGACGTTCAGCAATGCATCAGCCGGCGCCGCGGCCGTTTGGCTCGGACGGTTAACCAGAAAAAGCCCAGCAATTACAAGGAGGGCGGCCGCCCCGAACGCCAGGCTTAGGGTGTCGTGCATGATGAAATAGCTACCCACCACGCCAAACAAAGGGGTGATGAAGGTAAAAGCCGACAATTTGCTGGCCGAATAGGTCTTCACCAGCGCGAACCAAAGCGTGAACGTGGTTCCAACCACCCAGATCGCCTGGAAGGCCATCAGGCCGAGCGACAGCGGCGCCGGCGTGTGCGTGATGGTCTCGCCGAACAGCCAGGCCGCCAGCCCCAGGATCGGGATCGAAATGGCAACCTGATAGCCCAACGCCTTCTCGGGCGCGGCGAACCGCAGCCTCGTGCCCTTGGCAACCAGCGTCGTCGCGGCCCACAGCGCGGCGCCGCCGACGATCATGAGGTCGCCGAGCAGAACATGCGAATCCACATTGGACTGCGGCACGCCGATCGCGAGGGCAACGCCGGCAAAGCTGATGGCGAGACCCAGCCATTGCGAGGCGCCGAGCCGCTCGCCGAGCACCTGGTAGGAGCCGAGCGCAACGAAGAACGGCGCGGTGTAGAGGAACACCACCGCGCGCGAGGCCGAGGTGAGGCGCAGCCCCTGGAAGATCAGCACGAATTCAATGCCGAACATCAGCCCGGCGATCAGGCCCGGCTTCCAAGTGCCGTCGTTCTCGAAGAATTTGACGCCGCGAAACGTGCCGATGATGAACAGCACCGGCAATGCGCCGGCCGAGCGGATCGTGGCCTGGAGCATCGGCGGAATGTCCGGAAGCACCAGCTTCACCGCGATCTGGTTGAACCCCCAGGTCAGGCACAGCATGAGCATCAGGGCGATGGCGCCGGCACTGAGGGGACGGCCGGCGGACGGTATGGCTTGTGGTGAGGACATTTCTTCCCGAAAAACCGGCCTTGCGCCGTTGTTGCTTTATGCAGCTTTCTGACAATGGGTGCAGACGCCCGTGATCTCCACCACGGACAATTTCGGGGCAAAGCCTGAGCTGCGTGCCGCGGCATTGAGGTTCCCGGCAAAGGACGCCGACGGGATCTCGCCGACGAGGCCACAGCGCTCGCAGATCAGGAACGCCACCGCCGAGGTCGCGTCATGGTCGTGGGCTGCACAGGCGAGGTAGGCGTTACGGCTCTCGATGCGGTGCACGAGGCCGTTGGCCATCAGGAAATCGAGCGCGCGATAGACCGTGATCGGCGCCGGCCGCGCCATCGACTTGGCGAGTTCGTCGATCACCTCATAGGCGCCGAGCGGCCGGTGGCTGGAGAGCAGTGCACTCAGCACCTGGCGGCGGATCGGCGTGAATTTCTGCGCGCGCTGCTCGCACACCTCCTCGGCATGCGCCAGCGCATCCGCGGTGCAGCGGCCGTGATCGTGACCAGGCGCGGGAAATGCCGATTTAGCAGGGGCCATACAATCGCCTTCTAGCATTTCGGCGGCGGAACCCAAAGCGCGACCGCCATTGCGGCGACCAGCCATGCCTTTGCAGCGGGACAGCGTCGCGTTGTCCCCCGATGGAATAATCATAAGCTTGCTTATTATATGCCTGCTTATTGGAGACCAAGCTCATGAGCCGCGGGCCTGTCGACCAGAACTTCCTGTTTACGTTGGGCGAGCTCTACCGCCTCTTGCGTGTCTATGCCGACAAGGAGGCATCGCGGTTCGGGATCACCCGCGCCCAATGGGCGGTGCTGGCCAAGGTCGAGCGCAGCGAGGGCATGAAGCAGTCTGAGCTCGCCGAGCTGCTGGAAATGCAGCCCATCACGCTGACCCGCCTGATCGACAAGTTGTGCGACAACGACTGGATCGAACGCCGCAGCGATGCCTCGGATCGCCGCGTCAAGCGCCTGTATCTCAAGAAGGCCGGCCGGCAATTGCTCGGCCGGATGAGCGGGCTGAAGTCCGAGCTGACGGCCAACGCCCTCGAGGGCATCACGCCGGCTGACGCCCATCGCCTCCTCACCCAGCTCGAAACCATCAAGGAAAACGTGCGCACCGCGATCCAGACCTCAGGAGCGGAACAAGCACGTAAGGAGCAGCGCTATGGCTGACCAGGTCCTCAAGTTCCAGCCCGAGCAGAAGACCGACAACGGCAAGCCCACAAAGAAGGCGGGCAGCGATCCGCGCCGCCGCATGATGGCGGGCTTGCGCCGCTACCGCCGCTTCCTGCTCCTGGTCGTGCTGCCTGTGATCGCCGTCATCGGCGGCCTCACCTTCTATCTCAAAGGCGGTCGCTATGTCGGCACCGACGACGCCTATGTCGGCGCCCAGAAGGTGCTGGTGACGCCCGACATCTCCGGCAAGATCCAGAAGGTCATCGTGAAGGAAGGCCAGTCGGTCAAGCAGGGCGACGAGCTGTTCGAGATCGATCCCATTCCGTTTCGTCACGCGGTAGACGAAGCCAAGGCGCAGCTCGCGCAGGCCCGCACGACCTATGACAATCTCGTCGCCAACATCAAGATCTATGGCGACATGCTCGATCTGGCCCAGCAGGGCATCGATTTGAAGAAACGCGACGTCGAGCGCAAGCAGGCGCTGGTGAAGAACAATTATGGCTCGCAGCTCGATCTCGACAACGCCTCGAATGCACTGGTCACCGCAGGCGCGCAGGCGCAATACATCAAGCAGCAGCTCTCAAACGCCAAGACGCAATTGCTCGGCGACGTCGCGTTGCCGCTCCAGCAATTCCCGGCCTACGCACAGGCGAAAGCCAAGCTGGACGATGCCCAGCGCAACCTCGACCACACCGTACTGCGCGCTCCGATGGATGGCGTGGCGACGCAGGTCGAGCAGATCCAGCTCGGGCGCTATGTCGCTGCCGGCACGCCGGTGTTTTCGATCATCGACGTCACCCACCCCTGGGTCGACGCCAACCCGAAGGAGAGCGATCTCACCTATGTGACCGAAGGACAGCCCGTCACGCTCGAGGTCGATGCATTCCCGAACCACGTCTTCAAGGGCAAGATCGGCTCGCTCTCGCCCGGCACCGGCGCTCAATTCGCGATCTTGCCGCCGCAGAACGCCACCGGCAATTTCGTCAAGGTCGTGCAGCGCGTGCCGATCCGCATCTATTTCGACGAGACCGACAAGCACGTGCGGAAACTGAAGGCCGGCATGAGCGTCTATGCCACCATCGACACCGGCCACAAACGCTCCCTCGCCGGCCTGTTCGGCCTGTCGGCGACCGCGGGCCAAGACAAAGATCAGGACAAGGACTGATCCGATGGCGGAGTCCAATCCCGCTTTGATGGTTCCCGGCCTGCGCCGGAACATGGTGACGATCTGCGCCATGACCGCGACCATCATGCAGGCGCTGGACACCACCATCGCCAACGTTGCCCTGCCCTACATGCAGGGAACGCTGTCGGCCTCGCAGGACCAGATCAACTGGGTGCTGACATCCTACATCGTCGCCGCCGCGATCATGACGGCACCGGTGGGCTGGATTGCCAACCGCTTCGGCCGCAAGCGCATCTTCATCATCTGCGCGGCCGGTTTCACCATGGCCTCGGTGCTGTGCGGCCTCGCCCAGGACATCAACCAGATGGTGCTGTTCCGGCTACTGCAGGGCGTGTTCGGCGCCGCCCTGGTGCCGCTGTCGCAATCGGTGATGCTCGACTATTACACGCTCCAGGAACGCGCCAAGGCGATGTCGATCTGGGGCATGGGCGTGATGATGGGCCCGATCATGGGACCCTCGCTCGGCGCCTGGCTGACCGAGACCTATTCCTGGCACTGGGTGTTCTTCGTCAACCTGCCGTTCGGCGCCATCACGGTGCTCGGACTGATCGTGTTCATGGACGAGACCGAGAAGAACCTCAGCCTCAGATTCGACTGGTTCGGCTTCGCTGCGCTGGCGGTCGCGATCGGCGCGCTGCAGCTCGCGCTCGACCGCGGCGAGCAGTTGGGCTGGCTGGAATCCAACGAGATTCTCGCAGAGTTCATCGTCTCGGCCGCCGCCTTCTATTTCTTTCTCGCGCACTCCTTCACGACCTCGACGCCGTTCATCCGCTTCGGCCTGTTCCGGGATCGCAACTTCGTCACTGGTTGCATGTTCATGATCGTGATGGGGCTCGTCCTGTTTTCGACCATGGCGCTGGCCTCGCCCTACATGCAGAACGTGATTGGCTATCCCATCATCACCGCCGGCCTCCTGCTGGCAAGCCGCGGCTTCGGCACTTTCTTCGCCATGATGCTGGTCGGCCGCATGATGCGGTATTTCGAGGCGCGCACGCTGATCATCGCGGGGCTGGCGATGACCGCGGGCTCGCTGTTCCAGATGACCGGCTGGACCGATCTGACCCAGGTGCCTGAGATCGTCACCGTCAGCGTGATCCAGGGCTTCGGCTTCGGTCTCGTGTTTGTGCCGCTTTCGACCGTGGCGTTCCTGACGCTCTCGAACGAGTTGCGTACCGACGGCACCGCGATGCTGACGCTGATGCGCAACGTCGCGAGCTCGGTCGGCATCTCCGTCGTCATCGCTCAGCTGACCCAGGGGACCCGGCGGACCTATGCGATCCTGTCGGAGCACATCAATCCGTTCAACCATGCGCTCCAGATGCCTGACGTCAGCGGCATGATCAACCTGTCCACCGACACCGGCCGTGCCATGGCCGACAGGATGGTCAACGTACAGGCGCAGATCATCGCCTTCGCGCACGACTACCAACTGGTGATGCTCTTCGTCCTCTGCACCATCCCGCTCGCCTTGCTGATCGGCTCGACCAAGGCCACGCTGCGCAAACAGGCGGCTGGGCCGGAACATGCGGTGATGGAGTAGGCGCGCTCGATCCACACTCTCCAATGCCGTCCCTGCGAGCGCAGGGACCCATAATAATCACAGGAAGTGGTTTGGCGAAGACTCGGAGTTGCCGGCTCGCTCCTCCCTGTGGTTATGGGTCCCCGCGTTCGCGGGGACGACGCCGAATTTGGAGTACAAGCCGCTACAACAATTCCTCGCAGCCCAGGTCATCCACGGCCGCGAATATCCGCTCCAGATTGTTCCACCAGATCACCGGCGGAATGTTGATGCTCCACTGCCAGACCGGCCGCGTGATCTGCCACAGCACGGCCCAGCGATAATCGCGATCGAGCGCACCGCGCGTGTAGCCGGTGATTCCGCTCTCGATCAGAGCGTCATGATAGAGATTGAGCAGCAAGCGCTCGAGCGATTGCCGGCGCTCCGGATACCAGTGCATCGCGATCATGTAGGCGAGGTCGTGGGTCGGAACGTTGATGCTCCACAGATCGAAATCGAAGATCCGGACGGTATCGGCTACGCCCGCGCGCGGCAGCAGGAAGTTCCAGACATGGGCATCGCCATGGGTGATGCTGAGGTGACGGCGTGAGTGGTAACGCTGGGACAGCCGCTCCGACTGATCGATCAGGCGACGATAGAGCGTACGCCGCTCCTCGCTGAGACGGTCACCGAGCGAATCGGCAAAGCGGTCGTAATGCCCCGCGAACGTCTCCATGCGCTCCGCGCCGTCTTCGGGGCTTGCAAAGGTGCCGACGGTGTCGCCGAGGCTCGGATGGTCCCACCACGACGCGTGCCAGCGTGCGAGCGTCGTCACGACCGCAATAGCCTGCTCGCGCGACGGAGGCAGGGGCCAAGCCGCCGCGACGTCGTGGCTGTCGGTGAGATCCTCGAGCAGAAGATGCCAGGCTAGGCTGCCCTCATCGAAATGTCCGTCGAAGCAGCCGGGCACGAGCCCGGACGGCATGCTCGTCGCGAGTTGGGTGTAGTATTCCACCTCGCGCCGGCCGCCATTGGCAAGCTTCGCGGCGAACGCGGGATTGGCGGTCTTCAGGATCAGCGATTGCGGGGCGCCGGTGGATTCGCCGACATAGCGCAGGCCGAGCCGGATGATGTGCGACACGACGGTGTCGCGCTGGTGCAGCACCTTCACCTCGCGCACCGCGCCAGCGTCCAGCACACCGCCCCGGCGCAGCGCGGCCGTCAATCGGGCGGGCTCAACGACCGCCGGCAATTGTGGAGATGTCATGAACCACGATGCCCCTGTCCCGCGCCATACTGCACGATCACACCCCCAAGGCACTAGCGGCCGAAATACCGCCGGGCTCAGGCTGCCGCGGTCGAGTCGCGCACGGTCCTGACCACGACCGACCGTAGCTGTTCGAGATTGGCCGTCATGCCGGCAATCGCCTGCCTGACCTCCGCGGCGCGCTCGTTCACGGACGCGGCGTCGCGGCTGACATTGCCGATCTTGGCCGAGACTTCCTTCGCCGCGGACGCCGATTCGGAAATCGACCGCGTGATCTCCCGCGTCGCGGCGTCCTGCTCTTCCATCGCGGCGGCAACCGAGGTCGCCACGCCATCGATCTCGACGATGTGCCCTCCCATCGTCTCGACGGCATCGACCGCAGCCTGCGTCGAAGCCTGGATCTCGGTAATCAGCCGCGTGATCTCCTCGGTGGATTTGGCGGTCTGGTCCGACAGGGACTTTACCTCGGCGGCGACCACGGCGAAGCCGCGACCGGCCTCGCCGGCGCGCGCCGCCTCGATCGTGGCGTTGAGCGCCAGCAGGTTGGTCTGGCCGGCGATGCCGCCAATGAGATCGGAGACCTCGGCGATCTTCTTGACCGATCCGGCCAGCGCCTGGATGGTCGAGCGCGCCTGCTCGCGGCCGGCGACCGCGGATTTCGTGACCGTGCTGGTCCGCGCGACCTGGCTCGCGATCTCGCGGATCGAGGCGCTCAACTCTTCAGCCGCGGCCGAGACGGTCTGCGAGCTGCCCAGGGCCTGGGTGGAGGCCGCGGCGACGGCCTGCGACTGCGCGGAGAGCGAACTTGCGATCTCGGACAGGCTGGTAGCAGCCCGCTCCACGCCATGGCTCGCCGCGCTCGCGGTGTCGACCGAGCGGCCGGTCTCGCGCTCGACGGTCTCTGCCATCTGGTGCAGGGCCGAGCGCTTGGCAAGCGCCGCCTCCTGCTCCTGCCGCAATTGCTCCTCGCGCAGCCGGGAATTCTCGACTGCCGACTGCTTGAACACCACAAGCGCACCCGCCATCGAGCCGACCTCGTCCTGGCGGTGGGCGAATGGAATGTCGGCGGCGAGATCGCCGGTCGCCAGCTTCTGCATCGTGTCCGTCATGCGCACGATCGGCCGCATCACGCCGAAGGCAACGCCGAGCAGGCCCGCGGCAATGAATGCCAGGACGGCAGCGGAGACGCCGAGGAGGATCCAAAGCATCGCGCTGTCGCGGTCGGCGGCGAGCTTCTCCATGGCGGCATTCTGCTTGTTGGCGCTCTCGACGATGCTGTCGATCACGGCGCGATGCGCGGTGTAGGCGTCCTTGAGCTGGGCATAGATGCGTTCGGACGCAGCCGCGTCCTTGGCCTTGAGGGCCAGCAGGAGCTGGTCGGACGCCTTCCAGAACTTCTGCACCTCGGCGTCGGATTTCGACACCAGCGCTGTCTTCAGGTCGGCCGAGAGGCTGGAGGAGACCCAGAATGCCTTGCGTTCGTCGTAATCCTTGCGGAGCTGGATCAGGCGTTCGCCATGGGCCGCCAGCTGGTCCGGCTCGCGCATGGCCAGGGTCGCCTCGAGATAGGCCTCGATGACATATTCCGGCGGCGGCAGAATGTCCGCGATGAGGTCGTTGCCCAGCTTGATGTCGGAGTAGAGCGGACCGCCGACCTTGAGCTCTTTCAAGGCATACAGGCTGGTCGAAACCACGGCGGCAAAACCGACGGCAAGAACGATGCCGAATGCGATGATCGCAGACGATAACGACAGACGAAATTTCATGAAAACAATCCAGGACCGGCGTCAAAACTGGAGCCACCCTAGACGAACACGGTAAATACGGGATTGCTTTGCGGTCGAATTGCACCGCCTGGAGCCCGCATAATTGCGGAAGTCGAGCCTAATACTATCGGAATTTGAGTCAGTAGAGCTGACGCACAGGCCTGCAAGACAGTCCATTCCGCCCCGCCGCGCGTCGGCTTGATGCGAGGGGACGGAGAAAGGCGTGCCGAAGAGCAATACTTCTTCGGCACGCAGCGCCTTCACACGTCGAAGAACACCGTCTCGTTGTCGCCCTGCAACCGCAGATCGAGCCGGTAGACCGGCTTGCCGGCATCCCGCACGGCGGTCAGCGTAGCGCGCCGCTCAGTGGGCACCAGCGCCAACACGGGGTCGGCTGCGTTGCCGGCCTCGTCGCTGAAATAGATGCGGGTGTAAAGATGCCGCAGCATGCCGCGACCGAACACCGCCAGCAGGACGTGCGGCGCCTGCGGCTTGCCGTCGGGATCCGGCACCGCGCCCGGCTTGATGGTTTCGAAAGCGTAGTTGCCGTCCTTGTCGGTGCCGCAACGGGCAAAGCCGCGGAAACTCGCATTCGGTAACGCGCGCCTGTCCTGCAGGTCGGCGAAGCGGCCTTGCGCGTCCGCCTGCCAGATCTCCAGCATGCAATCCGGCACCGCAACGCCGTCGCCGTCGAACACCCGGCCTTCGATCCGAACGCGCTCGCCGGTGACATCGGGGGTCAATGTCGAGCTGGTGAACGCGTCGTTCCAGGCGTACTCGCCATTGGGCGTCAGGCCGTACTTGAAGAACGGACCGACGGTCTGCGATGGGGTGATCCCGTTGGGTTTCACAGAATCTTGCACTTAACTGTTCTCCATGGGCGTGGCGTTCTTGCCGCGCAGCACGATGTCGAAGCGGTAGCACAGCGCCCATTCAGGCTGCGTGTTCTCGAGGTCGAACGAGGAGACCATCCGCGCCCGCGCCTTCTCGTCCGGCACCGAGTTGAAGATCGGGTCGAACGGGAACAGCGGATCGTTCGGGAAGTACATCTGCGTCACGAGGCGCGAGACGAAGGAATGACCGAAGACCGACAGATGGATATGCGCAGGCCGCCAGGCGTTGTGATGGTTGCCCCAGGGATAGGCGCCCGGCTTGATGCTGACGAAGCGGTAGTAGCCGGCCGCATCGCTCACGGTGCGGCCGGCACCCGTAAAATTGGGATCGAGCGGCGCCGGATGCTGGTCGCGGACGTGAACGTAGCGGCCGCAGGAATTGGCCTGCCAGATCTCGACCAATGAGTTCGGTACGCCCCGGCCGTCCTCGTCACGCACATGGCCGTGGACGATGATGCGCTCGCCGAGCGGCTCGCCGCTGTGCTGGCGGGTGAGATCGTTGTCGCCCTCGCGAACGGTCTCGTGGCCGTACACGGGCCCGGTCAATTCCGACAATGTATGGCGCATCGGGATCAGCGGCTTGTTCGGCGCGCGCTTGATCGAGCTCTTGTATTCGGGCGACAGCGGCAGCGGATGCGCCTTGTTGCTGTCGGTGGGATAGATGAACGTCATTGGCGAACTCCTCCCCGGCCATTGTGGTCCGGCCGGTCAACGCTTCCGCCAATCATTATAGGATATAACTAATTGGGGGAAGCGGGTTTCGGAGCCCCAAGCTGTCATTCCGGGGCAGCCGCAGGGCTGACCCCGGAAACTCGAGATCCGGGATTCCGCTCTGACGAGCGGCTCCGGGATGACGGTCCACTTTGTGGACCGTCAGTTCAGCTTCTCGATGGCGACCGCGACGCCCTGGCCGACGCCGACGCACATGGTGGCGAGCGCAAGCTCGCCGCCGCGCTTCTCCATGCCGTGCACGGCGGTGAGCGCCAGGCGCGCGCCGCTCATGCCGAGCGGATGGCCGAGGGCGATGGCGCCGCCATGCGGATTGACGTAGTCGGCATCGTCGGACACGCCGAGCTGGCGCATGCAGGCAATGCCCTGCGAGGCGAAGGCTTCATTCAGCTCGATCAGGTCGAAATCGCTGATCTTCTTGCCGAGCCGCTCCATCAGCTTGCGGGTCGCCGGCACCGGGCCGATGCCCATGATGCGCGGCGGCACGCCGGCGGAAGCAAGGCCGAGGATGCGCGCGCGGGGCGTTAGACCATGCTTCTTCACTGCTGCTTCCGAAGCCAGGATCATCGCGGCAGCGCCGTCATTGACGCCGGAGGCGTTGCCGGCGGTCACCGTGCCGGGATTGCGCACGATCGGCTTCAGCTTGGCGAGGCCCTCCAGAGTGGTCTCGGGACGCGGATGCTCGTCCTTGTCGATGGTGATGGGGCCCGCCTTGCCACCGGGAATGGTGATCGGGATGATTTCTTCGGCAAAATAGCCGGCTGCGATCGCGGCACCTGCCCGCTGCTGCGAGCGGATGGCGAAGGCGTCCTGGTCGGCGCGCGAGACCTGGAATTCCTCGGCGACGTTCTCGCCGGTCTCGGGCATGGCATCGACGCCGTACTGCGCCTTGAGCAGCGGATTGATAAAGCGCCAGCCGATCGTGGTATCGAAGATCTCGGCCGAGCGCGAGAAGGCCTCTTGCGCCTTGCCCATCACGAAGGGCGCGCGGGTCATCGACTCGACGCCACCGGCGATGGCGAGCTCGATCTCGCCGGAGCGGATGGCGCGGCCGGCCGCGCCGACCGCATCAAGGCCGGAGGCACAGAGGCGGTTCAGGGTCTGGCCGGGAACCGAATCCGGGAGGCCCGCGAGCAGGAGCGCCATGCGCGCAACGTTGCGATTGTCCTCGCCGGCCTGGTTGGCGCAGCCGAAAAAGACTTCGTCCACCTGCGCCCAGTCGAGGCTGGGGTGCCTGGCCATCAGCGCCTTGATCGGGGCGGCGGCGAGATCGTCGGCGCGCACCTTGGCGAGCGAGCCGCCGAAGCGTCCAATCGGGGTCCGCACGGCATCGCAGATAAAGACGTCACGCATCGTTGTTCTCCCTGAATGCCGCGGTTCGGCTCAATTTCTTCAATGTCGGCGGAGTTTTAGGAGGGCGCCCGCGGCAGGTCAATTGACCGATGCGCGCGTGTTCCGAGGGGTGTGCGCGCTTCCAGCGCATGCCGCAATGCGGACAACGTGGAAAACCCGCTCCTCCCGGCCAAACCGATAGGAGCAGGTGCCGAAATTTTGTAGGTTGCGCCGCCCATGACGATGCAACAGCCGATACCCGTTCCGCCCCCCGACGAAGCGCCCGCGCCGCCAGCGGAAGCGCGCGTCACGCCGATGATGGAACAGTACCTGGAGATCAAGGCGGCGCATCAGGGCCTCTTGCTGTTCTACCGGATGGGCGATTTCTACGAATTGTTCTTTGAGGACGCCGAAATCGCCTCCAGGACGCTCGGCATCGTGCTGACCAAGCGCGGCAAGCATCAGGGCGCCGACATCCCGATGTGCGGCGTGCCAGTCGAGCGCTCCGAGGACTATCTGCATCGCCTGATCTCGGCCGGCCATCGCGTCGCGGTGTGCGAGCAGACCGAGGATCCCGCGGCGGCCAAGGCGCGCGGCAACAAGAGCGTGGTCCGCCGCGGCGTGGTGCGGCTGGTCACGCCGGGCACGCTGACCGAGGACACGCTGCTCGATGCGCGCGCCAACAATTACCTGCTGGCGATCGCGCGGGCGCGGTCCTCTGCCGGCGGCGACCGCTTCGGTCTCGCCTGGATCGACATCTCGACCGCTGAATTCATGGTGACGGAAGTAGCGGGCGGCGAGCTTGCCGCGACGCTGGCGCGCATCAACCCGAACGAGGCGATCGTCACCGACGCACTCTACAACGACAACGAGCTCGGACAGACCCTGCGCGAGCTGCCGGCGGTGACGCCGCTGACCCGCGACGTCTTCGACGGCGCCACCGCCGAGAAACGGCTGTGCGACTACTTTGCCGTCGCAACCATGGACGGGCTCTCCCAGCTCACGCGCCTGGAAGCCACCGCCGCGGCCGCCGCCGTCACCTATGTCGACCGAACCCAGGTCGGCAAGCATCCGCCGCTGTCGCCGCCCGCGCGCGAGGCCTCCGGCGCGACCATGGCGATCGATCCGGCGACCCGTGCCAATCTCGAGCTGACGCGGACGCTCGCGGGCGAACGCCGCGGCTCGCTGCTCGATGCGATCGACTGCACGGTGACCTCGGCGGGCTCGCGCCTGCTCGCCCAGCGGCTGGCGGCGCCGCTGACGGATGCGACGGCGATCGCAAGGCGGCTCGATGCCGTCACGGCCTTCGTCGCCGATCCCGCCGCGCGCGAAGACGTCCGCAGCATCCTGCGCAGCGCGCCCGACATGTCGCGTGCGCTGGCGCGGCTCTCTGTCGGGCGCGGCGGCCCGCGCGACCTCGCCGGCATCCGCGACGGCATCATCGCCGCCGACCAGGTGCTGGCGCGGCTTGGCGAGCTCGACCAACCGCCGCAGGAGATCGCTTTGGTGATGGCGGCGCTGCAAAGGCCCTCGCGCGAGCTCGCGGCGGAATTCGCCAGTGCGCTCGACGAACAACTGCCGCTGATCAAGCGCGACGGCGGCTTCGTGCGACAGGGCTACGAGCCGGCGCTGGACGAAGCACGAAATCTGCGCGACGCCTCGCGCCTCGTCGTCGCCTCGATGCAGGCGCGCTACGCCGATAGCACGGGCGTCAAGGGCCTGAAGATCCGGCACAACAACGTGCTCGGCTATTTCGTCGAGGTCACCGCGCAGCACGGCGACAAGCTGATGTCAGCGCCGCTGAACGCGACCTTCATCCATCGCCAGACGCTGGCGGGGCAGGTGCGCTTCACGACATCGGAGCTCGGCGAGATCGAGGCCAAGATCGCCAATGCCGGCGACCGCGCGCTCGGGCTTGAGCTCGAGATCTTCGAGAGGCTCTCGGCCAAGGCGCTCGCGATCAGCGATGACCTGCGTGCCGCGGCGCAAGGCTTTGCGCTTCTCGATGTCGCGACCTCGCTCGCCAAGCTCGCGGTCGACGAGAATTATGTGCGGCCCGAGGTGGACACCTCGCTCGGCTTTGCGATCGAAGCCGGCCGCCATCCGGTCGTAGAGCAGGCGCTCAAGCGCAATGGCGAACCGTTCATCGCCAATGCCTGCGATCTGTCGCCAGGCCCTGCGCAAAAATCCGGCCAGCTCTGGTTGCTCACCGGACCCAACATGGCCGGTAAATCGACTTTCCTGCGCCAGAACGCGCTGATTGCGCTGCTGGCCCAGATCGGCAGCTTCGTGCCGGCAACACGTGCGCGGATCGGCATCATCGACCGCCTGTTCTCGCGCGTCGGCGCCGCCGACGACCTCGCCCGCGGGCGCTCCACCTTCATGGTCGAGATGGTCGAGACCGCGGCGATCCTGAACCAGGCGGGCGAGCGCTCGCTCGTGATCCTCGACGAGATCGGCCGCGGCACCGCGACGTTCGACGGCCTCTCGATCGCCTGGGCCGCGATCGAGCATCTGCACGAGAGCAACCGCTGCCGCACCCTGTTCGCCACGCATTATCACGAGTTGACTGCGCTCTCCGCCAAGCTGCCTCGGATGTTCAACGCCACGGTGCGGGTGAAGGAGTGGCAGGGCAATGTCGTGTTCCTGCACGAGGTGCTGCCGGGCTCGGCCGACCGCTCCTACGGCATCCAGGTGGCAAAACTGGCCGGCCTGCCGCCCGCCGTGATCACGCGCGCGAAATCGGTGCTCTCCAAGCTCGAGGCGCAGGATCGCGGCCAGACCGCGCGCGCGCTGGTGGACGATCTGCCGCTGTTCGCCGTGCCCTCGCGCGCCGCCGCAGAAGCCGCGCCGCCGAGCGAAGCCGAGTTGTTGCTGGAAGCCGTGAAGGCGCTGCACCCCGACGAGATGTCGCCGCGCGAGGCGCTGGATGCACTGTATGCGCTCAAGGCGAAGCTGCCGAAGCCGTGATAGTACCGTAGGGTCTGCAAAGCGGAGCGTGCCCACCCTGCAACGTCGAATTCGCGGATAGAGGGCACGGCGCGCGAAGAGCGCGCCTTTGCCCGCCCTATGATTCGAACTACGCCCTTGCCGCGATTGCAGCGGCCTCCGCGGCGGCGCGCTGCATGCTGTTCGACATCTCGTTCGTCACCGTGCTCTGCTCCTCGACGGCGGCGGCGGTCGAGGTCACGTATTCGCTGACGCTGGTGATCGCCTGCTTGATCGAGCCGAGCGCGCTGACGACGTCGCCGGAGATGCCGTTGAGGCTGCCGATCTCCTGGCCGATCTTGTCCGTGGCCTGCTTGGCCTGGTTGGCGAGGCTCTTCACTTCGGAGGCGACCACGGCAAAGCCGCGGCCGGCTTCGCCGGCACGAGCGGATTCGATCGTAGCATTGAGCGCCAGCAGGTTGATCTGGCCGGTGATGCTGTTGATCATCTCGACGATACCGCTCATCGACTGCGCGGCCTCGGTCAGGCGCTGGGCCTGAGCGTCGGCGGAAGCGACCTGATCCACCGCACTCATGGCGGTCTCGCGCGACTTGGTCATGGCCTCGGAGATCTCGCGCACCGAGGCGTTCAGCTCCTCGGAGCCCGCGGCGACCGATTCCATCATGCCGCGGACGCGCTCGTTGCCCATGCGGACCAGCACCTGCCTGGTCGTATCGGTTGCATATTTGACGACCTTGAACGGCTTGCCGTTGAGATCGAAGATCGGGTTGTAGGAGGCCTGAATATAGACTTCCTTGCCGCCCTTGCCGATGCGCTTGTATTCGGCCGCCTGGTACTGACCGCGGTTGAGCGCGGCCCAGAACTCGCGATAGGCGGAGCCATCGCGCTCGCCGGGCTCAACGAACATGCTGTGATGCTTGCCCTTGATCTCGGGCAGCGAATAGCCGAGCGTGCCGAGGAAATTCGCATTCGCGGTGATGATCGTGCCGTCCATGTTGAACTCGATCACAGCCTGGGCCTTGTCGATAGCTGCAATCTGACCGGCGAGATCGGCGTTCTTCAGCTTCTCCGCGGTGACGTCGGTCGCGAACTTGACGACGCCATACGGCTTGCCGGTCTCGTCGATCAGCGGCGTGTAGGAGGCGATGATCCACACCTCGCGACCGCCCTTGCCGATGCGCTTGTACTCGCCAGTCTGGTATTCGCCGCGGTTGAGCGCGGCCCAGAACTCGCGATAGGCCGCACCGTCGCGGTCGGCCTGGGCGACGAACAGGCTGTGGTGCTTGCCCTCGATCTCGGCAAGCGAATAGCCCAGCGTCTTGCAGAAATTCTCGTTGGCCGTGACGATGGTGCCGTCGAGCCTGAATTCGATGACGGCCTGGGCACGGCCGATGGCGGCGATCTTCGATGCATCCGTCATGCTCCGGATCTTCTTCGCGGTGATGTCGGTCGCAATCTTGGCGACCATCACCGTCTTGCCGTTGCCGTCGAGCACCGGATTGTAGGATGCTTCGATCCAGACCTCGCGGCCATCCTTCGCGATCCGCTTGAACTCGCGCGCCTGGTACTCGCCACGGTTCAATGCAGCCCAGAACGCCTTGTACTCGGCGGTGTCGCGCTGCTCGGCCGGCACGAACATGGAGTGATGCTTGCCCTGAATCTCGTCGAGCCGATAGCCGAGGGCGTCGAGGAAGTTCTTGTTGGCCGTGACGATCGTACCATCCAGATTGAATTCAATCATGGCCTGGGAGCGGCCGATCGCATCGAGCCGTGCTTGTGCATCAATCTGGGGCTTGCGACCGAACATCAAAGAATCTCCATCTCAAAATTACGAGGACAGCTCGTAGGGGAAGTAACCGTTGCGGCGACACAGCCGTATTCAAATCTACAATTCCCGCGAGTCCCTGCATTCGGATGCAGCTCGGACGAGTTCGCGCCGACGGCTGCGGAAGCGGGTACCTCGGCCATTCATAGGTGAGAAGCGCGAAGAAAGTTCTAATAGAACTGTCGGAATTCGGTGAAGGATCGACGGGCCTGTCCCCGTCATCACATCGACGCTCGATCCAAGAAAACGGCAAAACTCGAAATGACGCTCTCATTCAACGGCTTGAGAAGGCGCTTCGAATTTGACTGGCGTGAATTGAGCTTACTGCAATGTCGCGACGCCATGTCGCGCTAATCCGTAGTCTCACGGCTCTCGCGCCTTGTGCATCGCACGCCGGCCGATCCCCCACAGCGTCAGGTTCCATGCGATGCAGGTACCGAGCGCGAGGCACAGACCGACGGCAGAGCCGAACGACGCCACCCCGACGTGCAAGACTGCGATTGCAGTACCAAACCCGAGCAGGCCCCACGCTGAGTTGGCGAGCACCGCGGCGGTCGGCGGGCCGCCGATCCGCGGATGCAGAATCACCATGATGCTGGTGAACACGACCGGATACAGCGCGATGATGCCGCTGATACGGGGACCGACCCAGCCCGAGGTCGAGACCACGATCGCGACGAGCGTCGCGACCAATGCGGCCCGCATCGGAACGTCGTACCAGCGGCGCGTCACCAGCGGCATTTTCACATGGCGATAGCCGGCCAGGAGCGGAATGCAGATGCCGAAGGCGATCAGATTCGCGGCCAGTCCGGCGGTGAGCGACCAGTCGAACTGACGGATGATCGAAGCAAGCACGATCCAGATCGCGACCGCGCCGCCACAACTCACCAGAAGACTGTGCCGTTGCGCCAGCACGACATAAGCGACACACATGAAGATGGTTGCCGCGTTGACCGGCAGGCTCGCCAGCGCACCCTGCGCGATGAAGGCGGCGTCATGGTCGAGCGCGAGGAAGACGTAGGAGGGACCGGCCGACACCGGCAGGGTCGCCACCAGCGCGCCGATCACCGGTCCGGTGCGTTCGGTGATGATCGACGCCGTCACGACGAACGCCGCCGCAATCGCCATGCGCAGGAGGAGGAAGAGAAGGAAGTGAAGGTCGAGGGACATTTTTTCTTCTTACCCTCCCCTGGAGGGGGAGGGTCGCTGTGCATGGAGCGAAGCGAAATGCGCAGCGGGGTGAGGTGATCTCTCGACACGAACAGTGTGCGACGTGGAGAGATCACCCCACCCCGCTCGCGCTGCGCGCGATCCACCCTCCCCCTCCAGGGGAGGGTACACAGAGTCACATCCGCTGCATCGACACCGAGACCTTCGGGCCGTTCTTGATGGTCTGATAGACCACACAATAACGCTCGGTCAGCTTGAGCAGGAGATCGAGCTTGTCCTGCGGCGCGTCGGTGTCGACCTCGAACCGCAGACGGATCTCCGCGAAGCCGACCGGCGTCTCCTTGTCGACGCCGAGCGTGCCGCGGAAATCGAGATCGCCCTCGGCATAGACGTTGCCGGTCTTGAGCGGCACCTCGATCGCGGTCGCAACCGATTTCAGCGTGACACCGGCGCAGGCGACCAAGGCTTCGAGCAGCATGTCTCCGGAGCAGAGCTCGAGGCCGGACCCGCCCGTCGCCGGATGCAGTCCCGCCATTGCGATGGCGCGGCCGGTCTCGACCTTGCAGGCGATGCCTTCGCCATCGGTGGAGCCCTTGGCCTTCAGCGTGATCAGCGCGGTCTTGGGGTCGGTCTTGTAGCGCTCCTTGATCGGAGCCTGCATCTGGCGCAGCTCTGCAGCGTCCATGTTCGTTCTCTCCCGGACAATTCGCCCTTCGATGTACCGGCTCGGCGAGAAATTGTCACCACCACATGGCCTGACCGGGACCCTGGGTTGCGTCACGGTCGGGCACGCTTCGGTCGAGCGAACGGTCGAGTGACGTCAGCACACTTCGCTTGAAATTCTCGAACAACGACGAATTGCGGTCGCGCGGACGACCGAGATTGATCTCGATCTGGTCGAACAGCCGGCCCGGCCGCGGCCGCATCACCAGGACGCGATCGGCCAGCACCACGGCCTCGTCGACGTCATGGGTGACGAGGATGAGCGTCGGCCGCGTGTCCGCCCAGAGGTCGAGCAGATGATCCTGAAGGTCCCTGCGAGTGAAGGCGTCGAGCGCCGAGAACGGCTCGTCGAGCAAGAGCACCTCCGGCTGCGGCACCAGTGCGCGGGCGATCGCGACGCGCTGCGCCTGCCCGCCGGAGAGCTCGCGCGGCCAGGCCTGCGCCTTCTCGGCCAGCCCGACGCGCTCGAGCGCACGCGCCACCTTCTCGTTCCGCTCGGCCGTGGGCAGATCGGCGAGGCCAAAGCCGATGTTGTCGGCGACGCTGAGCCAGGGCAGCAGCCGCGGCTCCTGGAAGATGATGCCGATCTTGGCATGGGGCGAAGTGATCGCCTCATTGTCGAGCGTCACGGCGCCCGAGCTGGCACGATCGAGACCGGCGATGGCGCGGAGCAACGTTGATTTGCCGCAGCCTGAGCCGCCGATGATGGCGACGATCTCGCCTTGCCTGATCTCGGCGGAGAAGCGCGCCAGCGCCTGCACGCCGTTGGGATAGGTCTTGCTGACCCGGTCGAGCGCCAGCATCGCCTTTAAGCTCCCTTCGCGCCGACGAAGGCGTCCTGCCAGCGCAGGAAGGGCGCGCTCGCGACCTCGATGAGCCAATCCGTGAGCTTGCCGAGAATGGCGAAGATCACGATCGCTGCCAGGATCTGCGCCGGCTTGCCGAGCTGCTGGCCATCAAGCAGGAGATAGCCGAGGCCCTCGGAGGCGCCGATCAGCTCGGCCGCGACCACGAACATCCAGCCGAGGCCAAGTCCGACGCGCAAGGACACGACATAGGCCGGCAACACGGCGGGCAACAGGATGCGGCGGATCATCGCCGGGCCGGACAGGCGGAAGGTGCGACCGACCTCCACGATCTTGCGGTCGACGGACAGGATCGCGCCCATCACGCCGAGATAGACCGGGAAGAACACGCCGACCGCGATCAGCGCGACCTTCGATGTCTCGAAGATCCCGAGCCAGAGGATGAATAGCGGCACCCAGGCGAGGGACGGGATCG
This sequence comes from Bradyrhizobium sp. NDS-1, assembly GCF_032918005.1. NCBI lineage: Bacteria > Pseudomonadati > Pseudomonadota > Alphaproteobacteria > Hyphomicrobiales > Nitrobacteraceae > Bradyrhizobium > Bradyrhizobium sp. NDS-1. The sequence continues at coordinate 7,574,541 of NZ_CP136628.1, forward strand.
CGCGCAGAGCCTGCACGGTTGGATCGAACAGCCGCCGCGCCAGCGACCAATAGCCGGAGACTGCCCCCAGCAGCGTGCCCGCGACGACACCGAAGGCGAAACCGAGCCCGACCCGCCACAGCGTTGCGGCGATGTGGCGTACCAGCTCGCCTGAACGGGCGAGCTCGGCAATGGTGGCAAAGATGCGCGAGGGCGGCGGCACCAGCCGGCCGTTGGACCAGCCGAGCCACACCACGAGTTCCCATCCGAGCGCGAGCGTGAGCGGCAGCAAGATCCCAAGCAGCGGCCGCGCGTAACGCGACAGCCGCGAGGGCGCAGCGGTGCTCTCGGCCGGTTCCGAGGTCTGTTGCAGGACTGGCGCGTCGGAGATCATGACCCTAGCAAGCGCGTCTGAGGAGCTAATGCAAGGGCGCGCGACGTTCTCGGTCGTCGCCCCGGACAAGCGAAGCGCAGATCCGGGGTCCATAACCACAGGATGATGTTGGTTACGGGGACTCGAAGTGCCCGTCTTCGCGCAAAACCGCGCCCCGTGATTGGGTCCCGGGTTCGCTACGCGCCCCGGGACGACAGCGAGATCCAACGGCGCGCTCGCCTACACGCCGATCAATTCGTCGGCAGCGGGACCTGGTCGTCGAGCAGGGTGTCCAGCGTTGCCTTCACGTCGACCTTGGCATCGACGACGCCGGCTTGCTGGAGTGCGAGACCGGCGGCGAGGATCGACTCGCGCTGGGGCGCGCCGATGCGGCTATGGGTGAGCTCGGTGCGCTCCTTGAGCTGCTTGTCGACGACGGCCTCGGGCAGCTTTGTGACCGCGATGAAGGTCTTCTTCAGCTCGTCGTAATTCGCCAGTGAATACTTGCGCGCCTCTTCATAGACGGCGAGCACGCGGCGGGCCGCATCCGGATGGTCCTTCAAGAACTGCTCGCGCACATTGAGGATGCCCCAGGTGTTGGCGTCGGCCTTGCGGTAGAACAGCTTTGCGCCTTCCTCGACCTCGGCCTGCGCCATCATCGGATCGAGGCCGGCCCAGGCATCGACGTCACCGCGGATCAGCGCGGTCTTGCCGTCGGCATGCTGGAGCAGAACCGGCGTGATGTCCTTCTCGGTCAAGCCGGCGCCGAGCAGCGCGCGCACCAGGAAGATGTGCGGATCGGTGCCGCGCGTCACCGCAACGCGCTTGCCCTTGAGATCAGCCACGCTTGCAATCTTGGAGTCCTTGCCCGTCACCAGCGCGGTCCATTCGGGACGCGAATAGACGTAGATTGACTTGATCGGGTTGCCGTTGATCTTCGCCACCAGCGCCGCCGAGCCCGCGGTCGAGCCGAAATCGATCGAGCCCGCATTGAGGAATTCGAGCGCCTTGTTGGAGCCGGCCGACTGCACCCAGGTGACAGTGATCCCGTCCTTGGCGAACTCCTTCTCGAGCAGCCCCTTCTGCTTCAGGACCATCGAGACCGGATTGTAAGTCGCCCAGTCAATGCGGATTTCCTTGAGTGAATCGGCCGCCCGCGCCGCAGGGGTGATTGCGAGTGCCATTGCCCCCGCCAGCAGAATACGTCGTGTGACCATGGTCATGCCCAGCCTCCTCCAAAATTTCATTGCTTTTCAAGGAGTTAAATCTAGAAATCAACGAGAAAATCCGCCCCTCCGAGGCGGACCCGCCGAGAACAGATTTGCCCAAAGCCGCAGCTTTCCAGCATGGAACGACTATTGCCAGAGAATGGCGGGTGACAGCGCCTGTCACCTCTTATATCCGGTGAGGCATGGACAGCGTCGCGACTGAGCACAGGACCGAGGTGGACGATCGTTTCGACACGGCGCGGATCACCGCAGCGGTCGATGCGCTTGCCGAAAAGCATCAGGGACGCGAAGACGCGTTCCGCACCGCCATGGCGCAATTGCTCAAGGCCGAGCTGATCGCCGCACGCGCCGCGGCGCAGCAAATCCTTCTGAAGGACCGCCACGGCCGCCGCTGCGCCGAGCGGCTGTGTCACGTCCAGGACGAGATCATCCGCATCCTCTATTCGGCGGCAACCCGTCATCTCTACCGCTCGCCGATCCCGAGCGGCGCCGAGCGCATGGCGGTGGTCGCGACCGGCGGCTATGGCCGCGGTCTGATGGCGCCCGAATCCGACATCGATCTCCTGTTCATCCTGCCCTACAAGCAGACCGCCTGGGGCGAGCAGGTCGCCGAAGCCATCCTCTATTGCCTCTGGGACATGGGGCTGAAGGTCGGCCACGCCACGCGCTCGGTCGACGAGTCGATCCGGCAGGCGCGCGGCGACATGACCATCCGCACCGCGATCCTGGAGACGCGCTTCCTGACCGGCGACAAGCCGCTCTATGACGAATTGGTCGAGCGCTTCGACAAGGAAGTCGTGCAAGGCACCGCGTCCGAATTCGTGACCGCCAAGCTTGCCGAGCGCGAGGAACGGCACCGCCGCGGCGGCCAGTCGCGCTATCTGGTCGAGCCCAACGTCAAGGACGGCAAGGGGGCGCTGCGCGACTTGCACACGCTGTTCTGGATCGCCAAATACGTCTACCGCGTGCGCGACACCCACGAGCTGGTCGGGCGCGGCGTGTTCGACGCACAGGAATATCGCACCTTCCGCCGCTGCGCCGACTTCCTCTGGTCGGTGCGCTGCAATCTGCATTTCTATTCCGGCCGCGCCGAAGAGCGCCTCTCCTTCGACCTCCAGCGCGAGATCGCAGTGCGGCTCGGCTACACCTCGCATCCCGGCATGCAGGACGTCGAGCGCTTCATGAAGCACTACTTCCTGGTCGCCAAGGAGGTCGGCAACCTCACCGCCATTCTCTGCGCCAAGCTCGAGGACCAGCAGGCCAAGCCCGCCCCGGTCCTGAGCCGGATGATGGCGCGGCTGCGGCCGACCGCGGCGAAGCGGCGCGTCCCTGACAGCGACGACTTCATCGTCGACAACAACCGCATCAACGTCGCAGCGCCCGACGTCTTCAAGCACGATCCGGTCAATCTGATCCGTATCTTCCGCCTGGCCCAGAAGAACAACCTCGCCTTCCATCCGGATGCGATGCGCGACGTGACGCGGTCGCTGAGCCTGATCAACGCGCAGCTTCGCGAAAATCCCGAGGCCAACCGGCTGTTTATGGAGATCCTGACCTCGGACAATGCCGAGATCGTGCTGCGGCGGATGAACGAGACCGGCGTGCTCGGCCATTTCATCCGCGCCTTCGGCAAGATCGTCTCGATGATGCAGTTCAACATGTATCATCACTACACCGTCGATGAGCATCTGATCCGCTGCATCGGCTTCCTGCAGGACATCGAGCGCGGCGGCGTCGAGGAATTCGCCCTTGCCAGCGACCTCATGCGCAAGTCCCGGCCCGAGCATCGCGCGGTGATCTACATCGCCACCTTGCTGCACGACGTCGCCAAGGGCCGGCCGGAAGATCACTCGATCGCAGGCGCCAAGGTGGCTCGGCGGCTGTGCCCGCGGCTCGGCTTCAGCCCGGCCGACACCGAACTCGTGGCCTGGCTGATCGAGGAACACCTGACGATGTCCACGGTCGCGCAGTCGCGCGACCTCTCGGATCGCAAGACCATCGAGAATTTCGCCGCCGTGGTGCAATCGGTCGAGCAGATGAAGCTGCTGACCATCCTGACCACCGCCGACATCCGCGGCGTCGGTCCGGGGGTGTGGAACGGCTGGAAGGCCCAACTGCTGCGCTCGCTCTACTACGAGACCGAGCCGGTGCTGACCGGCGGATTCTCGGAGGTCGATCGCGGCAAACGCCTCGCGGCTGCCTATGCCGAGTTCCGCATGGCCTTTGCCGAGTGGCCGGAGGACGAGCTCGATGCCTATATCGGCCGGCACTATCCGGCCTATTGGCTCAAGGTCGAGCTGCCGCGCAAGGTGCGCCACGCACGCTTCGTCCGCTCCAGCGAGCAGGCCGGCCACAAGCTCGCGATCAATGTCGGCTTCGACGAGGTGCGCGGCGTCACCGAGCTGACGATCTTCGCGGCCGACCATCCGTGGCTGCTCTCGATCATCGCCGGCGCCTGCGCCTCGGCCGGCGCCAACATCGTCGACGCCCAGATCTACACCACCACCGACGGCCGCGCGCTCGACACGATCTCGATTTCGCGGGAATACGACCGCGACGAGGACGAAGGCCGCCGCGCCACGCGCATCGGCGAGATGATCGAGGACGTCCTCGAAGGCAAGCTGCGCCTGCCCGAAGTGGTGGCGCGGCGCACGGTGCGCAGCAAGGCGCGGCCCTTCGTGATCGAGCCGGAAGTGACCATCAACAACCAATGGTCCGACCGCTACACGGTGATCGAGGTCTCCGGCCTCGATCGCCCCGGCCTGCTCTACGAGCTGACCACGGCAATCTCGAAGCTCAACCTCAACATCGCCTCGGCCCATGTCGCGACCTTCGGCGAGCGCGCCCGCGACGTGTTCTACGTCACGGACCTCCTGGGTGCACAGATCAGCGCGCCGACACGCCAGGCCGCAATCAAGAGCGCGCTGACCCATGTGATGGCCGGCGACAAGGCGGTGCAGCCGGCGGCGTGAGGCGGCGGTCTCTCTACTCGTCATTCCGGGCGCGCGAAGCGCGAACCCGGAATCTATTCCTCGGCACCGTCGGTGTAGCCGGATGGATTCCGGGTTCGCCGCTGCGCGGCGCCCCGGAATGACGATGTGGAGAGAGCGCTAAACCTCTACGCCCTCATGCCGCAACAGCCACCTTTTCCGCTCCAGCCCGCCGCCATATTTCACGAGCGAACCATTGGCGCCGATCAGCCGATGGCAGGGCAGCACCACGCTGATGGGGTTGGAGCCGTTGGCATGGCCGACGGCGCGAATCGCTTTCGGCATGTCGATCCTTGCGGCGAGCGCGCCATAGCTCATGGTGGTGCCGGCAGGGATTTGCGCGAGCGCAGCCCAGACCTTCTGCTGGAACGGCGTGCCGGCGATGCGCCATGCGATGCCCGAGAGCTGGCCGAGATCGCCCTCGAAATAAGCCGACAGCGCCGTCCGCGTGGTCGCGGGCGCCGGCTGGTCGCCCAGATCGACTGCGCCGTAGTGCAGGCGCAGGAGCCCGCGCATGCGGTGCTCGTAATCGTCCCAGTCGAGCGCGCGCAGCGCACCCTCGGCATCGGTGACGAGCAGCGCGATTCCGATCGGCGTCGTCAGCCGATCGAGGCCGAAGCGAACAGAGAGCTTGGTTGACCGGCTGGCCATTGCGGCACCATTGCATCGAAACACGCCCCATCGCACTTGCCATGCCGGTCATGCTAACGTCCACCCGAAAGCTGACGCTTTTGGGGGAGCTGACTTTGATCCTGATCGCCAATGTCCTGGTGGCGCTGGTTGCCGCGCTGCACGTATTCTTCCTGATCCTGGAGATGTTTCTCTGGGACAAGCCGCAGGGTCTGAAGGTGTTTCGCAACACGCCAGAGAAGGCCGAGATCACGAAAGTGCTGGCTGCCAATCAGGGACTCTACAACGGCTTCCTCGCCGCGGGCCTGATCTGGGCTCTCGTCCACGGCAATCCGGCCTTCGCGTTCCAGATCAAGGCGTTCTTCCTGCTTTGCGTGATCGTCGCCGGCGCCTATGGCGCTGCCACCGTCAGCTCACGCATCCTGATGGTCCAGGCGCTGCCTGCGGCGGTCGCGCTGGCGGCATTGCTCCTGGCCTAGCTTTTTGGCCTGAGACGCTACGGCGCGGCGTCGCGATCCTTGCGCGCGGCGGCGCCTTCCTCCACAATCTTCGGCAGCGATGGCGACCGTTGCAATCAACGGAAAAGACCGTCGGCCGAAAATTCCGTCAGGAGGAACGACCCAACATGAACAATCGCAGAGCCTTCCTAGCTGCCACGGCAGCGCTCGCCGTCACGTTTTCGGCCAGCCAAGCCCTCGCCCAGAAGAAATACGACACCGGTGCGACCGACACCGAGATCAAGATCGGGCAGACCGTTCCGTTCTCCGGCGCCTATTCCGTCTACGCCAATATCGGCAAGACCCAGGCCGCCTACTTCAAGATGATCAACGATCAGGGCGGCATCAACGGCCGCAAGATCAATCTGATCCAGTATGACGACGCCTATTCGCCGCCGAAGACGGTCGAACAGGTGCGCAAGCTCGTCGAGGGCGACGAGGTGCTGTTCACGTTCCAACTGATCGGAACCGCGGCCAACGCCGCCGTGCAGAAATATCTCAACGGCAAGAAGATCCCGCAGCTCCTTGCTTCCACCGGTGCAGCTCGCTTCAACGACCCCCAGAACTATCCCTGGACCATCGCCTACAATCCCAACTACGTGTCCGAGGGACGGATCTACGCCAAATACATCCTCGCCAATCATCCGAACGCCAAGATCGGCGTGCTCTACCAGAACGACGACATGGGCCGCGACTATCTCGCAGGCCTCAAGAGCGGCCTCGGCGCCAAGGCCGCCAGCATGATCGTCGGTGAAGTCTCCTACGAGGTCACCGACCCGACCGTCGATTCGCAAGTGGTCAAGCTGAAGTCGATGGGCGTCGACCTGTTCTATGACGCCTCCACGCCGAAATTCGCGGCGCAGGCAATCAAGAAGCTTGCCGACCTCGGCTGGACCCCGGTGCACATCCTCGACATCAATGCGAGCCCGGTGTCGGCCACCCTGAAGCCGGCCGGCCTCGACATCTCCAAGGGCATCATCTCGACCAACTACGGCAAGGACCCCGGCGATCCCCAGTGGAAAGACGATGCGGGCGTGAAGGCCTTCTTCGCCTTTATGGACAAGTATTTCCCCGAGGGCGACAAGCTCAACACCATCAACACCTATGCCTATTCGGTGGCCGAGCTGCTGGTGCAGGTGTTGAAGCAGTGCGGCGACGACCTGACGCGCGAGAACGTCATGAAGCAGGCCGCCAATATCAAGGGCTACTCGCCGAGCCTGGCGCTGCCCGGCATCAAGATCAACACCGGGCCGAACGACTATCGCGTCAACAAGCAGATGCAGATGATGAAGTTCAACGGCGAACGCTGGGAGCTGTTCGGACCGATCATCGAGGACTCGGGCCCGTCGGGCTAGTTTCCCCTCTGTCATTCCGGGGCGATGCGACAGCATCGAACCCGGAATCTCGAGATTCCGGGTTCGGCTCTTCGAGCCGCCCCGGAATGACGGAACGAGAGATCGTTGATGGTCCAGTCATAGGCGAGCGGAAGCGACGCTGTCCTTCGGACGGCTATGCCCGGCCATAACGATGGAGGCGGATTCGCCTCATGACGTTCACGTCGGTATCTCCCCAAAGTTCTTTCCCACCGGCAGCACGGCGTGCCGGATCAGCCGGGAATCCTCCACTGCGGCCTGGCGATGCTTCACCGCCTCGCGATAGACGGGATCGCGGATCATCTCGACGAAGGCTCCGACATCAGGATATTCGGCGATGAAGCAATGGTCCCAGCGCTCGTCCTGGGGGCCGATCAACATCAGCTCGAACCTGCCCTGCCAGACGATGCGGCCGCCGAGGCGTTCGAACACCGGGCCGCTCTCGCGGCCATAGGCTGCGTAAGCTTCCGCGCCGCTCGCCTTGCGTCCGTCCGGATAGGCCGCTTCCTTGCGCAGGCGCACCAGGTTGAGCATGTGGATCGGGCCGGGGCGATCGTCGTCCCGGAATTGTGCGAAGATCTCCTTGGTCGGATCGATATGGCCCATGTGTGTTTCCTCGGGTTTTGTGCGGACGATCCTAGCTCCGGCACCAAAGGAGCGGAACTGCGGGGTGCGAATGCCCCACCTCCTAATCACGCGTTAACGCCGGGGTAACCGGGCCTTAAACAGCGCCCGCTAGCGTCTCGGCGGGGCGGGCTGACCGGACGTATTTGCGTATGGCGTGGGGAAAGAAAAAGGGTGGGCGGAAGGAGCCGCTGTTCGGCTTGCCCGCGGCGCTCGCCGATCTGCGCCTCACCGCGGCCGATCGCATTCCCGGCGGCGACGACAAGCCGAAGAAATCGACGAAATCATCCGCCAAGCGCAAGAGCGAGGATGCCGGCGCCGAGCCGCCGCGCGAGCGCAAGGCACCGGCCGGCCGCAGCGGCGCCAAGCGGCGCGCAAAGTCGCGCGGCGGCTTTGGTCTCGGCCGCCTGGTCTATTGGGGCGCCGTGCTGAGCCTGTGGGGCGTGATCGCCGCGATCGGCGTCGTGATCTATGTCGGCGCCCATCTGCCGCCGATCCAGTCGCTGGAGATTCCCAAGCGCCCGCCGACGATCCAGATCGTCGGTGTCGACGGCAGCATGCTGGCGCAGCGCGGCGAGATGGCCGGCGCCAATGTCGCACTGCAGGACCTCCCGCCATACCTGCCAAAGGCGTTCATCGCCATCGAGGACCGCCGCTTCTATTCGCATTTCGGCATCGATCCCGTCGGCATCGCGCGTGCCCTCGTCACCAACGTGCTCCATCGCGGCGTCTCGCAGGGCGGTTCGACCCTGACGCAGCAGCTTGCCAAGAACCTGTTCCTGACCCAGGAGCGCACCCTGCAGCGCAAGCTGCAGGAGGCGGAGCTCGCGATCTGGCTGGAGCGCAAGCACTCCAAGAACGAGATCCTGGAGCTCTATCTAAACCGCGTCTATTTCGGCTCGGGCGCCTATGGCGTCGAGGCGGCGGCGCAGAAATATTTCGGCAAGTCGGCCAAGAACGTCACGGTCGCCGAAGCCGCAATGCTCGCCGGCCTCGTCAAGTCGCCCTCGCGGCTCGCGCCGAACCGCAATCCTGAGGGTGCGGAAGCGCGCGCGCAAATCGTGCTGGCGGCGATGGCGGACGCGAAATTCATCACCGACGCGCAGGCGAAGGCATCGATCGGCCATCCCTCCTATAACGTGAAGCCCACCGGTGCCGGCACGGTCAATTACGTCGCCGACTGGGTCGGCGAGGTGCTGGACGATTTGGTCGGCCAGATCGACGAGAGCATCAAGGTCGAGACCACGATCGATCCGAAGCTGCAGAGCGTGGCCGAAGCCGCCATCATCGACGAGCTCGCCGCCAAGAGCGTCAAGTTCAATGTCAGCCAGGGAGCGCTGGTGGCGATGACGCCTGATGGCGCCGTGCGCGCCATGGTCGGCGGGCGGAACTATTCCGACAGCCAGTACAACCGCGCGGTCACGGCCAAGCGCCAGCCCGGCTCCTCGTTCAAGCCGTTCGTGTACCTCACCGCGCTCGAACAGGGGCTGACGCCCGACACGATGCGCCAGGACGCGCCGATCGAGGTCAAGGGCTGGCGGCCCGAGAACTACACCCACGAATATTTCGGCGCGGTGACGCTGACGCAGGCGCTGGCGATGTCGCTCAACACGGTCGCCATCCGCCTCGGCCTCGAGGTCGGGCCGAAGAACGTGGTGCGCACCGCTCACCGGCTCGGCATCTCCTCCAAGCTCGAGCCGAACGCCTCGATCGCGCTCGGCACCTCCGAAGTCTCAGTGGTCGAGCTGGTCGGTGCCTATGCGCCCTTTGCCAATGGCGGCTTCGCGGTGGCGCCGCATGTCGTGACGCGGATCAGGACGCTCAGTGGCAAGCTGCTCTACATGCGCCAGCCCGATGAGCGTAACCAGGTCGTCGACCCCCGCTATGTCGGCATGATGAACACGATGATGCGGGAGACGCTGATCTCAGGCACCGCCAAGAAGGCGGAGATCGCGGGCTGGCCGGCGGCCGGCAAGACCGGCACCAGCCAGGATTATCGTGACGCCTGGTTCATCGGTTACACCGCCAACCTCGTCACCGGCGTCTGGCTCGGCAATGACGACAACTCGCCGACCAAGAAGGCGACCGGCGGCGGCCTGCCAGTGGAAGTCTGGACGCGCTTCATGAGGACGGCGCACGAGGGTGTGCCGGTGGCAGCCCTTCCGAGTGCACCAGGTGGCTGGGGCCTGTCGAACCTCGCGCAGGCGGCCTCGCAGGTATCACCACCGACAGCGGCTCCAGCGCCGGCTAACAATGGCGGCTATCGTCCGCCGCCCCCGACGCGCGCCAATGTGCGGCCGGAAGCGGCTGCCGGGCTCGATGGCTGGCTGATGGACCGGCTGTTTGGCGGAAACCGATAGGTTCTGCCTGAGGTCGAGGATGGCCTCAGAACAAAAATTGCGAAAACAACCCCATGCACAGTAGCCGGGGATAACGAAATCAACGGCTTGCGCGGGCAGCGCAAAGGCTTGAAGCGCGCCAGAAAACCGCTGTCATGCCCCGCGACCCGGCTACGCCCAAGGCTTCGCCGAGCTTTCGGTCTTGGGCGCGCCGAAGCTTTAGCGCAGGCGGCAAGCAGGGAGGCTGGTACGCCGCGGCTTCTCGGCTCCATAGCAAGTGGCTCTGGAATACCGGATCGCCCGCTCCAGTGCGCAAGAGCGCACAAGGCGGGCGATGACAGCGTCGGATGAGGCGACAGCGAGGGCCTAATCCTCGACGCCGTACCGGTGCAGATCGTTGCCGTAGGTGTCGAGCCACTTCTTGGCGCGTTCCATCGACGGACAGACCTTGCCGCAGACGCGCCAGAACCGCGCTGAGTGGTTCATCTCGACGAGATGGGCAACCTCATGCGCGGCGAGGTAGTCGAGCACGAAGGGCGGCGCGAGGATCAGGCGCCAGGAGAACGACAGCGATCCCGCAGAGGTGCACGAACCCCAGCGGCTGGACTGGTCGCGGATCGACAGGCGCTTGACCCTGACGCCAAGCTCGGCCGCGTAGGCTTCCGCCGAGCGCTGAAGATCGCGACGCGCCTCGCGCTTGAGGAAGTCACCGACGCGGCGATCGACATGTTCGAGCCCGCCGGCAACGCAGAGAACGCGCTCCCCGCTGTCGCGCGTCTCGGTCCACACCGTACCGCGCGTGCCGGCGCGGTGAACGATGCGATGCGGCGTGCCGCGCAGCGGTATCACCGTGCCCGGCTGGAACGGCGCCGCCTTCGGCAAGCGACCGAGACGGGCGGCGATCCACGCACCGTGACGCTGCGCGAAGTCCTTTGCTTCGGCCAGCGTGCCGCGTGGCGGCATGGTGAGGATGGCTTCGCGGTCGCTCGGATGAATTCTGAGTGTGTAGCGGCGCGCACGTCTGTGCCGGCGCAATCGGATGGCAAAAAATTGCGATCCGTGGGTGATGACGAGGGTCTTCGGTTCGTGGGGCCGACGATAAAGGAGTGCGCGGGTAGCCATGTCTGTCAGTCCGGGGGGCAGGAGGGCGCCCGGATTCTGCCATAACCGCCGCCAGGGAAAGCGCTCGGCGCAAAAACAAATCATTTGCCCAATATACAGCGGTCTGGCGTCCGGGAGACCCTACAGACTGGGGGTGGAACCGGCTTTTTTCGCCCCCGCTGGACGCATGCGACACCCCCAAGGGGTGAGGGCGGACTCACTCCTATGAAGCTACCTAAATACCGCGAATCTGGCGGGAACCCACCCCTGTCGGAGGCCCAAACAGGACCCGAATTTTCGCCGGGAAAGCCGAAGACCGTAGCGAGAGCCGCTCCGATGGAAAATCGGAACGGCTACTTCGCGTGTAAACACGCTATTCGGCGGCGCGCGCCTGCAACGAGCTCGGATTCGCGGCCGAAACCATGAAGTCATGGATCCGCGGCACGATTTCCGACCTGAAGCGCGAGCCGTTGAACACGCCGTAATGTCCGACGCCCTTCTGGACGTAATGGACGCGGCGATGATCCGGGATCGAGCTGCACAAGGCGTGCGTTGCTTCGGTCTGGCCGAGACCGGAGATGTCGTCGTTCTCGCCTTCGACCGTCATCAACGCCACGCGCGTGACCTTGGAGGGATCGACGCGTGTTCCGCGATGGGTCATCTCGCCCTTCGGCAGCGAGTGCTTCACGAACACGGTGTCGACCGTCTGCAGGTAATATTCGGCGGAGAGGTCCATCACCGCGAGATACTCGTCGTAGAATTCGCGATGCTTGTCGACGAGGTCGCCGTCGCCCTTCACCAGATGGGCAAAAAGCTGCTTGTGGGCGTCCATATGCCGGTCGAGATTCATGCTGATGAAGCCGTTGAGCTGCAAGAATCCCGGATAAACGTCACGCATCATGCCCGGATGCGGGAACGGCACCTTGGTGATGACGTGGTTGCGGAACCAGTCGATGCCGCGCTCCTGGGCGAGATTGTTCACCGCGGTCGGATTGCGGCGGGTGTCGATCGGGCCGCCCATCAGCGTCATCGAGGTCGGCACGAACGGATCGCGTCGCGCTTCCATGACCGAGACGGCGGCGACGACGGGCACCGAGGGCTGGCACACCGCGATGACGTGGGTGTTGCCGCCGAGAACGTGCAGCATCTCGATGACGTAGTCGATGTAATCGTCGAGATCGAAGCGGCCGTCGCTGAGCGGCACCATGCGGGCATCAGCCCAGTCGGTGATGTAGACCTCATGCGCGGGCAGGAAAGCCTCCACCGTGCCGCGGAGCAGCGTCGCATAATGGCCGGACATCGGCGCCACGATCAGCACGCGCGGCTGCGGGCTGCGCAGCGGACGGGTGAATTTGCGGTCGAAGTAGAGCAGCCGGCAGAACGGCTTTTCCCAAACCGAGCGGATCTCGATCGGGACGCGGATGCCGTTGACCTCGGTGTCGTTGAGACCCCATTCCGGCTTGCCGTAACGGCGCGTGGTCCGCTCGAACAATTCGCAGGCCGCGGCGACCGACTTGCCGACTTCGGTGCGCGCCCAGGGATTGAGCGGATTCTGGAACAGCAGCTTGGTCGCGTCAGTGACCGCACGCGCCGGATTGAGAGAGGCGTGCGCCATCTCGTACATCCAGTACATCGGCGTCGTCAGAACCGGACTGCCTTCGGCCGCCAGGGGCGGCGCGCCGCCAAACTCACCAATCGGCATTTCTATATTCCTCTTCGCATCGCAGCATACTGCCGAATGCGTAATATTGCGTCAATGCATGGTTCCGTACATCTACGTAAGCAGATCGGCCAAATCAGGCTGAATCCACGAGAAAGTGACGTTATTCGCCGCCCGACAGCAGCGAGCCGTTCAGCTTGGCGCTGCGTAAAAGGGCAAGGAATGCTGCAAAAGATGCAACCAGAAGGGCCGCGTTGAGGGCCAACGCGCCGAGCATCAGATCGGTCCTGAAGGTCTGCATGAGAAGCGCGCGCATCCCTTCGAAGACGTAGGTCGGCGGCAGCGCCCAGGCGACGTACTGCAAAAAGGCCGGCAGCACGCTGACGGGATAATAGACGCAGGCCAGCGGCAGGATCGCGAACATCAGGGTCCAGACGATGCTCTCCGCGCCGAGGCCGTTGCGCAGCACGAGACCCGACACGAAGATGCCGACCGACCAGCTCGTGAAGATCAGATTGCAGAAGAACGCGATCAACGGCAGGCCGAGCGCATAGACGTTGAAGTGAAACAGGAACAGGGCGAGCAGCGTCATCGGAACGATCCCGATCGCGAGCCGGATCAGGCTCATCACCATCAGCGACAGCAGAAACTCGATCGGCTTCAGCGGGCTCATCATGAGGTTGCCGATGTTGCGCGCCCACATCTCCTCCAGGAACGAGATGGAGAAGCCGAGCTGGCCGCGGAACAGGATGTCCCAGAGGATGACCGCGCCGATCAGCGTGCCGCCGGCGCGCGCGAAGAAATTGGCGTTCTCGGCGATGTAGAGCTGGAGGAAGCCCCAGGTGATGACCTGCAGTGCCGGCCAGTACAGCAGCTCGAGCAGCCGCGGCCACGACGACATCAGCAGGTACCAATAGCGCAGGATCATCGCGCCGATGCGATGGACGGAGATGCCGCGATGGAGGGAGACGTCGGTCATGGCAGCTACGTCATCTTGAAAGGGCCGTCATTCCGGGGCGATGCGCAGCATCGAGCCCGGAATCCATCGGCCCGCAGCACACGCGGCGAAATGGATTCCGGGCTCGCGCTCCGCGCGCCCCGGAATGACGGATGAGACACGTGGGCCGCCTCACCTCACCCCCTCCTTGACCCCGTTCACGCGGCCGCGCGCGACGTCCAGAAACACCTCCTCCAGCGTGGTGCGGTTGTAACGCGCCATGATGGCCTCCGGCGTGTCGTCGTCCTCGATGCGGCCGCGCTTCATGATGATGACGCGGTCGCAGAGCCGCTCGACCTCGAGCATGTTGTGCGAAGCCAGCAGAATGGTGGCGTTGTTCTCCTTGCGATAGCGCTCCAGATGCGCCCGCACCCAGTCGGCGGTATCGGGGTCGAGCGAGGCGGTCGGCTCGTCCAGGAGCAGCAGTTCGGGCCGGTTGATCAGCGCTTTCGCAAGCGCGACGCGGGTCTTCTGCCCGGCGGACAGTTTGCCGTTGGCGCGATCGATGAAATCGGTGAGATCGAGATCGTCGGCGAGCTCCTTGATGCGGCCGGCGAGGTGCTTCACCGCATAGAGCTTGCCGAACACGGTCAGGTTCTGCCGGACCGTGAGCCGCATCGGCATGTCGACATAGGGGCTCTCGAAGTTCATCCGCCCCAGCACGGCCGCGCTCTCCTCGGGCATCCGATGACCGAGCACCTGGACGCGGCCGGAGGTCGGCAGCACCAGGCCCATGATCATCGCGATGGTCGTGGTCTTGCCGGCGCCGTTGCCGCCCAGAAGGCCGGTGATGCTGCCGCGCGGCAGCGAAAACGAGATATCGTCGACGGCGCGGGTCTGCTTGTAGACCTTGACGAGATGATCGACCGTGATCGCCGCGGACGGGCTGCGCTCCGCGACAGTCGGCCGACTTGAAGCCTTGTCATTCTCGGTCATGCTGACCGTCTTCTGCTATTGCGGCAGGGAGCGCAAGGCTTGTAATCCGGTGGTTCCGCGAGCCCAGCGCTTATGAGCTTAGAAGGCACCACCGCATTGGCCGACATGACCGAACTTGCCGCCTCCAACTTCCGCCATGCACAGCGGCATATCCGCCTGGACACGATCCTGCGGCTGCGCTGGCTCGCGGTGCTGGGCCAGCTCGCCGCGATCTTCATCGTGGCGCAGGGGCTGGAGTTCAACGTCGAGATCGTCCCCTGCGTCAGCATCATCGCCCTGTCGGCGGCGCTCAATCTGGGGCTCCAGACCGCGGCCAATCCGATGCACCGGCTGGAGCCGATCCAGGCTGCCGGCCTGCTCGCGTTGAACATCGTGGAACTGGCTGGTCTGTTGTTCTTCACCGGGGGTTTGCAGAACCCGTTCTCGTTCCTGTTCCTCGCGCCGGTGCTGATCTCGGCCACGGCGCTGCCGGCGCGCTTCACGTTCGGCCTCGGCCTGCTCGCCGTGACCTGTGCCTCGATCCTGTTCTTCTTCCACCTGCCGCTGCCCTGGGATTCCGACGATCCGCTGGTGCTGCCGCCGATCTATCTGCTCGGCGTCTGGCTCTCGATCGCGCTCGCGATCGGCGTCACCAGTCTCTACTCGTTCCAGGTGACGGAAGAGGCGCGCAAGCTCGCTGACGCGCTGGCCGCCACCGAACTCGTGCTGACGCGCGAGCAGCACCTCACTCAGCTCGACGGGCTCGCAGCCGCAGCCGCGCACGAACTCGGCACGCCGCTCGCCACGATCTTCCTGATCTCGCGCGAGCTGGAAAAGACGGTGAAGGACGCCGCTTTTGCCGCCGATCTGAAGACCCTGCGCGAGCAGACCCAGCGCTGCCGCGACATCCTGAGCAAGATCACCCAACTCTCCTCCATCGGCGCGCCGTTCGACCGCATGAAGATGTCGGAGCTGATCGAGGAGGTGGTGGCCCCGCACCGCGATTTCGGCGTCGACATCAAGGTGCGGATCGCGGTGACCGCCGCGGCCGAGCCGGTCGGCTCGCGCAATCCGGCCATCCTCTACGGCATCGGCAACATCGTCGAGAACGCGGTCGACTTCGCCCGCACCACCGTCGAGGTGAATGCCTGGTGGAACAAGGACCACATCGAACTTCTGATATCCGACGACGGTCCCGGCATTCCGCCCGATATCCTTAACCGGATTGGCGAGCCCTATCTGTCGCGGCGACGCGGCCATGATGATGGCAGCGGCGAGCGGCGCGGCCTCGGTTTGGGCGTGTTCATCGCGCGCACCTTGCTGGAACGGACCGGCGCCAAGGTCTCGTTTACCAACCGGATCTTCCCGGAACACGGTGCCGTGGTCCAGATCACGTGGCCGCGACAGCGATTTGAGACTATCGAGACGCTCGAAGAAACAATAGGATAGGCGCGACCTTGCGTCGCAAACAGGGCCGATCGACTATCGGCGGCCTTGGCACCGCCCGCTTGCGAGGCCATATGTAGACGCGTTGGAGAGAGGACAAAACCTTGAACGCCATCGCCGAACTGAACGAACAGGCCGACCGCTCGCTGCTCATCGTGGAGGACGACAAGCCGTTCCTGGAGCGGTTGTCGCGCGCCATGGAAACGCGCGGCTTTGCGGTGACGTCATGCGATACCGTCTCGGACGGTCTTGCGCAGATCGGCAGGGCGGCGCCCGCATTCGCCGTGGTGGATCTGCGGCTCGGCGACGGCAACGGCCTCGACGTGGTCTCTGCGCTGAAGAAGAAGCGCCCGGATGCGCGCGCGATCGTGCTGACCGGCTACGGCAACATTGCCACCGCCGTCACCGCGGTGAAGATGGGCGCGATCGATTATCTCTCCAAGCCCGCGGATGCCGACGACGTCGTCGCGGCGCTGCTGTCGACGAGCGCGGAGAAGTCCGAGCTGCCGACCAACCCGATGTCGGCCGACCGCGTGCGCTGGGAGCACATCCAGCGCATCTACGAGATGTGCAACCGCAACGTCTCGGAAACGGCACGGCGGCTGAACATGCACCGGCGCACGCTGCAGCGCATTTTGGCGAAGCGCGCGCCAAGGTAAGTTTCAACGGCTCTCGTGCCCCGGACGCAGCGCAGCACGAAGTGATGCGCTGCGTCCGGGGCCCATTTCTCGGATTCCATTGCCGCCTTCTGGGTCCCGGCTCTGCGCAGCAACGCTACGCGCTGCAGCGCGTCCGGGACACGAGACCACGCTACTCCCAAAAATCCGCGTGCCCCTGCGGGTCGACCAGGCGGTTGATGCGCAAGGCTGCCGCCATTCCAAACCGCACCGTCATCTGCTTGCGCGTGGCGGCCGCGAGCTTGTGCTCGGGCGCCTCGCAATGCATGTGCGCGCCATAGGCATCCGCGACGATCAGGCCGGTGTCTTCCGGAAAGATCTCGCACGGCAGGTCCTGCGTGAAGGCGAAGTACAGCCGGTCGCAATGGGCGCGGTATTCGTGCCATTTCTGATCGGCGCGCAGATCCTCCACCGACGACTTGATCTCGACGATCCATATCTCGCCGCGCTCGTTCAGCGCCACGAGATCGGCACGCCGGCCCGAGGGCAGCGGCAATTCGCTGATGCAGGAGAAGCCGAGCGAACGTAGGAGCCGCGCCGTGCCGCGCGCGACCGCGAGCGCCGTCTCCGACTGGCGGCGATCGGGTGGCGGCACGAGCGTGATGCGGGCGGTGTTGTCCATGGGTGGGAGATTAGCCGATTCCATGAAGGGCGAACACTGTTCGATGAAAGCGAGCTGTTGGCACACTCTCGGTGTCGTCCCCGCGAACGCGGGGACCCATAACCACAGGGCAGAGTTGGGCGACGTCTCGTCGAACGGTACTCCTACCAGCCACGACCGATAGATCACGCGGTATGGGTCCCCGCGTTCGCGGGGACGACAGCGGAGCGGAACCTCCCCTCCCCCACGCACTTATCACGCAGCCGCCGCACCTCGGCGGAACAACCCGAGGCTATCGGCGCATGATCGACGATCTCTGGTACAAGAACGGCGTGATCTACTGCCTGTCCGTCGGCTCCTACATGGACGCCAACGGCGACGGCATCGGTGATTTCAAGGGCCTGCTGCGCCGGCTCGACTATCTGCACGGCCTCGGCATCACCACGATCTGGCTGATGCCGTTCCAGTCCTCGCCGGGCCGCGACGATGGCTACGACATCGCGGATTATTACAGCGTCGATCCCCGCTACGGCACGCTCGGCGATTTCGTCGAGTTCACCCATGGCTGCAAGCAGCGCGGTATCCGGATCATCATCGATCTCGTCGTCAATCATACCTCGGACCAGCATCACTGGTTCAAGGAAGCGCGGCGCGACAAGAACTCGCCCTATCGCGACTGGTATGTCTGGTCCGACAAGAAGCCGGCCGGCGCCAACAAGGGCATGGTGTTTCCAGGCGTGCAGAAATCGACCTGGACGCGGGACAAGGAGGCAGGCGCGTACTACTTCCATCGTTTCTACGATTTCCAGCCCGACCTCAACACGTCGAACCCGTACGTGCAGGCGGAAATTCTCAAGATCATGGGCTTCTGGATCCAGCTCGGCGTCTCCGGCTTCCGCATGGATGCCGTGCCCTTCGTCATCGCGACCAAGGGCGCAAAGGTGAAGAATCCGGTCGAGCAGTACGACATGCTGCGCGCGTTCCGCGAATTCCTGCAATGGCGGCAGGGCGACGCCATCATCCTCGCCGAGGCCAACGTGCTGCCCAAGACGGACATGGAGTATTTCGGCCACGACGCCGACCGCATGCACATGATGTTCAACTTCCACGTCAACCAGCATCTGTTCTATGCGCTGGCCTCCGCGGATTCGCGCCCGCTGGCGAAGGCGCTGAAGGCGACCAAGCCGCGGCCGGCGACGGCGCAATGGGGCCTGTTCCTGCGCAATCACGACGAGCTCGATCTCGGCCGCCTGACCAAGGCGCAGCGCGATGCCGTGTTCAAATCGTTCGGCCCCGACAAGGACATGCAGCTCTACGATCGCGGCATTCGCCGCCGCCTCGCGCCGATGCTGGGCGGCGACCGCAGGCGGCTCGAGCTCGCCTACAGCCTGATGTGCACGCTGCCGGGAACGCCCGTGATCCGCTATGGCGACGAGATCGCGATGGGCGACGACCTCTCGCTTCCAGAGCGCAATTGCGCGCGCACGCCGATGCAATGGTCCACCGAGCCGCACGGCGGCTTCACCAAGAGCAACAAGCCAGCCTGCCCTGTCATCGACAAGGGACCGTACGGCTATCCGCACGTCAACGTCGCAAAGCAGCGGCGCGATCCCAACTCCATGCTGAACTGGACCGAGCGCATCGTTCGGATGCGGAAGGAAGTGCCGGAGGTCGGCTGGGGCGATTTCGCTATCATCCCGACGCGCGATCCCGCCGTGTTCATCATGCGCTACGACTGGCGCAACAATTCGGTGCTGTTCGTGCACAATCTCGACGAGAAGCCGCGCGAGATCGCGTTCTCGACGGGCCTGTCAGGCGAGGCCGGCGCACGGCTGATCAATCTGCTCGCGGAAGACCACAGCCATGCCGACAAGCGCGGCCAGCACCGCATCGTGCTGGAACCTTACGGCTATCGCTGGTACCGGATCGGCGGGCTGGACTATCTCTTGAAGCGGAGTGACATCGACAAGAACACTGCGGGCAACAAGCATCCGGGGTGACGTCAATGAGGTTGCTCCGCCGCCTCCACGATCGTCATTGCGAGCGCAGCGAAGCAATCCAGAGTCTTTCCGTTGAGGGATTCTGGATTGCTTCGTCGCAAGGGCTCCTCGCAATGACGGGGAGAGAGCGTCGATTCCGGGCCCACCTTTCCTTCGGTGAAGGCCCACCTACGGCGGCGCGACGATCACGCCTTCGTTGCCGCGCAAATCCAGCACGCCCTCGATCCGCTCCCCTTCGCGATCTAGGAACGTCGACAGCAATATGCTGCTACCGAAGCGGATGGCGCTGGTGGTCACCGCGACGGGATCGGGGCCGAGATTGAGCGCCACGATCATCGCCTTGCCCTCGGCCTCACGGCGATAGATCAGAAGATCACCTTGCGCCGCGATCGGATGATAATCGCCCGCGACCAGCGGCGGACAGCTCTGCCGCAAGCCGATCAGGCGCTTGTAGAGGTTGAGGATCGAGCGCGCATCCGCTTCGAGATTGACGACGTTGTCACGCACATGATGCTCCGGCAGCGGCAGCCATGGCCGCACCCCGGAGAAGCCGCCGAATTGCGAGGAATCCCATTGCATCGGCGTGCGGCAGCCGTCACGGCCGACGCCGATCCCGGGCACGTTCTTCTCGAAGGGATCGCGGACATCCTCCGGCGCGATGGCCACCTGGTGCATGCCGATCTCGTCTCCGTAATAAAGAGTCGGCGTGCCGCGCAGCGTCAGCAGCAGCATGGCGGCGACCCGGGCCTGTTCCGGCCCGACGCGGCTCGCAACACGCGGGCGATCGTGGTTGCCGAGCACCCAGTTCGGCCAGGCGCCGCGCGGCAGCGCCTTCTCGTAATCCTCGATGATCGTCTCGATCGAACGGGCGCTCCAGAACGTCGAGAGCAGCGCGAAATTGAACGGCATCTGCGCGCCGGTGAGGTCGTTGCCGTAATAGGCCATCAGACGATGCAGCGGCAGATAGATCTCGCCGATCAAGACGCGCGCGCCATACTCATCGGTGACGCGCCGCATCTGCGCGATCACGTCGTGCACCTCCGGCTGATCCGTGGAATATTGCGTCATGATCCTTTCGTTCGGCGGCCGGCCCTGGACGTAATGCGGATTTGGCGGGTTGTCGCGGAATTCGGCGTCCTTGATCAGGTGCCAGATCACGTCGACGCGAAAGCCGTCGACGCCCTTCTCGAGCCAGAACCGCATCACGTCGTAGATCGCGTTGCGGACGTCGGGATTGCGCCAGTTCAGGTCCGGCTGCTGGGCCAGGAAGGCGTGATAGTAATATTGGCCGGTGGTCTCGTCGTACTGCCACGCACTGCCGCCGAACTCGGACAGCCAGTTGTTCGGCACGCCGCCGTCGGGCGCGGGATCGCGCCAGATGTACCAGTCGCGCTTGGGATTGTCGCGCGAGGCGCGGCTTTCGACGAACCAGGAATGCTGGTCGGAGGTGTGGTTCGGCACGAGGTCGAGGATCAACTTCAGGCCATTGTCGTGGGCGGCAGCGATCAACGCATCGAAGTCTTCCATCGTGCCGAACAGCGGCTCGATGCCGGTATAGTCGGAGATGTCATAGCCGAAATCGGCCATTGGCGAGGGAAAGATCGGTGACAGCCAGATCGCATCGACCCCAAGCGATTTCACATAGGGCAGCCGCCGCAAGATGCCGGCGAGATCGCCGACGCCGTCACCGTTGGAGTCCTGAAAGGAGCGCGGGTAGATCTGGTAGAAGATGCCGTCGCGCCACCAGTTTTCGTTGCCGTGAGCCATGCCGGAAGACCACCCAGAATCTGCATCTTGCGCGGGAGAACGCGATAGCGACGCCCCGGTTCAAATTGGCAGGTCAATTGGGACAGCCGTGTGACGGCTGTTCCCGGGCTCGTTCTGGCTCTCAGGGACGAATCTTTTGCTTGGCGGCATGGCAAAAATCGGCATTGTGAGGCCATGACCGAGCAAAACGATACCAAAGCCAAGGCGGGAGCGATCATCGTTCCCGTGACGCTGTTCGAGCAGAACTGCACCATCATCTGGGACGAGCCTTCCAAGAAAGCCGTGGTGATCGATCCCGGCGGGGACGTGCCGAAGATCCTTGACGCGATCAAGCAGACCGGTGTCACCGTGGAGAAGATCTGGTTGACCCACGGCCATATCGACCATGTCGGCGGTGCGGCGGACTTGCGCGACGCACTGAAGGTGCCGATCGAGGGGCCGCACGAGGCGGACAAATTCCTGCTCGACAATGTCGTGGAGAGCGGCGCGCGTTTCGGCATGACCGGGGTGCGCAACTTCGCGCCGGACCGCTGGCTCGAGGAGGGCGACAGCGTCTCGATCGGCGACCTCACGTTCGAGATCTTCCACTGCCCCGGCCATTCGCCCGGCAGCGTGGTGTTCTTCAACAAGGACTTGCGTTTTGCCCATGTCGGCGACGTGCTATTCGCCGGCTCGGTCGGACGCACGGATTTGCCCGGCGGCAGCCACGCGACATTGATTAACTCGATCAAGTCCAAGCTCTTGCCGCTCGGCGACGATGTCGGCTTCATCTGCGGCCATGGCGCCGGCTCGAGCATCGGCCAGGAGCGGATGACCAATCCGTTCATTACCGGCGAGATGTGAGCGTTGCGACAAACTCCCCCGTCATTCCGGGGAGCGCAATAGCGCGAGACCGGAATCCATAACCGCAGGACGATGTGGTTGCCGGGACTCGGAGTTATGTCTTCGCGTCTCACGATGTCACGGGAGCATGGGTCCCGGATCCACGCGCGCCTGAGGCTTGCTGGGCCGGGACGACAGCGGAGTGTGCGTCCCGGTTGGAAATTACTTCATCAACCCCGCGGCGGTCAGCGCGCGCGTGATGATCTGGCCGATATCGAAGCCACGGGCCTCCTCGCGCGTCGGCGCGACCGGCTGTTCGGCGACGGCCGCGCGGATCGAGCGGGCGAGATGCGGCGCGGGCGAAAGCGCCTGCTTTGTTGCAGGCTTGGTTACGGACTTGGCTTCCGCCTTCGCAGCGTCCGCAATCCAGTCGGTGAGACCGAAGAACGTTGCGATGTGATAGGACGAGGAGATGCCGGCCTCGATCAGGAAGGCGCCTTCGACGCCATAGCGCTGATCATTGTCGGCGATCCCGAGTGGCGTGCCGTGCGCCATGTCGGTGATGGCGTAGGATTCCACCAGCGTCTCGCCGTCCTTGTTCCACCAGGCCTGGCGCGGATAGCCGTCGACATTGGTCTCCGCCATCGGCGCTTCCGGCAGATCGTGCAGGTCGAGCCATTGCTTGACGATCTCGTTGGCGTTGCCGGGATTGACGGTGCGATCGGCACTGCCGTGCCACACCGAGATTTTCGGCCAGGGGCCCCGATAGTCGGAAGCGTTGCGCACGAGATCGCCGAGTTCGCGCGCAGGACGCACCGGGGAGTGGAACATACCGTCCAGCGCCTCGCGCAGGTTCGAGGCGATGCCATAGGGCAATCCGGCAATGACCGCGCCCGCCGCGAAGACTTCCGGATAGGTCGCGAGCATCACCGACGTCATGCCGCCGCCGGCGGACAGACCGGTAATGAAGACGCGCCTGGGGTCGATGCGATGCGCCTTGACCATGTGCGCGATCATCTCACGGATCGAATGCGCCTCGCCGCCGCCTCGCGCCGTGTCTTCCGGATTGAACCAGTTGAAGCAGGTGTTGCCGTTGTTGATGCGCTGCTGCTCGGGCATCAACAGCCCGAAGCCATAGTGCTGAGCCAATGTCGACCAGCCGGCGCCGAGGTCGTAGCTGGCCGCGGTCTGCCCGCAGCCATGCAGCACGACGACCAACGCGCGCGGCTTCTGCAACTGCGCCGGCACGAACGCGAACATGCGCAGGGCCCCGGGATTGTCGCCGAAGCTCGTGACCTCTTCCAATGGACTGGACACATCAGCGCTGCGGCCGAGATCGGCAAAGCGCAGACCGTCCAGCCTCGGCAGACGTCTCAACAAATCGACATTTTTGGCTAACGACACGGCGAATTCCTGGTGGGCGACGTTCAACGTCCAGCCAAACCAGATAGTTGCTGCGTTGCAAAATAAAAAGACCGTGCGCTGTCAATCCTGCGAAATCGTAGGGATTCCGCGGAATTCCCAGGCATTAACCACAAATGCCTCAACTTCGTGCAGGGGCGACGCGCATCCACGTCAGAAATACGGCGTAGACCGGACTTAATGTCATAAACAGCGCAAGCGAGACGAGAGATCCTGCGCGCCCTGATTGCAGGGTCTTCGACCGCTGAAGACCGCCGCGTCGATTGCGGCCGCTCCGGCCGCATTTCCGATCTGCGCAATGGTGTCGTACATCCCGGAGGCCGAGCCTGCGGCGACAGGCTTCACGGTCGAGAGCACTGCGCCGGAGAGTGGCGCCATCACCAATCCCCGACCGTGGCCGAAGACGATCTTGGTGAGCGGGAGCGGCGACGACGCATCGAAGAAGACGCGACGAGCGCGAGCACCGCAAGTCCCGCGATCAGAAACCGCGCAGCCTTCGATCAAGACCCTGATGCCGCGATGGCGCATTTGCACGCCGCTGTGACGTGACGCCACGACTCTGCATGAACAGTGAGTCACACTGCCGCTGGAACGGGGCACTCTCGACACGTCAATGCGAGCGAAGCTCGTCGCGCAGGCAGGGAGAGGGAAGAAACACGCATGCCAGCATTCCGCCGTGCGGGACACCGCACGATTGCGTTCGTGCCATCAGGCACGTAGCCTCACCGTCTCAACGAACAGAAAATCAAAGCCGGAGAGAACGCCATGGCGCGCCTGAAG
This sequence comes from Bradyrhizobium sp. NDS-1, assembly GCF_032918005.1. Classification (NCBI taxonomy): domain Bacteria; kingdom Pseudomonadati; phylum Pseudomonadota; class Alphaproteobacteria; order Hyphomicrobiales; family Nitrobacteraceae; genus Bradyrhizobium; species Bradyrhizobium sp. NDS-1. The sequence continues at coordinate 7,598,763 of NZ_CP136628.1, forward strand.
TTCGGAGCCTTTCTTGCCCCGCATCATCCAATCGGGGAGCATCCGATGCTGCAGTTCCGGCGCGATCTCGACCTGGTCGAGCAGCTCGATGCGCTCGGTTATGACGAGTTCTGGTGCGGCGAGCATCATTCCTCCGGCTGGGAGATGATCGCCTCGCCCGAGATGTTCCTGGCTGCTGCCGGCGAGCGTACTAAGCGGATCAAGCTCGGCACCGGCGTGGTGTCGCTGCCCTATCATCATCCCTACAATGTCGCCCAGCGCATGGTGCAGCTCGACCACATGACCGGCGGCCGCGCCATCTTCGGCTCCGGCCCCGGCGCGCTCGCCTCCGACGCACACACGCTCGGCATCGACCCGATGACGCAGCGCGACCGCCAGGACGAGGCCATCGGCGTGATCCGCCGGCTCTTCAACGGCGAGCGGGTCACCGCCAGGAGCGACTGGTTCACCATGAACGACGCCGCGCTGCAGATCCTGCCGCTGCAGGAGGAGATGCCGTTCGTCGTGGCCTCGCAGATCTCACCTTCCGGCATGACGCTCGCCGGCAAATACGGCATCGGCATCATCTCACTGGGCTCGATGACGACGCAAGGCCTGATGTCGCTGCAGCAGCAATGGCAGTTCGCCGAAGATGCCGCGAAGAAGCACGGCACCACGGTGAACCGAGCGGATTGGCGCGTGCTGCTGACCTTCCACATCGCCGAGACCCGCGAGCAGGCGCGCAAGGAGGCCGGCGCCGGGCTGATGCGCTGGCACAACGAATATAATGTCGGGACGTTGCAGCGGCCGGGGCTGACCGCATTCTCCTCGCCCGACGAGGCCGTGGACAAGACCGCCTTCGTCGAGGGCGCGGCATCCACCATCGGCACGCCCGACGATCTCGTCAAAACCATCAAGAACGTGATGCAGGTCTCCGGCGGCGTCGGCGCCATCATCGGGTTCGTGCACGACTGGGCCAATCCGGAAAATACACGCCGGAGCTGGGACATGGTGGCGCGCTATGTCGTACCCGAGATCAACGGCTACATCGATTCCTTGCGCAGGTCACAGAAGTTCGTGATCGAGAACCGCGCGATCTTCGAGCGCGCAGGCCAGGCGGTGATGGCCAAGATCATGGAGAACGAGAAGGCCGCCGAGGCGCTGAAGGTGACCGGCCCCGGCCGCGTCGCCATTCCCGCCGTCAACGCCCCGGATCTGCAGAAGGAAGCGGCGAAGCGGTAGTGCCCAATCTGCAATCCCGCAAGGGCCATCCAGATGACTTCGTAACGTTTGAGCGAACGCCTCGTCCTTCGAGACGACCGCTACGCGGTCTCTCGGGATGAGGCTATGCAGCATCGGCGTCGGCTGAAACGGCCGCCGCGCGTAATTGCGACGGCGGTGGGCTGTGACGATCTTGTGCGCTACACGACCGCAGCCCATCGCGGTCGGATCGTGCTATGTTCGCGGCGCCTGCCAACCGGAGCAATCGTCATGTCGATGCAACATATGGCCGCAACGGCGCCCGACTTCACCGCGCCCAAACGCAACGCGCTGACGCACATTCCCGGCGACGAGGGCTGGCCCATCTTCGGCAAGACGTTCCAGGTGCTGGCCGATCCCAAAGGCCATGTCGAGGCGAACGGCGTCAAATACGGCCCCGTCTACCGCACCCATGTTTTCGGCGAGACCAATGTCGTGCTGCTCGGACCGGAGGCCAACGAGCTCGTGATGTTCGACCAGCAAAAGCTGTTCTCGTCGACCCACGGCTGGAACAAGGTGCTCGGCCTGTTGTTTCCGCGCGGGTTGATGCTGCTCGATTTCGACGAGCACCGGCTGCACCGCAAGGCGCTGTCGGTCGCGTTCAAGTCCGGGCCGATGAAGTCCTATCTCAGCGACCTCGACCACGGCATCTCCGCGCGGGTCGCACAGTGGAAGGCCAAGCCCGGCGAAATGCAGCTCTACCCGGCGATGAAGCAGCTCACGCTCGATCTCGCTGCGGCCTCGTTCCTCGGCGCAGACATCGGACCGGAGGTCGACGAGATCAACCGCGCCTTCGTCGACATGGTCGCCGCTGCCGTCGCCCCGATCCGCCGCCCCTTGCCCGGCACCCAGATGGCGGCCGGCGTACGCGGGCGCAAGCGAATCGTCGCCTATTTCCGCGAGCAGATCCCGCTGCGACGCGGCAATCATGGCGGCGATGATCTGTTCTCGCAGCTCTGCCGTGCCACCCATGAGGACGGCGCGCTGCTGTCCGAGCAGGACATCATCGACCACATGAGCTTCCTGATGATGGCGGCACACGACACGCTGACCTCGTCGCTGACCTCCTTCATCGGCGAGCTCGCAGCGAATCCGGACTGGCAGGACCGGCTGCGCGCGGAGGTGCTCGCGCTCGGGCTCGCCCCGGGCGCGCCGAGCAGCTTCGACGATCTCGAGAAAATGCCTCTGTGCGAGATGGCGTTCAAGGAGGCGCTGCGGATCAAGCCGCCGGTGCCCTCGATGCCGCGCCGCGCCATGCGCGATTTCACCTTCAAGGGCTTCACGATCCCCGCCGGCACGGCGGTCGGCGTCAATCCACTCTATACGCATCACATGAAGGATATCTGGCCGGACCCGGACCGCTTCGATCCGCTGCGCTTCACCGAGGAAGCGCAACGGGCCCGCCACCGCTTCGCCTGGGTGCCGTTCGGCGGCGGCGCGCATATGTGCCTCGGCCTGCACTTCGCCTACATGCAGGCGAAATGCTTCGCGCGGCATTTCCTGCAGAATATCGAAGTGTCGCTCGCGCCCGGTTACAAGCCGGACTGGCAGATGTGGCCGATCCCGAAGCCGCGGGACGGGCTGAAGGTCAGGATGAAGGCGGTGTGAGCGACTCACACCGTCATTCCGGGGCGATGCGGAGCATCGAACCCGGAATCTCGAGATTCCGGGTTCGCACTTCGTGCGCCCCGGAACGACAGAAGGTGACCTGCTCCTACGCGCCCTGGCCGAACGCCTTGCGCAAGTCCACGTAGCCCTGCTGCTGCTGGCTCCAGTTGCGGCCGCCGGTCATGGCGCCGTCGACGACGAGGTCGTGGCCGTTGATGAAGCTCGATTCGTCGCTGGCGAGGAACACGGCGGCATGGGCGATGTCATCGGGAAGGCCGGCACGCGGGATCGGCTGCGCGGTCTTGTAGACCTCGCGCATCACCGCCGGCGTCTTCTCCGCCGCATCGGTCGAGAGCCCGAGCGCCTTGCCGAAAATGCCGGTCGCGATCGCTCCGGGCGAGATCGCGTTGACGCGTACATTGGACTCGCCGAGCTCCATCGCCACGCATTTGGTGAGATGAATCACCGCCGCCTTGGCCGCGCTATAGACCATCGAGGACGAGAACCCGGCAAGGCGCCCGGCGATGCTGCCATTGTTGATGATGCTGCCGCTTCCCTGCTTCTTCATGTAGGGCGCGGCATGCTTCATGCCCAGCATGACGCTGCGCACCAGCGTCGCCATTGCGGCATCGAAGCGATCGGCCTCGAGACCCTCGATGCCGCCGGTCTGCGCCGGGCCGCCGGCATTGTTGAACAGGCAGTCGATCCGGCCGAACTTGTCCACGGCCAGCGCGATCAGGGCCTGCATCTGCGCTTCGACCGTCACGTCGGTCTGGCGGAAGATGCAGTTGACCCCGAGCTGGCTCGCCAGCGCCTCACCTTCCGGTACACGCCGGCCCGCGATCACAATTTTGGCACCTTCGGCAACGAAGACTTCCGCAGTGCGCAATCCGATCCCGCTCGTCGCGCCCGTAATCACCGCAACCTTGCCGTCCAGCCTGCCCATGGAATGTCCCTGTTTTCGAACCATTTGACGCCCGATGGCGGACACCGATCGATGACGGCGCCGCGACGGTCGGCGGCGCAAGCGCCACTATTCCCGCCGGCTTCCGTCAAGGCAAGCTTTGCTTCCGCCGGGGACGTGCGTACCATTCCTGGCAATCGCCCGATTTTCGGACGCGTCTCGCAACCGGGCTGTGCATGGGGAAGCTGATCGACGAATTCCGCAGGGGTTGGCAGGGCGTGGCACCGCCATCGCTGGGCCTGAGCCTCACCTTCGCGGTCGCCTGCCTGCTGGTTGCGACGCTGGCGCGCTGGGCCCTCGCGCATGTGCGGCCCGACGTCTACTTCACCCCGTATTTCCCGGCCGTGTTCTTCGCCGCCGCGTTCGGAGGATTCCGGATCGGCATCATCACCGCGCTCTTCGGCGGGGTGCTCGGCGTCGTCGTGAACTTCAGCGACGCCATGGCCGACAACGCGCGGTTTGCCTTGCTGGCGCTCTACTGGGCCGTGAGCGCGCTGACCATCTGGGGGGTCGAGCATTATCGCACCATGCTGGCCGAGCAGCGCAGGATCTCCAGGCGCCTGATCGAGGAAGAGGATTACCGCAAGCTGCTGGTCGACGAGCTCCAGCACCGGTTGAAGAACAAGTTGTCGACGGTGCACGCCGTAATCCACCAGGTGCTGCATGACCAGCCGCAGGTCTGGGCCCGGGTCGATCCGCGGCTGCGGTCGCTGGCTGCGACCGACGATTTGATCTCGCGCATCGACAAGGCTGGCTGCGACATCCGCGATCTCCTGATTTCGGAGCTCGGCCCCTACGGCCATGTCCGCTTCACTCTCAACGGCGAGCGATTGTTCCTGCCGCCGAAGCTCGCGGTCACACTGTCATTGATGTTTCACGAGCTCGCCACCAATGCGGGCAAATATGGTGCGTTCTCCTCGCCTCGCGGTCTGCTGCAGGTGTCGTGGACAGTCAGCGACGACCGGCTGACCATCACCTGGGACGAAACCGAGGGGCCGAGCGTGGACAAGGTGTCCGAGCCCGGCTTCGGCACCAAGCTGCTGAAATCGGCGCTGACGGCCTTCGATGGCAAATCCGAGATCTCCTATCTGAAGACCGGGCTGCATTGCATCATGCAGTGCCGAATCCCGCAAAGCGAATAACGTCGCGCGCCAAGCGAAAGCGCACCCGCGTTCCGCTCGCGTTTTCTCGTGCGCTGTTGACCCTCTGTTAATGACGATCGTCGGCGCGCGTCGCAGCGCCGCAAAACATCCCCGTATTTCTCCGGACCCCTTAACCAAACTTAAGAGGGAACCGCGCAAGATCGCGTCCATTGCAAAGGCGCGCTGAAACAACAAGATTCACGACTTCTATGAACGACAACAGATATTCCGGCGCGAATGAAGCCGAGCTCGGTTTTCTCAAGGAAATCGTTAGAATGCTGCCGGCCGGCCTGACCGTACAGGACGCGCATGGCGAGATTCTGCTGGCTAACGACGCCGCGGCCGCGCAGCTCGGCATGGACGGCAGCCGCCCCTCACCCGATCTGGCGAGGCGTCGCGAAGCCTGCCGCAAGGCTTTCAGTGCCGGCCAGCCTGTCGTCACCGAAGAGGCGCTTCACGGCGGCGCTGCGCGCCAGGTGCTGCTCACGACGCATCGTCCCGTTCGCCTCGCCGGACGCGAGCTCCTGATCTCGGCATCTTCCGACATCACCGAGCAGAAGAATTTCGAGGACCAGCTCTTCCGCTCGGCCTATTTCGACGAGTTGACCGGACTGCCCTCGCGGCGCGTGATCGAACATCGCGTCAACAATTTGCTCACGGAGAATCGCGCCGGCGAGCGCTTCGCGCTGGCCTTCCTCGACGTCGACAATTTCAAACACATCAACGACTATTACGGCCATGCAGTCGGCGATGCGCTGCTGGTCGAGCTGTCGAAGCGGCTCGGCCGCGACCTGCGTGATTCCGACATGCTGTCGCGCATCTCCGGCGACGAATTTTTGCTGCTGCTCTCGCCGATCCAGAGCCAGGAGGAGGTCGCCGAATTCATGCAGTCGACGCTGGAGCGGCTGACGGCGCCGTTCTTCATCGACAATTCGGAGGTCTTCGCCTCCACCTCCGTCGGCATCAGCCTCTATCCCGATCATGGAAGCAGTTTCGAGACGCTGCGCCAGAACGCCGACATCGCGATGTACCGCATCAAGAACAACGGCAAGGGACTCGCCGCCTTCTTCGACGCGAGCATGGAGCGTGAGGCGCAGGCGCGGATGAAGGTCGAGCAGTCGCTGCGGCTCGCCATCCTGGAGAAGCGCTTCTGCTGCGCCTTCCAGTCCAAGGTCGACATCCGCACCCGGGCCGTGAAGGGTATCGAGGCCCTGGTGCGCCTGCGCGACGACGAAGGCGTGATCCAGGCGCCCGGCTCGTTCATCAATCTCGCCGGCGAGCTCGGCCTGATCGACGAGCTCACTCACCTCGTGCTCGCCGAGATCGTCAAGTCGATCGATTTGATCAACGAGACGTTCGGCGCGGAAGCCACCATCAGCATCAACGTCGCCGCCAAGCAGGCCGGCAATCCCGAATTCATGCGCAGCTTCGCGCGAGCGCTGGACGACACCGGCTTTCCGCAGCGTTTCATGATCGAGGTGACGGAAGACGCTTTCGTCGCCAAGAATCATTTCCAGGACGAGATCCTGCCGATGTTCCGCAAGCTCGGCGTCGGCATTTCGATCGACGATTTCGGCACGGGCTATTCCTCGCTCTCGGCGCTGGCCGACATCACCGCCGACGAGATCAAGATCGACCGCTCCTTCATCACCGACATTCATAAGCGCCCGCGCAGCCAGGGCATCCTGCGCGCGATCGAGTCCTTGAGCGAAGCGCTCGGCATGACCGTGATTGCCGAAGGCCTCGAATCCTACGAGGAACTCGCTTATCTCCAGGCCGCAACCAAGATCCGCTACGCGCAGGGCTATTACTTCTCCCGACCGATCTTCCTGGAGGAGCTGAAGCTCGCAACGCCGCTCTCCAGCGAGGCGCGGGCGAACGTCGCGAGCCGCCCGACACAGCACAACCGCCAGGGCTATTCGCGCGCGAACGGTTATCGGCGGTAAAGAAGTCCGGGATTTTGCGTTCCGTCATCGTTCGAGGCCGCTGAAGAAGTGGCCGCCTCAGGGTGACGGGGGACAGATCAGCAAGTGGCCGCCCCCATTTCCCGCTTTGAAATTGCTGGCCTTTTGCTAATACACGGGCGGACCTCCCGCAAGGCATGTCATGTCCGCTTCCGCCTCGATCAGCGATCCCGCCTATCTCCGTGCGCGCGCGATGGAGACGCTGTTCGAGCGGCTGGAGAAGCTCTGCGAGGGCGCGATCGCGATCAACCGCGGCGGACGGGTCGTCTACGTCAACGAAAAATATCTCGCCGCGCTCGGCCTCAAGCGCGTCAGCGAGGCCATCGGCCGGCCGATCGAGGAGGTCATCCCCAACAGCCTGATGCGCAAGGTGGCCGAGACCGGCGAGCCGATCCTGCTCGACATCATGGAGCTCGGCGGCGAGCAGCTCGTCGTCACCCGCATGCCGATCGAGGACGAGAACGGAACGGTGATCGGCGCGATCGGCTTCGTGCTCTATGACCACCTCGAAAGCCTCAAACCCCTGTTGGCCCGCGTCGCCCAGCTCGAAAGCGACCTGCGGCTTGCGCGGCGGCAATTGTCGAACACCCGCGCCGCACGTTTCACTTTCGCCGATTACGTCGGCACCACGCCGGGAATCGCGCAGGCCAAGCAGCTCGCAAGCCGCGCCGCGCGGCAGAGCGTCACGGTGCTCCTCACCGGCGAGACCGGAACGGGCAAGGAGATGCTCGCGCAGGCGATCCACAGTGCTTCCACCCGCGCAGAGAAGCCGTTCGTCAGCGTCAACGTCGCCGCCATACCCGACACGCTGATCGAGTCGGAGTTCTTCGGAACGGCGCCGGGCGCCTTTACCGGCGCCGACCGCAGGGGACGCGAAGGCAAGTTCCGCATCGCCGACGGCGGCACGCTGTTCCTCGACGAGATCGGCGAGATGCCGCTGCAATTGCAGGCCAAGCTGCTGCGCGTGCTGCAGGAGCGCGAGATCGAGCCGCTCGGCTCGGACAAGATCTCCAAGGTCGACGTGCGCGTGGTCGCCGCGACCAATGTGGATTTGCGCAAGCGCGTCAGCGACGGCGCGTTCCGGCCCGATCTCTATTACCGGCTGAACGTGCTCGCGATCGACCTGCCGCCGCTGCGCCACTGCCTGGAGGATCTTCCTGACATCTGCGCCCGGCTGCTCGAGGACATCAGCGCATCCGGCGACTATGTCAGTGCCAGGATCACGCCGAGCGCGCTGGCCGCGCTCGCACGCTACGACTGGCCGGGCAACGTTCGCGAGCTCCGCAACATCCTGGAGCGGGCGCTGATTCTCAGCGATTCCGGCCGGCTGACCGGCGAGGATGTCGCGCGCATCCTTCCCGTCGGCACCGAGATCAGAACCGCAACGTCCGAGCGCCCCGCCGGGCTGGTGGTGCCCTATGCCGAGGCCGAGGCCGAGTTCGAGAGGCAAACGCTTGAACAGGCGCTCGCCGCCAGCAATGGTCAGATCACCGAGGCAGCCAGGATGCTGCGGATCTCGCGTGCGACCTTCTACAAGAAGCTCGCCAAGTTCGGCCTCGCCTCGGGGCCGGCCTCCGTCTGAGTTTCGAGACACGGGTCCGTCCGGAGTCTCGGATTCCGGACACGGCATCTCCTCGCTCTTCCGGTGCCTGTTTCAGAAAATGCCGTGTTTTCCGCCAGTTTGCGCAAACCCTCCGCATCTGGCGCGGACCTTGCTCTTCGCTTTGCACAATGACGCGTGCTGCACATGCGCATTCGCAACGGGGAGGACGCAACATGAGTGAAGCGATCGCGGTCCATCAGCTTCGAGCGAGGCAGCCCTCGCACGTCACGCCACCGAAACACGCAAATTAGCTCCGGGCCGAATGCACTGCTCATATTGTCCAGCACGAGGACAAGCTGTCCCGGCGCGGCTCCTCGCGATAGGATCAATGCACGACAAGATCGGCATACGGTCGAAGCGATCGGGAGGTTCGCGGTGAGCCATCACCCAGCTCTGCCCTATTTGCGCAACTCCGAGAAAGGCAAGGTCGTCACGGCGGCCGAAGCGGTGATGCTGATCCGCGACGGCGACACGGTGGCGACCGGCGGCTTCGTCGGCATCGGCTTTGCCGAGGAGATCGCGATCGCGCTGGAGGAGCTTTATCTCTCCCACGAGGGAGATGCGCCCTATGCGCAGGGCAAGCCGCGCAACCTGACGCTGGTCTATGCGGCGGGCCAGGGTGACGGCAAGGATCGCGGCCTCAATCATCTCGCGCATGAGGGCCTGGTCCGGCGCGTGATCGGTGGACATTGGGGGCTTGCGCCGAAACTGCAGCAACTCGCGATCGCAGGCCAGATCGAGGCTTATAACCTGCCGCAGGGCGTCATCACGCATCTGTTCCGCGACATCGCCGCGCACCGGCCGGGCCATGTCACCCGCGTTGGCATGGGCACCTTCGTCGACCCGCGGCACGGCGGCGGCAAGCTGAACGCGCGCACCACCGAGGACCTGGTGGAGCTGATCAGGATCGGCGACGAGGACTGCCTGCTCTACAAGACGTTCCCGATTCAGGTCGGGATCATCCGCGCCACCACCGGCGATCCCGACGGCAACCTCACCATGGAGAAGGAGGCGCTGACGCTCGAGGCGCTCGCCATCGCCATGGCGGCGCACAATTCCGGCGGCATCGTCATCGCCCAGGTCGAACGCGTAGCCGAGGCCGGCAGCCTCAATCCGCGTCAGGTCAAGATTCCCGGTATCCTCGTCGACTGCGTCGTGGTGGCGAGGCCCGAGAACCACTGGCAGACCTTCGGCACGCAATACAATCCGGCCTTCTCGAGCGAGATCCGTGTCCGCGCCGCCTCGCTGCCGGTGATGCCGGTCAGCGAGCGCAAGATCGTCGCCCGTCGCGCCGCCCTCGAGCTGAAGGCAAACAGCGTCGTCAATCTCGGCATCGGCATGCCGGAGGGCATTGCCTCCGTGGCCAATGAGGAGCGAATCATCGATCTCATCACGCTGACGGCGGAGCCGGGCGTGATCGGCGGCATCCCGGCGAGCGGCATCGATTTCGGCGCGGCGATCAACACGCAGGCGGTGATCGACCAGCCCTATCAGTTCGACTTCTACGACGGCGGCGGTCTCGATGCGGCCTTTCTCGGGCTCGCCCAGGTCGATCGTGCCGGCAACCTCAATGTCAGCAAGTTCGGGCCGAAACTCGCGGGCGCCGGCGGCTTCATCAACATCAGCCAGAGCGCCAAGGAGGTCATCTTCGTCGGCACTTTCGGCGCGGGCAAGCAGCGCATCGCAGTGAACGGCGGCAAGCTCGTCATTCTCGACGAAGCCAGGTCGCGCAAATTCGTGGACAGCGTCGAGCACGTCACCTTCAGCGGCCCGCTCGCGGCAGCGCGCCAGCAGCGCACGCTCTACATCACCGAGCGCTGCGTGTTCGAGCTGCGCCCCGGCGGGCTCGAACTCACCGAAGTCGCGCCCGGCATCGATATCGAGCGCGACATTTTACGTCTGATGGATTTCAAGCCCTTGATCCCACGCGATCCCGCCTTGATGGATGCGCGCATCTTCGGCGAAGGTCTGATGGATTTGCGCGAGCGCCTGCTCACCATTCCGCTCGACCAGCGCTTCACGCTGGACGAGCAGCAGAACCTTTTCTTCGTCAATCTCGAACGCTACCCGCTGCGCAGCAGGGCCGAGATCGACGCCATCGCCGATATCGTCGAGGCCAGGCTCGCACCGCTCGGCCGCCGGGTCTACGCCATCGTCAATTATGACAATTTTTCCATCCTGCCGGAACTGATGGACGATTATTCGGCCATGGTCCGCAGCCTCGTCGATCGCTTCTATTCCGGTGTCTCGCGCTACACCACGTCGGGCTTCCTGCGCATCAAGCTCGGCGAAGCCCTGGAGAGGCGCGGCGTCGCACCGCATATTTTCGAGAGCGCGGAGGAGGCGCAGTCGGATCGGCGTCAGGCCGAAGGAGCCGGCAACGCGCGGCTCGCTCAAAAATGATGCATGTTCGAAAGGCCGGCACGCTCGGCCGGAAGGTTCAATTGCAATGTTCGTAGTGTTGTGCAAATCGCTGTTGCCGAGAAACTTTAAATCAGGAGGGACCATCGTGCGTCGATCACTCATCATAACAACAACCGTCCTCGCGCTCGCCGCGAGCACGTCCGCACGGGCCGACGATCTCAAGGTCGCGCTGATCTACGGCAAGACCGGTCCGCTCGAGGCCTATGCCAAGCAGACCGAAACCGGCCTGAAGATGGGCTTCGAATACGCCACCAAAGGCACGATGACGCTCGACGGTCGCAAGATCGTCATCATCACCAAGGACGACCAGGGCAAGCCGGACCTTTCGAAGGCCGCGCTCGCCGAAGCCTATCAGGACGACAAGGCCGACATCGCGATCGGCACGACTTCGTCGGCCGCAGCCCTCGCCATTCTCCCGGTCGCCGAGGAGAACAAGAAGATCCTGATCGTCGAGCCCGCGGTCGCGGATCAGATTACCGGCGAGAAGTGGAACCGCTACATCTTCCGCACCGGACGCAACTCGTCACAGGACGCGATCTCGAACGCCGTCGCCATCGGCAAGCAGGGCGTCACCGTCGCGACCCTGGCGCAGGATTATGCGTTCGGCCGCGATGGCGTCGCAGCCTTCAAGGAGGCGCTCGCCAAGACCGGCGCGACGCTCGCCGCCGAAGAATATGCCCCGACCTCGACCACCGACTTCACCGCGGTCGGCCAGCGCCTGTTCGACGCGCTGAAGGACAAGCCCGGCCGCAAGGTGATCTGGGTGATCTGGGCCGGCGCCGGCAATCCGCTGGCCAAGCTCCAGGACATGGACCCGAAGCGCTACGGCATCGAGCTCTCCACCGGCGGCAACATCCTGCCGGCGCTCGCCGCCTATAAGGGCCTCCCCGGCATGGAAGGCGCGACCTATTATTTCTACGATATCCCGAAGAACCCGGTGAACGACTGGCTGGTCGCCGAGCACCAGAAGCGCTTCAACGCGCCGCCGGACTTCTTCACCGCGGGCGGCTTTGCTGCCGCGATGTCCGTCGTCGCCGCCGTCACCAAGGCGAAGTCGACCGACACCGAGAAGCTGATCACGGCCATGGAGGGCCTGGAGTTCGACACGCCGAAGGGCAAGATGGTGTTCCGCAAGGAAGATCATCAGGCGCTGCAGAGCATGTATCACTTCAAGGTCAAGGTTGATCCGAACGTCGCCTGGGCCGTGCTCGAGCCGGTGCGCGAGCTGAAGATCGAGGACATGGACGTTCCCGTCCGCAACAAGCGCTGACCTTCCTTGCTTCACCTCTCCCGCTTGCGGGAGAGGCCGGGAGAGGACTTCTCCTCTTGGGAGATTATCCCATCGCGGAAGCACCCTCTCCCCTCCCTCCCCCGCAAGCGGGGGAGGGAGGGCTGCGTGACTCGCGGATGGATTCCGTTTCATCATTTGTAGATTCTCAATGACGCTGACCCTCGAAACCCGCGACCTCACCATCCGCTTCGGCGGCCATGTCGCGGTCAACAACGTCACCTGCACGTTCCGCCCGGGCGAGCTCACCGCGATCGTCGGGCCGAACGGCGCCGGCAAGACCACCTACTTCAATCTGATCTCGGGCCAGCTGCGCGCCTCGAACGGCAGTATCCTGTTCGGCGGCACCGACATCACCCAGCACTCCGCGCCAATGCGGACCCGTGCGGGTCTCGGGCGCGCGTTCCAGCTCACCAATCTCTTTCCGAACCTCACCGTGGAAGAGAACGTTCGCCTTGCGGTGCAGGCGGCAAACGGCACGCACTACGACATGCTGCGGCCCTGGACGGTGCGCCGCGACCTGATCGCACGCGCCGATGCCATCCTCGACCAGGTCGCGCTCGGCAGCCGCCGCGGCGTTGCCGCGACAGCGCTGTCACATGGCGATCAGCGCAAGCTCGAAGTGGCGCTGATGATCGCGCTGGAGCCGAAGGTCTTCATGTTCGACGAGCCGACCGCGGGCATGAGCATCGACGAGGTGCCTGTGGTCCTCAACCTGATTGCGCAGCTCAAGCAGGACAGGAGCAAGATCATCCTTCTGGTCGAGCACAAGATGGACGTGGTGCGCTCGCTCGCCGACCGCATCATCGTCCTGCATAACGGGCAACTCGTTGCGGACGGGCCGCCTGCCGAGGTGATCGCCTCCCCGATCGTGCAGGAGGCCTATCTCGGCGTCGCCCCCAAGAGCGCGGAGAGCGTCGCATGACCGACCTGCTCAAGCTCTCCGGCGTGCACACCCATATCGGCCGCTATCACATCCTCCAGGGCATCGACCTCGCGGTCCCGCAGGGACAGGTCACGATGCTGCTCGGCCGTAACGGCGCCGGCAAGACGACGACGCTGCGCACCATCATGGGGCTGTGGCAGGCCTCGCACGGCGAGATCAGCCTCGCCGGGATGCGCATCGAGAGCCTCGCCACGCCCGATATCGCCCGGCTCGGCGTCGGCTACGTGCCGGAGAGCATGGCGGTGTTCTCCGACCTCACGGTGAGGGAGAATCTGGTGCTGGCGGCGCGCGACGGCCCGCTCGACGACGCCCAGCTCGAGTGGATTTTCGGCTTCTTTCCGGCGCTGCGCCGCTTCTGGCTGTCGCGCGCCGGAAGCCTCTCGGGCGGACAGAAGCAGATGCTCTCGATCGCGCGCGCCATCATCGAGCCGCGCAAGCTCTTGCTGATCGACGAGCCGACGAAGGGCCTCGCGCCCGCGATCGTGATGGCGCTGATCGAGTGCCTGAAGGAGATCAAGCGCAAGGGCGCGACCATCCTCATGGTCGAACAGAACTTCTTTGCCGCCCGCGAGCTCGGCGACAACGTGCTGGTGATGGACAACGGCACTATCGTTCATCGCGGAGAAATGGCGGCGCTCGCCGCCGACGTGCCGTTGCAGGAGCGGCTTCTCGGCCTGAGCCTGGAGACACATCAGTGACTGAACTTGCCGCAACCGATCCCCTGCCGAAGCCGAAACGCGACATCGCGCCGGTCCTGCTGCCGATCGCGCTCGCCCTGCTCATGATCCCGCTGATTGGATCAACCAGCTCCTGGCTGACGCTGACCGTCGCGAGTCTCGCCATGGGCATGATGATCTTCATCATGGCCTCGGGCCTGACGCTGGTGTTCGGCCTGATGGACGTGCTCAATTTCGGCCACGGCGCCTTCATCGCCGTCGGCGCCTATGTCGCGACCCTGGTGCTGGCGCCGTTCGCGGCCTCCATCCAGGCCGACTCGCTCTGGATGAACCTCGCGGTGCTCGCCCCGGCCGCGCTGCTCTCAATGGCGGTATCCGGCGCGCTCGGCCTGGTCGTCGAGCGCGTGCTGATCCTGCCCGTCTACGGCCAGCATCTGAAGCAGATCCTGATGACGACCGGCGGCCTGATCGTCGCCGAACAGACGCTCTATGCGCTGTGGGGGCCGCAGATCATCCCGATGCCGCTGCCGACCTCGTTGCGCGGCTCCTTCATCCTCGGCGACGTCGCGATCGCGAAATACCGCGTGCTGGCGATGCTGATCGGCCTTGGCATCTTCATCGCGATCCAGCTCGTGCTCAACCGCAGCAAGCTCGGCCTCTTGATCCGCGCCGGCGTCGAGAACCGCGAAATGGTCGAGGCGCTCGGCTATCGCATCCGCCGCCTGTTCCTCGGCGTGTTCATGACGGGATCGGCGCTGGCCGGCCTCGGCGGCGTGATGTGGGCGCTCTATCGCGAGCAGGTTCACGCCTCCATGAGCGACGACCTCACCGTCCTGATCTTCATCGTCGTCATCATCGGCGGACTCGGGTCGATCGGCGGCTGCTTCATCGGTGCGATCCTCGTGGCCATGGTCGCCAATTACGGCGGCTTCCTGGTGCCGAAGCTCGCCCTCGTCTCCAACATCCTGCTGATGGTCGCCATTCTGATGTGGCGGCCGCGCGGCCTCTATGCGGTGACCAGCCGATGATGATCCTCTCCGGCGACCCGCCGCGCAGCCGCATCCTCACGCTCGTTCTCGTCGTCATCATCCTGGCGCTGGCGGCGACGCCGTTCCTGTTCCCGGGCGCCAAGGCGCTGAACGTCGCAGCCAAGATCTGCGTCTTCGCCGCGCTGGTCGCCTCCTATGACCTGCTGCTCGGTTACACCGGCTCGGTCTCGTTCGCCCACACCATGTTCTACGGCATCGGCAGCTACGCGATCGCCATCGCGCTGTACGGAATGGGGCCCAATTGGTCCGCGGTCGCGACCGGCATCGTCGTCGGACTGCCGCTCGCAGCTCTGCTCGCGCTCGCCATCGGGCTCTTTTCTCTGCGCGTCGCCGCGATCTTCTTCGCCATGATCACGCTCGCGGTTGCCTCCGCCTTCCAGGTCCTGGCCTCGCAGTTCTCCTGGCTGACCGGCGGTGAGGACGGGCGCAGCTTCCAGCTGCCGGAGCTGCTGCGCCCCGGCACCGTGCTGATCTCGAAAAACCTGTTCGGCTTCGAGGTCAACGGCCGCATCCTGACCTTCTACCTGGTGTTCGCCGTCTCGGCCCTGATGATCCTCGCTTTGCTGCGCGTCGTGAACTCGCCGTTCGGGCGCGTGCTGCAGGCCATCCGCGAGAACCGGTTTCGCGCCGAGGCGCTCGGTTTCCGCACGGTGTTCCACTTGACCTACGCCAATTGCCTCGCCGCGCTGGTCGCTGCCGGCGCCGGCATCCTGAACGCACTGTGGTTACGCTATGCCGGTCCCGATACCTCGCTCAGCTTCTCGATCATGCTGGACATCCTGCTGATGGTCGTGATCGGCGGCATGGGCACGATCTACGGCGCGATCATCGGCGCCAGCATCTTCATCCTCGCCCAGAACTATTTGCAGTCGCTGATGGGGGTCGCCTCCACGGCGGCGTCGGAAGCCGGCCTGCCGCTGCTGCCGGGGCTGTTGCATCCCGACCGCTGGCTGCTGTGGCTCGGGCTGCTCTTCATCGCCAGCGTCTACTTCTTTCCGACCGGCGTGGTCGGACGGCTGCGCAACCCGACCGGTGCCAAGGGCGGCGGCAGCTCGCATTAACCCCCGGTTAATGATGCAGCGCAGCGGTCACTATGCGCGCGGCACAACCGTGACGCGATTCCCGCTCCGCTGCATGCGAATGCGACTGCGCAACCGGATTAAGGCTTAGGTAACTGGCTTTCCTAAGGTTTAGGCCATTTGTGCGGTGTATTCGTGTTCCTCCAGGGAGGGGGAATGCGCCAGGTCTTTGCGCGGATTGCAGCCGGAATGTCCCTAGCCGCGAACAGCGGCTGGAGGGCGGCGATTCGGCGTGGTCCGGTCCTGTGGCTGACCCTGTGCGGCGTGGTGCTGGTCGCGGGAATCTTCATCGTGACCGCCATGGCCATCGGCGAATTCCGCGAGCGGCCCCTCGCCAATCGTGAACGTGAGCTGGAAAACACGGTACAGCTGATCGCACGGCACTTTGACCAGCAATTCGAAGACTCCGACGTCGTCGCCGCTGATGTGATCGGGCAGATGAACCTGCCGGAGATCACCTCGCCTGCGGTATTCCGCGAGCGCATGTCGGGATCCGCGACGAACCAGATGCTGCGCAGCAAGATCAGCTCTGTGTCCTATCTCGGCGACATCGCGATCTACGACGCGGAGGGCGAGCTGATCAACTGGTCGCGGGCCCAGCCGTTGCCCAAGATCAACGTTTCCTCGCGCGCCTATTTCCAAGCCTTCAAATCCAATCCGACCGGCGAGCCGGTCATCCTGGAATCCGTCCGCAGCTTCATCATCGGCAAATGGACCACCGTCGTCGCGCGGCGGTTGACCGGCCCCGACGGCACATTCCTCGGCGCAATGGTCCGCCGGATCGATCCGGCCAGCTACCAGCATTATTTCGCATCCGTGGCGCTTGCCGAGGGTACGGCGATCTCGCTGTTCGATCGCGAAGGCAAGATGCTGGCGCGCTATCCGCATCTGGAAGAGATGATCGGACGAAGCTTCAAGGATGCGCCGCTGATGCAGAAGGTGCTGGCCAACGGCGGTCAGCACACGCTGCGCGTCAGGAGCCCCGTCGACGGCGAGGAGCGGCTGGGCTCGGCAACGACATTGACGCATTTTCCGCTCGTCATCGTCGCGACCAACATCACCAGCGCCGCGCTGGCCGACTGGCGACAGCAGACCGGCTTCATGGTCGCTACGGCGGGTTTCTCGGCCGTCGTGATCGCGTTGATCCTCTATCTGATCATTCGCCAGATCAACCGGCAGAACCGCGAAGCCCAGGAACGGATCGAGGCGGAGCGGCGGCGGCTCGACACAGCCCTCAACAACATGTCGCAGGGACTGATCCTGTACGATGCCGCCGGCTACATCGTCACCTGTAACCGCCGCTATGCGGAGATGTTCGGCCTGTCCCACGACGTCATCAAGCCCGGCTGCCACATCCGCGAGGCGATGTACCATCGCAAGGAGCGCCGCGCGTTCGACGGTGATGTCGAGGAATTCTGCGCCGATGTCATGCGGATCGTCGCCGAAGGCACGGTCTCCACGAGAATTCATCAATTGGCCGACGGCCGCGCCTTCCAGGTCATCAATACCCCGCTTGCGCAGGGCGGATGGGTCGCCACCATCGAGGACATCACCGAGCGCCGCAGCCTGGAGCAGGAGCGCGACCGCAACCACACCTTCCTCCGGGAGATCATCGATCACATCCCGTCGCGGATTACCGTGAAGGACGCGCGCACGCGGCGCTACCTTCTCGCCAACCACGTGGCCGAGGAGCAGCTCGGCGTCACCCCGGAAACGATCGTCGGCAAGACCGCGTTCGACCTTTATCCGACAGACGAGGCCGGCATCATCACCCGGGACGACGACAGGCTGTTGCAATCGCCGGACGGCCTGTTCCTGGACGAGCATAGCTGGAACACCCCGACCATCGGGCGGCGCTACATCACGTCGCGGAGGATCGGCATCCGCGACAAGTCCGGCGAACCCCGCTACATCATCAACGTCGTGGAGGACGTCACGGAGCGGCGGCGCGCCGACGAGAAGATCGCACACATGGCGCATTACGATGCGCTGACCGACCTGCCGAACCGCACGCTGTTCCGCGAGCAGATCGAACGCCAGCTGGCGCGGGCCGCCGATGGCTGCCAGTTTGCGCTGCTCTACATCGATGTCGACGAATTCAAGGGCATCAACGATTCGCTCGGCCACCATGTCGGCGACGAGCTGCTCAAGGCCATCGCCGGCCGTCTGCGCGGCTGCCTGACGGAAGGCGACCTGATCGCGCGGCTTGGCGGCGACGAGTTCGCGGTCATCCAGACCGGAATCCAGTCCTCGGCCGACGTGGTGGCGTTCGTGACGCGGATCTACCAGGCGAT
Organism: Bradyrhizobium sp. NDS-1; assembly: GCF_032918005.1. NCBI lineage: Bacteria > Pseudomonadati > Pseudomonadota > Alphaproteobacteria > Hyphomicrobiales > Nitrobacteraceae > Bradyrhizobium > Bradyrhizobium sp. NDS-1. The sequence continues at coordinate 7,617,040 of NZ_CP136628.1, forward strand.
CCGGCAACCCTATCATTGCTTCGGCCATCAGCTCTCCACCGACGCGAGCATCGGGATCGCGCTGGCGCCGCAGGACGGCTCCGATCTCGATCAGCTCATCAAGAATGCCGACCTCGCGATGTACGGTGCCAAGGCCGAAGGGCGCCGCACCCACCGCTTCTTCGAGCCGGCGATGGATGCGAGCGCCAAGGCGCGCCTGTCCATGGAGCAGGACCTGCGCCAGGCGCTGGTCGACGGCGGCTTCGAGATTCACTATCAACCGCTGGTGGACCTGCGTTCCGGCGAGGTCTCGGGTTGCGAAGCGCTGCTGCGCTGGCGGCATCCCGAGCGCGGCATGGTGTCGCCGGCGGAGTTCATTCCGGTCGCCGAGGATACCGGCCTGATCAACGAGCTCGGCGACTGGGTGCTGCGTATGGCCTGCAACGAGGCCGCGACCTGGCCGGCGCATGTGCGTGTCGCAGTGAACGTCTCGCCGGTGCAGCTCAAATGCGACACGCTGGCGCTGCGGATCGCGGGCGCACTCGCCGCCTCCGGGCTGGACCCGCGCCGGCTCGAGCTCGAGATCACCGAGGCCGTGCTGATCCGCGACGACGAGGCTGCGCTCTCGATCCTGCATCAGCTCCGCTCGATCGGCGTGCGCATCGCACTCGACGATTTCGGCACCGGCTACTCCTCGCTCAGCTATCTCAAGCGTTTCCCATTCGACAAGATCAAGATCGACCGCTGCTTCGTCGCCGACATCGCGGAGGAGAGCGGCGCACCCGTGATCGTGCAGGCGGTGGTGAACATCGCGGCCGCCAGCAACATGACCACGGTCGCCGAAGGGGTCGAGACCGAGGCGCAGCGCGACCTGCTGCGCACACTCGGCTGCACGCAGATGCAGGGCTATCTGTTCAGCCCGCCGAAGCCGGCCAGCGAGGTGCGGAAATTGTTCGGCTCCGGCAGTGCCGTGCCGGTGGCGGCGGTGGCGTGATGGTGAAGTCGCGCGAGAACGCCACGAAGACAGTCGACGTCGCGGATTCCTACGCCGTCCGACTGATGCAGCACCTTGTGGTGCCGACCTTCGTGATCGACCCGAAGCGCCGCGTCGTGATCTGGAACAGAGCCTGCGAGCGGCTGACGGGCGTCGCCGCCTCGGAGGTGATCGGCACCAACAAGCACTGGCAGGCCTTCTACGAGACCAGGCGCCCCTGTCTTGCCGACCTCGTCGCGCTCGACCGGCCCGAACAGCTGCCGGAATTCTATTCGGAATATGCCGCGCGCGGCCATAACGGGCTCGGTTTTTCCGCGGAGAACTGGTGTGTGATGCCGAAGCTCGGCAGCCAGCTCTACCTTGCCATCGACGCAGGCCCGATCCACGACGAGGCCGGCAAATTGATTGCGGTGGTGGAGACGCTGCGCGATCTCACCGACCAGAAGCGCGCCGAGATGGCGCTGAAGGAGCTCGCCACCAAGGACGGCCTGACCGGCCTGTCGAACCGCCGCGCCTTCGACCAGATGCTGATGAACGAATGGGCCCGCGCCCAGCGCACGCAGAAGCCGCTGGCGCTGCTGTTCGTCGACGTCGATCATTTCAAGCTGTTCAACGACCGGCACGGCCATCAGACCGGCGACGAATGCCTGCGCGCGGTCGCCGCCACCGTCAGCCGGCATGCCGTGCGTCCGCTCGATCTCGCCAGCCGCTACGGCGGCGAGGAGTTCGCGCTGATCCTGCCGGACATGGATTGCGACAGCGCCTGCGTCATCGCCGAGGAGATCCGCTGCGCCGTCATGGCCTTGGCGATCGCCCACGGGGCCGCGGGCGCCGGCGACCACGTCACTCTCAGCGTCGGCGTCGCCAGCCACATTCCCGGTGGGGCCGATGGCGGTCCCGACCGGCTCCTCGGGGCGGCCGACGAGGCGCTCTATGTCGCCAAACGCCTCGGCCGCAACCGCGTCATCTGCGCCGAGAGGGTACTGGCCGAATTCGCCGCCCTCGGCCGGGAGACCGCCGCGGTTCCGGCGCCTGTCCAGCGCAAATCAGCTCGCGCGCGATAGGCGAGAAGCGGTTGCCCCCCTCTCGCCAATCGGCTAAATGAACCTCACTAGCACCCGTAGCTCAGCTGGATAGAGCGTTGCCCTCCGAAGGCAAAGGTCACACGTTCGAATCGTGTCGGGTGCGCCAGCCTTGTCGCCGTTTTTGCACCGGCGCCTATGTCAGCACCGCGATAATCGCCTGGATCTGATCGGAAGCCGACGTCACCAGTCCGTCATATGACGTCTGGCCGTGTGCGGCGGCGTTCAGGATGCATTCGGCGACGGCCGCTTTCAGACCGAACACCGACTGATGGGCCGGTACGCTCGCCATCACGGTTTCCAGGGCTTGACGCATCGTTTGAACGAGCTCGGAGCTGTATTGCATTGAATGTCCTCCGCAGGCTCATATTGGGCCCCACGATCATGCTTGCCACTCACAAGCCTGCGAGGCGGCAAGCTCCTTCCAACTGATTCATTCTGGAGCAGCTAGCGCGCCGTCGGGAGCCGAAAACGCCGGATCGCCGCGTGGAGCACATCGGCAAACGCGATCCACGCATGAAGCATGAACGGTGGAGCCGCCAGCGAGAAGACGTATTTGATCGCAGCCAGTGTGGTTGACGTGACTGCACCGTCGGCAGTTGAGGAAAGCATGCCGGCAAGCTAATGCGAATGCGAGCGCGCGGATCGGTCCGGGACGATCCGGCGTCAACGGGTTCGGCATGCAATTGGTCACAAAGCTCTCTCATCGGCGCGATATTGACGGGCTACGGGCGATCTCCGTCCTGAGTGTTTTCCTCTATCACCTGGACGTTCCGCCGTTCGGCGGCGGCTTTGTCGGCGTTGACCTGTTTTTCGTTGTGTCGGGCTATCTGATCTCGCGGATCATCCTCAGCGAGGCTGACCGCGGCGAGTTTTCGGTCCAACGGTTCTACGAACGGCGCATCCGGCGCCTCTTTCCCGCAGCCATCGTCACCATCATCGGCACCATGGCCATCGGAGGCCTCTGGTTCTCTCCGGAGCTTTTCAAGGGCCTGGCTCAAGACGTCGTGGCAACGCTGGGCTCGGTCTCGAACTTCTACTTCTGGCGCGGCAGCCACGCGTACTTTGCGAGCTCCGCCGATCCAAGCCCCGTGCTGCATTTCTGGTCGCTGGCCGTCGAGGAGCAATTCTATCTCCTGTGGCCCGTGTTTATCCTGCTGGGACGCAGATTGCTCGGCGGCGCGCTGCCTCTGCTCATTCTCGGCAGCGCAGTTCTTTCGCTTGGCTGGTCGCAGGCGACGCTCGCAACCGACAGCTCCGGTGCATTTTACCTCCCAACCTGCCGCGCCTTCGAGTTTGCGATCGGATCGCTCATCATCTTCGCGGAGCAAAGGCTGGCCCTCTCGGTCGCCGCGCGCTCGCTGCTGGCTGCCGCCGGACTGGCTTTGATCGGTTACGCGATCGTCAGCTTTGATAGTGCAACTCCCTTCCCCGGCGTGAATGCCCTCATCCCCTGCCTGGGTGCGGCCAGCGTGATCTTGGCGGGCGATCGCCACGCCCTCTCGCCTCTTCTGACCAATCCGCTGTCTGCCCGGATCGGGCTGGTTTCTTATTCGCTCTACCTCGTACACTGGCCGCTGATCGTCTACGCAAGCTATATCATCGGCGATGACGCCAAGTCGGCCACGGCGAAAGTGCTGATCGTCGCCCTGGCGATGACACTTGCCGAGCTCATGTATCGGCGGATCGAAACGCCGTATCGCGAGGGTCGCTCGTCATTGCTGCGGGTTGTCGGCCCTGCCGCCGCGATGATCGTCTCGCTCGCCGCCGTTGCTTTCGTAGCCAATCGCCAGGATGGCTGGCCATGGCGGCTCCCGGCGCAGGCCCGCGAGCTCGCCGATCTCCAGCGGTTCGGATTTTGGCCGTGCGCCAAGAGCGCGCAGTCGAAATGTGCCTTCGGCTCGTTGAGCGATCCCGTCGGCCTGCAACTGCTCGGCGACTCCTTTGCCGAGCATTATGTCGCCGCGCTGGATCCGGTGGCAAAGCGCGCCGCGATCCGGGGAGAGGCGTATACGGCCGAGGGTTGTCCGTTGCTGGCCGGCCTCGTGCGGACTGATTTCGACGGTTCGCAGGATTGCAAACGCCAGCGCGATAGCTACCTCGCCGCGATCAAGCAGAGCCAGGCGGCAGTGGTGCTCAGTCAATCCTGGATGACTTACGGCGACTCGATCAGCAACGAGCTCGCGCCGGAAGTCAAAGCTCCGGCGTTGCAGATCTGGCGGGCCGGCATCGAGAATTCGATCCGTGACCTGGGCGGCAGCGGACGGCGCTTCCTGATCATCGCGCCCGGCGTCGAGCCGGGCTGCCGCAGCTTGATGTCCCGCTTCGCGCCCGGACCGCTCTGGCATGCGCCGGGCAAACCTTGTCCATCTGTACCCCTCGATCGCGTGCAGGCCGACAATCGCGAGTTCCACGCTATGCTCGAGGACATTCGGAGCCGCTATGCGGACCAGCTTTTTGTTCTCTATCCGGAACGTTATTTGTGCGGAGAGGCCGAATGCCCCACCTCCGTGGACGGGCTCTGGCTCTACTGGGACGTCAATCACCTCACCGTCGCGGGTGCGCGGCGTGTTGGCGAGGGAGCCTCAGACCAGCTTCTCGAGTTCATTCGGGGCCGACAAGTGGCTCCACTTTCTCCAGCCAATCGCAACCGAACTGAAGCCACCTCGACGGAACGGAACTGACAAGACCTCTCATCTCCAGCAACTGGTTGTCAGGCCTTTGGCCTGATGTGATCCAGGAAGAAGCCAAAGGAATTCGGTCGATCCTTATGCCACTTCGCGCGGCTGGGGAATGCATCAGCTAAAGTATGTCGACGGGCCACGTACCACATTCGTTCGCGCTGCTCCCGCACCTCTTGGCAGTTCGGATCCAAGTTGATAGGCGCTTCGGCCTGCCTTTTGTAAATCTCCGGATCGACGTCCATCAATTTGTCCTACTATAGCGACACGCCCCCCGCTCTAGGGCCGTACGCCAGATTCCCTATTCAGGAATGGCGACTGCTCGCGGCGTGGAGGCGGAAGCATCCTGAACCGGGGCGACTATCGGCGCGTCTTCATCGGCGGCTTTTGGCGCGGCTTTCTTACGTGTGGCAGCTCGCTGCAAACGCCTGATGTTCTGGAGAGCCGCCTTCGCTTCATCGCTGTCAACCAAGTCGCGCTTGATGACCTCCTCGCGCAACAATGTCTTCAGATAGTCGACTTCCACCTTCACACCGGAACTCATCCGACGAATCTCGCGGCGTAGAACCTCCAGAATGAAGTCAGCCTGCAAAACAGCCGCGACAGTGAATTTATTCGTGACCTGTTTGTGCAGCAAAAACTCCGTCATCGTGCTCTTCGAGAAGCCTTCGCGGCTCAAGTTTCCGAAACACTCCAGGGCTTCTGGGCTCTTGGCGCTTTCCTCGATCGCGTCCAACTCACAGACGAGGATCTTCTCAATCGGCTGGCCGAAATGCACCTTATAGATCCGCCAGTGGGCACCATTCGTGAGTACTACCCACTCAATACCCTCGTTGGCTGCGTAATCGACAGCTTGCTTGACGTGGGCATCCTTGAGGTCGATCCCGATGGCCTTAACCTCGATGATAAACCTGATCTCGTCGTCAACCTTCACAGCAAGATCCACATAGGTCCCGCGGATCGCATATTGGCTGGTGACATGTAGGTATTTGTCATAGCCGCAGATATCGGAAAGCATGTCATTGATGACCGTGACCGTGTCGGCCTCGCTAACATCGCGCTTGAGCAACCCGGCTAATACGCCTTGGTACCTCTTGAGTTGAGTGGTGATGCGCGTGGCAGCTTTGGTTGAGAGTTTGGCCATGATTCGCCCCCAGAAACGTAGCGCAATCATTATGCAACCATTTGGCGAGCACAACCCCCTATTTAAACAAAGTCCAACTGCAACTCGCCAAGCCGGGCCAGGATGTGCGTGTCCGCGTTCAAAAGATGCAGTAGAGACGTTCGCCCGGAGTTGGTCGGAGGCGACGCCACCAGGCCGTCATACGATGGCTGACCGTTCACGGTAGGCTCGATCGAGACAAGGTCAATTCAATCGCCAGATCGCCGCGTTGAGTACGCCGGCCAAACCGACCCAGGCCGCGTAGGGCAGGAACAACGCGGCGGCCAAGCGGTCACGTGACGTTTGGATACCGATATAAGTCACGATCGCCACGAACAGGCCAATGAGGATGACGAGCGCAGCCCCGATCTGGTGCATCGTGAACATCACTGGAGACCAGGCAAAGTTCAGAACCAGTTGCGTCGCCCAGACCAGCATCGCCTTGCTCGACGGGTCACGGCGAAAGGTCCGCCAACCTGCGACTGCGATCATGATGTAGAGGATGGTCCAGGCCACCGGGAACGCCCAGTTCGGCGGAACGAAGCCCGGCTTGGCGAGGCCGGCATACCATTCTCCCGGAGGATTCGTCGCGCCGATCAGCCAGCCGACGCCGACCACGCCCACCACGAAGACCAATAACTGAAGCATCCCTCACCTCGCGCATCCCGCCGCCCAATTGTATCATCTTTCCATGAGCGATTCCGACACTGTCACCAACAACGCCTCGCTCGTGCGCAAGATCATCCATATCGACATGGATGCCTTCTATGCGTCGGTGGAGCAGCGCGACAATCCGGAGCTGCGCGGAAAGCCGGTTGCGGTGGGAGGCTCCGCGGAGCGCGGCGTCGTCGCGGCCGCGAGCTACGAGGCCCGCAAGTTCGGCGTTCGCTCAGCGATGCCGTCGGTGACGGCGAAGCGGCAATGTCCCGAGCTGATCTTCGTCAGGCCGCGCTTCGAGGTCTACAAGGCGATCTCCAGGCAGATCCGCGAGATCTTTGCCGAGCACACGCCCATCATCGAGCCGTTGTCGCTCGACGAGGCGTATCTCGACGTCACCGAAAACCTGCAAGGCATTCCGCTGGCGCGGGACATCGCGCTGCGGATCCGCGAGAAGATCAAGGCCGAGACGGGCCTCAACGCCTCGGCAGGCATTTCCTACAACAAGTTTCTGGCCAAGCTCGCCTCCGACCATCGCAAGCCCAACGGTCAGTTCGTGATTTCGCCGGAAACGGGGCCCGCCTTCGTCGAGACGCTGCCCGTCGGCAAATTCCACGGGATCGGTCCGGCGACGAGCGCGAAGATGAACGCGCTCGGCATGTTCACCGGCCTCGACATCCGCAATCAGTCGCTGGAGTTCATGAATGCGAATTTCGGCAAGTCGGGCGCCTACTACTATTGGATCTCACGCGGCGTCGACGAGCGGCCGGTTCGGGCCGACCGCATTCGCAAGTCGATCGGCGCAGAGAACACGTTCTCGACCGACCTCATCGCGTATGACGCGTTGGCCGTCGAGCTCAAGCCTCTCGTCGACAAGGTCTGGCGCCATTGCGAAGCGACCGGCAACCGCGGCCGCACCGTCACCCTGAAGATCAAATTTGCCGACTTCGAGATCATCACGCGCAGCAGATCCGTCGCAGCGGCCGTTGCCGGGCGGAACGAACTGGAGCGGCTGGCCTGCGGCCTGCTTGAAGCCGAGATGCCGCTGCCGAAGCGCGTCAGGCTCCTCGGAGTATCGTTGTCTGCTCTCCAGGCCGGCGGCGAGCCGGAGCCGCAGCTGACATTGGGCATTTGAGCGAGGCAATCATCCTTCCGCGCTGTGCGCGACCGACGGTGGCGGGATCTTTCAGACCCGCCACCGCTGAAAGTCGATCCGCGCGGCCGCTCAATGCCTGACGTGCTCGAACACCACGATCACGCCGGTCGGCTCGGGTTCGTGCGCCATTAGGCGCGTCAGGTCGGAATCGCCCCAGTCAGCGAGGCTGACGACTTCGCCGCTCTCGCGATCCGCACCGAGCGACGGCGTGGGCTCGAGGACCTTGAGGCCCGTTTCATCGACGAAGAAGGTGTGCTCGCCGAACATGCTGTTGAGCTGCGGCATGGCCGGATGTTCGTCGGGCAGCACCTGAGCGCCGAGTTGGTTGACGGTCTGCTTCACCTGTTCGGTTGTGAGCTTCATGAGCTGCTCCGTTTCTGTCACCGGTTTCATTGGCCCGGACGGGAGCGCGCGTTCCCTGCGCCTTTGTCCGCCTGGCTCAACTCCGAACAGGTGCTGCGCACGAATGTTCCAGCGAAATGTATTTTGTGATCGCGCATTGCATCCGCCGCGCTCGCGGCACGAGATTGCCACAAGATGCACACGATCTCTCCGCGCGCTGACCTAATCCGCGGCTTCGACGATCCTGATATCGCGGTCCGCGCCCTCGCCGAGCAGGTCGTGAGCGGCCTGATAGGCCGGGCTCGCATACGCCGCCTGGGCGCGCTCGACGCTGTCAAACTCGATGAGAACGACGCGCTCCATCTGACCGAGTTCGAAGACCGCAGCAGGCATCCCGCGCGCGATCACGCGACCACCCGCCGCTTCGATGGCTTGGCGCGATACCTTGGCGTACGCCGCCATGGCATCGGGATCCTTGATCGCGCGATAGGTGGCAACCCAATAGGCTTTGGCCATTGTTCTCTCCTGATTGGCAGCGGTCCGCGCTACTCGCTGCGGTTTTCACCCACCGACAGCGCGCAGATGCGTGACAGATAGGTGTAGGGTAGACCCGTCTCGTCGGCCCAGGCGTTGAACTGCGCCTGCACCTTGGCGAGATCGCCCTTCGACTTGACCTCTTCCGCAATGTCGAGGCCGGCATCGCGCAAGGACGCGACGACATCCTTTGACGTGACGAAGCCATCCCAACCGACAAAGCGCAACAGCATCTGCCCGGTGTTACCGCCGAGACGGCTCCCGCGCTTGGTCAGGAGATCGAGCAGGCCGATCTCGTCGGACGAAGGCCATTTCGCCAGAAACTTGCCGAAGCTGCCATGCTCCTTCGCGATCTCCTGCACGAAGGCGGCATTGTCGCGCACCGACATGATCTTGGCATCGTTCCGCACGATGCGCGCGTCGCGCAAAAGGCCTTCCCAATAGTCTTCCGGCTGGAAGCAGAGCTTGGCCGGCTGGAAATGCAGGAAGGCCTCTTCAAAGCCGTCCCATTTCGAATCGATCACGCTCCAGGCGAAGCCGGCGCAGAACACACGCTTCGTCATCTCGGCGAGGACGCGGTCGTCGCCGAGCTTGGCCAGCCGCTTCAGGTCGGGCTTTGCCGGCATCAGCTTTTCCAATGCCTTAGGACCGCCCTTGCGTTTCTCGGCGCGGGCACGAATAATCTTGAAGGAGGTCATGCGGACATTCGCGTTGAGGTCCGCCACGACACCAGAATTTACCGATCCGGTCTAGCCTTGCGGTGATGGCGCGAGGGAGCGACCAGCTGGTCCGCTTCTTGCTTCATGGACGTCTGGAATTCCCGACATTTTCAAGCTCCCACTGAGGGGTTTTCGATGCGCTGCCTGGTCGTGGCCGACCTGCATTATTCGCTGCCGCAGCTCGACTGGCTGGTCAGCGCGGCACCGCAATTCGACCTCGTGATCTTCGCCGGCGACGCACTCGACATCGGCTCGATGGTGGATTTTCGCGCCCAGATCGTGGTGGTGAAGAAATACCTCGCGCTGCTTGCCGCGAAGTCCCGCGTGATCCTATGCTCCGGCAATCACGACCTCGACGAGCGCGATACAGACGGCGAGAAGATCTCACGGTGGATCTCGGAGGTGCGCGAGTTGGGCATCGCCTGCGACGGCGACAGCCTCACCATTGGCGACACCATGTTCACGGTGTGCCCGTGGTGGGACGGGCCGCTGGTCAAACAGCGCATCGTCGCCCAACTCGCCGACGCCGCCATCGGCCGGCCGCGACGCTGGATCTGGGCACATCACGCGCCGCCGGCGGATTCACCGACGAGTTGGGGCGGCAAACGCTTCTTCGGCGACGTCGAGCTGATGCAATGGATCGTGCAGCACCAGCCGTCGATGGTAATCTCGGGCCATGTGCACCAATCGCCGTTCATCACCGGCGGCTCGTGGTTCGACCGGCTGGGCGGGAGCTGGATCTTCAACACCGGCCTGCAGCCGGGCCGGCCGCCGACCTGCATCGTGCTGGACCTCGACGCGGGCAAGGCGTTCTGGCTTGCGGCCGGCGAGGGCCAATGGATCGACCTGAATGCGCCGCTGAAGCGGCCCGCGGCGCCGATCGAAGCGCCGCCCGACTGGCTCATATTCTTGGATCAGATTGCCGATCCGAACCTGGCGAAACCTCAAGCGGCGGCAGGTTGATCATGCTCTGGAGCACCTCGCCGACCATGGCCAGATGCGTGCCGTGGCCGGCATATTGCCGCTTGAGATCGGCGAGATAGGTGTTGGCGACATTGAGCCGCTGCGCCAGCATTTTTGCGATCATCAGGGCTACGCCCGGCTCCTTCTCGAGGAACGAGGCGGCATCCTCGAACTCGTAGACGACCGCGTCGGACCAGGCCCGCACCGTTGCGGTGTGCGGCTGGCCCAGCAGCACGGACATCTCGCCGAGCACTGCGCCGGGCTCGGTGACGATGGCGACCACCATCTCGCCCTTGAGCACCTCGAGTTTGCCTTGCATCAGCACGTAGAGGTGGCCGCTGGTGCCACCCTCGGTCACGATGAGCGTACCGGCCTCGACCTTCCGCTCCGTCCCGCCGCTGCAATAATCCAGAACTGCGCGCATCTTGCGAACTCCCGCCGCAAGGGGCAGTAGAGCACGATCCGCAGAAGCTTGCAGCGCTTTTCGAGCGGGGCGGCGTGCCGAGGATTGCGGCAGTTCCGCTAACGCAATAGGCGCTGTGAGATGAACCGACTGCCGTCTCCGAGACCGGTATCCTGGAGGCCAGCCACGCCTGGCCGCAGCCGCGCTGGCTGCCTGGACCTTGCGCCGATCATACGGCCGAGAACGAACGTCTTGTTGTCATGTGCCACGGTCACACACGGGAGAGCGACGGCACCTCCTCGGGCATGATCGCCTGTAGGCCGCCGAAGCGACGCTCGCGGCCGTGGAAGGAGGCTAGGGCAGCGGCCAGATCGCTCGCGTCGAACTCGGGCCACATCCGCTCGGTGAAGTGCAGCTCGGCATAGGCGCCTTCCCAGAGCAGGAAGTCCGACAGCCGCTTTTCGCCCGAGGTGCGAATGATGAGGTCGACGTCGCGCAGACCGGCTTCGCCGGTGACGAGCTGCGAGAAGGCTTCGCGGGTGAGGCTGGTCAAGGCGGCCGCCTTCGCCGCAGCATTGAGAATGGCGTCGCGCGCGGAGTAATCGACCGCGATGCGCAGGTGCAGGGTGCTGCCCCGGGCGGTGGCTTCCTCGGCGCGCGTGATCGCCGTGGCGATGCCTTCGGGCAGGCGATCACGGCGGCCGATCACGTTGAGGCGCACACCGTTCCTGACCAGGCTCTGCACCTCATTGGCGAGATAGAAGCGCAGCAAGGTCATCAATGCGGCGACCTCGGCCTTCGGCCTCCGCCAATTGTCGGTGGAGAAGGCGTAGAGCGTCAGCGTGCCGATGCCCTGCTTGGGCGCGGCCTCGACGATACGGCGGATCGCCTCGACACCCGCTTCATGGCCGCGCACCCGCGACAGGCCGCGCCGCGTCGCCCATCGTCCGTTGCCGTCCATGATGATGCCGATATGAAGCTTCTCGTCGCGGGGCGTAACATCACTTTGCATTGCAAAGTCTCCGGTCAAAAAAGGGGGGATCAGGTCGAGACGATACCGAGGCGGCCGAGCGGCGGCGCCTCGCGGCCGGCGGCTTTCGCAGCGTCGCGCACCAGGCGCTCGAGCACGGCGAGATAGTCGAGGAAGCGGCGCCGCCCGGTCCTGGTGAGGCGGCAAGTGGTGTGCGGGCGGTTACCCTCGTAGCCCTTGGTCACCTCGACGAGGCCGGCCTCCTGAAGCACGGCAAGGTGCCGGCTGAGATTGCCGTCGGTGAGGCCGCACAGCTGCTTGAGGTCGGCGAATGCCAGCCCCTTCGGATGCGCCATCAACGACGTCAGAAGGCCGAGCCTCGCCTTCTCGTGGATCACGCGGTCCAATCCTTCGTAAGAGAAGGGTGCGCTGTCAGTCTTCGACATCATGGTCTCCGGATGCGACATGCAGAATGCCCGCCATCATCGACTGCCCGATCACGAAGGGCAGGCCCATGGTCCATGGTGACAGCGTGTGAGTCTGGCTCGCGAGCACCACCACCGCGAAGCCGGACACGAAATACCAGGCGCCGGCGAACGCGACGGTGCGCGGCAGGGAGCGGACGGAGGCAAAAATGCCCAGCGACACCAGGATCTGCCACAGGCCCGGAAGCAGCCACAGCGTCTCGCCGGCGAACTTCCACATCACCACCGCGAGCAACACACCGGCAACGCCTGCGGGCAGGAATTGCTCGACCGCCTGGTGAATCATGGCATCGGCCAGGCCCGAATGATGACGGCGCGATCGCGCGCGCATCTCGATCCCGATCATCAGGACGGAGAGCGCGGCGGCGATGAACCAGCCGAAGAAAAAGCCGAGCGGCTCACTGGTGGGATCGCCGAGCAGCCAGAATTGCAGGATCGCGGTGATGAGCGCGACGGCGCCGGTCGCGACCATCGTCGCCGGGCCATAGCCGCGGAAGGCCGTGCCAGCCGCAATCTGGCTCCGGATCGTCACGATGTCGGCCAGTGCCTTGTCGAGATCGCGTATCGGCAACGCCAAACCCCGCTCCGCCAATGCTTGCCGGGATTGCCCATCCCTCACTTTGTATCGCAAAGTATATAGGAATGCAAAGTAACCGCAAGCCTCGACGCGAGCAGATTGCGCCGGAACGAACAACTGCCGGTTGCGCCACGCGTGGCCCCGCAGATATGATGCAACCGAAAGGGTCCGGGGGCTGGTATGTGGCTTAAATCGTTGATCGTTGCGTCCTTGTTGCAGTTGGGTATCGCCGGCATCGCGCACGCGAAAGGACCGTTCGGCAGCGTCAATGTCGGTAACTGGGTCGGCGGCGCTTTCAGCAACGATGAGACGGGCGCTTTCTCCCATTGCGCCGCAACGAGCCCCTATGCGAACGGCGTCATCCTGGTCGTAAGCCAGAACGCCGCCGGCACCTGGTTGCTGGCTTTTGCAAGCCCCGGCTACCACTTCAACAAGGGCGAGAACGCCGCGATCGACGTGATCTTCGACGGGCGGGAGCAAGCCAGGCTGTACGCGACGGCATATCAGTCCAACATGTTGACGTCCGTCATGCCACTCAACGTTGTGCGGACGTTCCAGAAGTCCAGCCTGATGGTCGCAACAGCCGGCCGCGCCGTTCTGAATTTCGATCTGACATCGACCGGGCCGGTCATCGCGGCATTGACCAATTGCGTGACCAAGGTGAAAGCCGACGGGCTCGACAAGGCCGGCGACTTCACCAAGGGTACGGCCAAGCCAGCCGCCACGACGGAGAAGCAGGCGTCGCCGCCTGCGTCCGGCAAGTCTGCCAAGTCGAAGAGCGGCACCGGCTTCGTGGTGAGTGCCAGCGGGCACATCGTCACGAACCACCATGTGATCGACGGTTGCAGCGACCTCAAAGGCAATCTCACGGGAGAGGCCGCAATGACGTTGCGCGTCGTATCGAGCGATGCAATGAACGATCTCGCCCTCTTGCAGGCGCCGTCGACAACGACGTTCAAAGAGTTTGTCCGGATTCGCGATCGCTCAATCCGCTCCGGCGATTCCGTCGTGGCGATCGGCTTTCCCTACCGTGGACTTCTGAGCTCGGATTTCACCGTCACCACTGGTATCGTGAGCTCGCTCAGTGGGATGCGCAACGATTCACGTTTCCTTCAGATCAGCGCACCCGTGCAGCCCGGCAATAGCGGAGGCCCGCTGTTCGACACCACCGGGCAGATCGTCGGCGTGGTTACGGGAAAGCTCGACAATCTGCGAATCGCGGTCGCAACCGGTAACATCCCCGAGAACATCAACTTCGCCATCAAGACCGGCGCGCTGCGCGACTTCCTCGACAATTCCGTGGTGCCCTACCAGACCGCGGAGCCCAAGGGTGAACTGAAGACCACCGACATCGCCGCTAACGCCCGCGCCTACACGATGCTGATCTCGTGCACCGGCACGGAACAGGCGGACGCGAAGCGGTAAATCCGCCAGCTCTTGATACGGCGCGACCGGCCTCGCGCGCCGCGCAACCAGGCACGCAAGAAAAAAGCCCTGCCATGCGGCAGGGCTCCATTTTCCGGTTGTCACAAGATCGCTACTCGACCTTCAGGCCGGCGAATTCGACGACCTTCCTCCACTTTTCGGTCTCGGCCTTGATCTCCTCACCGAACGCTTCCGGAGTCTGGATCCGCGGCTCGCCGCCGAGCTCGACCAGGCGCTTGGTCATGTCGGGCTCCTTCAGCACCGCGGCGACCTCGGCGTTGAGCTTGGCGATGATTTCCTTCGGCGTGTTCTTCGGCGCGCCCATGCCGAACAGCGCGCTGGCCTCATAGCCCTTGACGGTGTCGGCGACCGGCTGCACGTCGGGCAGCTGCGGCGAGCGTTCCGTGGTGGTGACGCCGATGGCGCGAAGCGAGCCGGAGCGGATGTGCTGGATGATCGAAGGCATGTTGTCGAAGATCACCTGCACCTGGCCGGCGAGCATGTCGGTGATCGCGGGCGCCGCGCCCCGATAGGGCACGTGCTGCATCTTGCAGCCGGTCATGGCCATGAACATCTCGCCGGACAGATGCACCGAGGTGCCGTTGCCGGACGAGGCCATGTTGACCTTGCCGGGGTTGGCCTTCACATACTCGATGAACTCGGCGACGGTCTTGGCCGGCACGTCCTTGTTGACGGTCATCACGTTCGGCACGCGCTGGAACGAGGCCACCGGCGCCATATCCTGCACGAAGTTGAACTTGAGATTCTTGTAGAGCGAGGCGTTGATATAGTTGGCCGGGTTGATCAGCTGCAGCGTATAGCCGTCGGGCTCGGCATTGATGACCGATTCGGTGGCGATATTGTTGCCGGCACCGGGCTTGTTCTCGATCACGAACTGCTGGCCGAGCTTTTCCGACAGCCGCTGGCCGATCAGCCGCGCCAGGATGTCCGTGGCTCCGCCCGGCGGATAGCCGACCACCCATTTCACCGGCCGGGCCGGGTAATCGGCGGCAAAAGCCTTCGACAGCGGGGTGGCTGCAAGCGGACTGGCGGCGAGCAGGCCCAGCGCGGTACGGCGAGTGATCATCTCAAGGGTTCTCCCAACGTGTTGTTCTTGAAGCCAGATGTCTTGAAGCCGGCGTCGGTGGGGTTGTAACAAAGCTTGCCGCAGGCGAAAAGTGCGCGGGGCGCATCACGACGAAAGGATAAGGCATGCCGGTCAAGGTCGAGGCCCTCGATCATCTCGTGATCAACGCCGCGGACGTTGCGGCGACCGCGGAGTGGTACCGCAAGATCCTCGGCATGGAAGTCAAAGTGTTCGACCCTGGCGGCGGCAAAGCGCCGCGGACGTCGCTCGCGTTTGGTAATCAGAAGATCAACGTGCGGCCGCGCGACGCCGACAAGGTGGAATGGTTCACCGCGAACAACCCAGCCGCCGGCAGCGAAGACCTGTGTTTCCTGACCTCCTCGCCGCCCGACGAGGTGGTGGCGCATTTAACGGCACATGGCGTCGCGATCGAGGAAGGCCCGGTTCCCAAGCAGGGCGCCCGCGGCACGCTGCGCTCGGTCTATTGCCGGGATCCGGATGGGAGCCTGATCGAGATCTCGTCGTACGCGGATTAGGTCAACCCGGCGCGACACACTCCATCGTCACACCCGGGCTTGTCCCAGCCATGTCGGAGGAGAGAGCGCGCTCCTTACTTCATGCAAATGCCCCCCGATTTGCGCCCCGCCTCGTCCGATGGCAGGAAGACGCAATCATCAAAAGACAGCTGCCATCAAGATGCAGGCTGCACGGGGAGGAATCATGTCCATTCATCAGACCGACACCGGTATCGTCGGCCCGTTCGACGGGCTCGACGTGCCCTGGCTCTTGAGGATGCGGGCCGAGGTCCGCCGTGACCATCCGTTCCTGATCTGGGCGCCGTTCGATGCGCCGGCGCGGCGCTGGAGCTATGGCGAATTTCACGAGCGGGTCGGCGCGCTCGCGGCGGGGCTGGCACGACGCGGCATCAGGCCCGGCGAATATGTCCTCATTCATCTGGACAATTGCATCGAGGCGATGCTGGCGTGGTTTGGCTGTGTCGAGCTCGGCGCCATCGCGGTCACCACCAACACCCGGTCGGCGCCGGCCGAGATCGCCTATTTTGCCGATCATTGCGGCGCAGTCGCCGCGATCACGCAGCCAGCCTATGCGGAGATCGTCGCGCAGAACTGCCGCAACCTCCGCTGGATGGCGGTCACCTCGCATGATGCGGGCACGGCGCCCGCGCAGGCGGTTTCACGCGGCGACAGTTTTGAATCGCTGTTCGCCGACAGCGCCGGTCGTCCTAAGCGCGCGACCGATCCGCTCGCGCCGTGCAGCGTGCAATACACCTCGGGCACGACGTCGCGTCCGAAGGCTGTGCTGTGGACCCATGCCAACGCTCTGTGGGGTGCCAAGATCAACGCCGCGCACGAGGATTTGCATGCCGGCGACGTGCACCAGGCCTATCTGCCGCTGTTCCACACCAATGCGCTGGCCTATTCCATGCTGGCGACGCTGTGGGTCGGCAGTACCTGCGTGATCCAGCCGCGCTTTTCCGCGCGCCGGTTCTGGGGCGTCGCGCGCGAGCACGGCGCGACCTGGACCTCGACGATTCCCTTCTGCATGAAGGCTCTGCTCGAGCAGGAGATCCCGAAAGACCACAAATTCCGCCTGTGGGGCACCGCGATCAACGAGCCGCCGGCCTTTGCCGCCTTCGGCATCAAGATGATCGGCTGGTGGGGCATGACCGAGACCATCACCCACGGCATCATCGGCGAGGTCGACCAGCCCAACATCCCGATGTCGATCGGCCGCGCCGCGCCGGAGTATCAGATCCGCATCACCGACGATGACGGCCGGCCGACGGACGTCGGCGGCACCGGCAATCTCGCAATCAAGGGCATTCCCGGCCTGTCGCTGTTCGCCGAATACCTGCACAACGAAAAGGCGACGCGGGAGAGTTTTGACGAGCACGGCTTCTTCCTTACCGGCGACCGGGTCGAGCGTCTCGCGAACGGCTACATCAAGTTCGGCGACCGCGCCAAGGACATGCTGAAGGTCGGCGGCGAGAACGTCGCGGCCTCCGAGATCGAGCAGGTGATCGCGGTGGTGCCGGGCGTGCGCGAGGCGGCCGTGGTGGCGAAGGCCCATCCGATGCTGGACGAGGTGCCTGTCGTCTTCATCATTCCGCAGGGCGGCGTCGCGGGCGCTGCGCCCGACCTGCATGACCGCGTGATGGCCGCCTGCCGTAGCGGCCTCGCCGACTTCAAGGTGCCGCGTGAGATCCGGTTCGTCGACGACATGCCGCGCTCGACGCTGGAAAAGGTCGCGAAGGCGGAGCTGAGGAAGATGGTGGGGTGAGGAAGGTGCCGCCAAACGGCACGCTGCCGTAGGGTGGGCAAAGGCGCGTCAGCGCCGTGCCCACGTCTTAGAAGTGGTGGGGCATGCTTCGCTTTGCCCACCCTACGGCAGCGGAGAATGTCGCATTAAAACGAGCCCAGCGCGACGGGGCGGAACGCCTGCAACAGCTGCTGATCGAGCTTGCCGCCCATGCCTTCCATCATCCCGAACGCACGCGAATGCGTGAAGGGCATGCGGTAGGCGCGTTTCTCGACCAGCGCGGCGTAGATGTCGACGATCGTCGTCACCCTCACGATGTCGCTGATCTGGTTCGACGACAGACCGTTCGGATAGCCGCTGCCGTCGAGGAATTCGTGGTGATGCAAGACGACGTCGAGCATCTCCGGCGGGAAGCCGCCTTGGGCTGCGAGCGCGTCATAGCCGCGGCGCGGATGCTGGCGGACCTCGGCCATCTCCTCGTCGGTCAGCTTGCCGGGCTTGTCGAGCAGCGCGGAGGGTACGAAAGCCTTGCCGACGTCGTGCAGCAGCGCGGCGCGGGTCAGGCGGCGCTGGTCGTCCTCGCGCATGCCGAGATGCTGCGCAAAGGCGACGGCGAAACCGGTGACGAACAGGCAGTGACGATAGCTGCCGACATGGTGGCAGCCGACCGTGGTGAGCCATTCGCGCAGCGAGGAGTGCTTGATCGCCTTCAGGATCTTGCTTTCCGCGGCGATGACATCGTCGAAGGTCAGGGGCACGCCGAGCGGAAGCTTCTCGAACATCTTCTTCAGCACGGCATGCGCCGCGTCGACCCCGCGGTTGAGCGTCTTGCCGCGATCGGTCGCGTCGTAGGCGGCGGTGTCCGGGAAGGCGGCGCGGATGCGCTGCAAAATGGCATCGGCCTGAAGCGGCCGCGAGATCGTGTCGGTGGCGCCGAGCGCCCATGCCTGCATGGTGCCGTGATGCAGGGCATCGGCGAGCACGAACAGCCGCGGCATCGACCGATAGGCATCGCCGCGCAGCTTGTTGCGCACCCGCTGCACGCTCTCAGGCGAGCGCAGGTTGATGTCGACCACGAGGCCGGAGAGATCGCGCGCCGGCTGGGTGGGAATCTCCTCTGTCGACACCGTCGAGACCTCGCCGACTGCTTTCAAGATGCTGGCGAGCTCGGTGCTCTCGTCGCTTCGGTCGGAGGCGAGCAGAAGCCGGCGTTTGGCGGCGGTTTTGGCTAGCGCGTTCATGACTTCCCCAAAGCGTGGGACTGGATTTGGCGACAGCCTAGGCCGGATCAGGTTTTCTGGCCCTTAAGAGGCGTGCTCAACGGAACCTTGGGGGATTGGGTGCAATTTTAGGGATTGGGGTTCCAGCGACGGGAACTTCAAAAATTGCGAAAGCAACCCGATGCACAGTAGAACGGGCATTGATGGATAAGGAGAATTTCGGGTGTTCTCGCCCACCCTCCGCTGTCGTCGCCCGGCTCGACCGGGCGATCCATTATTCCAGAGGCCGACGTTGGGGAGTTCGCTCTCACCACGTCCGCGGCCACGCACTGGATGCCCCGGTCAAGCCCGGGCATAACACTGAGATTGTGGAGACGGCCCCAAAACAAATCCGCCGGAGGTCGCCCTCCGGCGGATCATCTCATTCGGCAATCGCAGCCCGGCTCACGCCTTCATGCTCGCCTTCACGGCCTCGGCCGTGATGGGCAGTGCCCGCACGCGGGCTCCGCTCGCGTTGAAGATGGCGTTGCCGATGGCCGGGGCGACCACCGTCACCGCGGGCTCGCCAACGCCGGTGGCCTTCTCGCCATTTGCGATCACGGCGATCGCGACCTCGGGCACCTGGCTCATGCGCAAGGGCGTATAGCTGTCGAAATTGGTCTGCTCGATGCCACCGTCCTTCAGCGTCGCCTTCTCGTACATCGCAAGCGAGAGCCCCCACAGCGCCGCGCCCTCGACCTGGGCGCGGATGTTGTCGGGATGCACCTGGGTGCCGACGTCGGTTGCGATCGTGAGCTTCTTCACTGTGACGGCGCCCGACGGCGCCACCGCGACATGGGCGACGCAGGCGGTCCAACTTGCGGTCGCACGCTCCTGCGACGACACGCAGGCAACCCCCATGCCCTCGCCTTTCGGCAATTGCCTGCTGCCGTAGCCTGACAGACCCATCGCGGCGAGCAGCGTGTTGCGTAAGCGTTGCGCGCCGCCGTCGTTCTTGCCGGCGCCATCGAGCAGCGAGATGCGGAACTGGGCGGGATCCTTGCCCGTGGCTGCCGCGATCTCGTCGATCATGCTTTCGACCGCCCAGAAGGTCCAGCCCGGCGCCACCGAGCGGAGCTGACCGGACGGCGTCGCGTTGTGCGCGAGCTCGTTCTTGATCGCGCGCACATAATGGTTGGGCACGGTGTAGAAGAAGTCCGCGCCATTGACCGTGAAGCTGTCGAGCGGCCCCTTCTTGTCGACCGAGGGCGTCAGGAAATCAGGGATTCCCCAGCGCGCGGTCGGCCAGGCCGAGACCACGTCGTGGCTGAGCGCGACCAGCTTGCCGTCGCCGTCCACGCCGGCCTTGACCTTTTGGTAGGTGAGCGGACGCGAGAAATCCATCGTCATGTCGTTCTCGCGCGTGTAGATCACCTTGACCGGCTTGCCGACCGCTTTCGCCGCCTGCACGGCCGGAATCATCATGTCGGCATCGAGCCTGCGGCCGAAGCCGCCGCCCAGCCACATCTGGTGCATGACCACGAACTTCGGATCGATCCCGGCTGCGCCCGCTGCAATCGCGCCGGAGCGCGTCGCGAACTGGTTGCCGGAATAGATGTGCAGGATGTCGCCCTTGAACTCCGCAGTGGCGTTCATTGGCTCCAGCGGCGCATGGATGTTGATGCTGGTGGTGTACTCGGCCTCGACCACCTTGGCCGCGGAACCGAACGCCGCTGCGGGATCGCCGTCCTTGACGAAGTATTGACCGGAATCGTCCAGCTTCTGGAGCCGCTTGGCCTCGTCGAGCAACGACTGGCTCGATAGCTTCGCGTTCGGACCACCGTCATAGGCGATCTTTAGCGCCTGCGCCGCCTTCTTGGCGTTGGCATAGGTGCTGGCGACCGCAACGACCCAGCCGGAGGTCGTGCCGGTCTTGTCGTCGAGGGTGACGGCCTTGATGAAGCCCGGCACCTTCTTCGCCGTGCTGTCGTCGACCGATTTCACCGTGGCGCCGAAGCGCACCGGCGGGGTGACCACCGCGCCATAGGCCATGCCAGGCAGCATCACGTCGATGCCGTATTTGGCCGTGCCGTTGGTCTTGGAGGGGATGTCGAGCTGCGGCACCGAGACGCCGACCATGGTGTATTGGTCCGGCGTCTTCAGCTTGATCGCCTTCAGTTCGTCCGGCGTGAAGGTTTTCGTCGCCTTGCCGCTCTTCACGACGTCCGCGAACGACATCTGCTTCTTCGACTTCGGATGCACGATCATGGAATCGCGCACCACGAGTTCCGATGCCGGCACACCCATCGCGGCGGCCGCGCCTTCCGTCAGGGCCATGCGGCCCGCGGCGCCCGCGCGACTCATGGCGTCGAAGTTCATCATGGTCGACCAGCTGCCACCGGTGATCTGGGCGCCCAGCACGGGGTCGTTGAACTTCGGATCGTTGGAGGCGAGCGCGACGCGCATGTCACTCCACTTCGCGCCTAGCTCCTCGCAGACGATCTGCGCCATGGTGGAGGCGATGTGTTGGCCCATGTCGGCCTTGCCACAGGTCACCGTGACCGGACCATCCGGCGAGATCGCGTACCAGACGCTCGGCTCGAAATTCGAGGGCGCGGCGAGCGCTTCGCCGATGCCGGGGACGCCGGCATAGCCGAGCACGAGTCCGGTCGCGGCGGTGCCGACGAGGAAGGAGCGGCGGCTGAGATCGGTCGTCTCAGGAGTCACGTTCTTCACATGCTCGTTCATGTGGGCCTCCGCTCGTTGGAGGTAGCGGACGCGGTGCGCATCTCGGATGCGGCGCGCATGATCGCCTTCTGGATCCGTGAATAGGTCATGCAGCGGCAGAGATTGCCGTCCATATGCGCGACCACTTCCTCCTTGGACGGATTGGGATTCTTCGACAGCAGCGAGGCTGCCTGCATGATCTGCCCGGACTGGCAATAGCCGCATTGCGGCACCTGTTCGGCGATCCATGCTTTTTGCAACGGATGATCACCCTTGGCGGAGAGGCCTTCGATGGTGGTGATCTTCTTGCCGGCGACGTCACTGAGCATGGTCTGGCACGAGCGCACGGCTTCGCCGTTGACGTGCACGGTGCACGCGCCGCACAGCCCGGCACCGCAGCCGAACTTGGTGCCGGTCATCTGCAATTGCTCGCGGATCGCCCAGAGGAGCGGCGTGTCGTTCGCCGCATCCACGGACAGACTCCGCCCGTTGATGGTGAGTGTTGGCATAGGCGTCTTCCCCTGCCGGTGCATGAAGCCGCTTACGGCGGCAACTTGAATGGCGGACGCCCACCGGGCCGGCGCCAGCCTTGCCGGCGAGAATGATCGGGTTTGGTTGCCGTGGCAAATGCAATTTGGAATGAGTCGAAACAGACGACCTCTGCACTTGCTCGTTGTGCGCCGCGCCAACGGCACCGACGCAGCGACTGGACGCAACAGCGGCGCGCCGCACATGCGCGCCATCGCGTCGAGGCAGTTTCTTACAGGTAACCAGGCAGGCTAGACTGTGACGAAGTGAGGTGAGCAAAACTGCCGCCGCGAACGTCCCGTCTCCCCTTGTGAAAGAGGGTGCACCGGCGTCGCGGCGAGATGAGAAAGACAGGGTCGGAAGCAATGCCTGAGATCGATCGGGACGGCGTCAATATCTACTATGAGGTTCATGGCGAGGGGCCGCCATTGCTGCTGACCCATGGCTACTCCTCGACCTCCGCGATGTGGCACGGCCAGGTCGATGCGCTTGCGAAGGAGCACAAGCTGATCTTGTGGGACATGCGCGGCCACGGCCAATCCGATTATCCCGGTGACGCGAACGCCTACAGCGAAGCTCTGACCGTCGGCGACATCGCGGCGATCCTCGATGCGGTCGGCACTGAGCAAGCGATCATCGGCGGGCTGTCACTCGGCGGTTACATGTCGCTGGCGTTCTACCGGGCTCATCCAGAGCGCACCCGCGCGCTGCTGATCATCGACACCGGTCCGGGCTTCAAGAAGGACGACGCGCGCGAGGCCTGGAATGCGCGTGCGCTGGCCACCGCCGAGAGGCTCGACCGCGAAGGGCTCGACGTTCTGAAATCGGCGACGCCCGAGCGGGCCGCCGCCAGTCATCGCAACGCCAGGGGACTGGCGCTCGCCGCACGCGGCATGCTGACCCAGCGCGACGCCCGCGTGATCGAGCTGCTGCCCGACATCAAGGTGCCCTGCCTCGTTGTGGTTGGCGCCGACGACACGCCGTTCCTCGCGGCGTCCGATTACATGGCGGCAAAGATCCCCGGCGCACAAAAGGTCGTGATCCCCGCGGCCGGTCACGCCGTCAACATCGATCAGCCCAAGGCTTTTGTTGACGCCGTCGAGCCTTTCCTGAAGAACTTGCCGGCATAGGTCGGGCAAGCGAGGACGTAGGCGATGAAGCGGGCGATGCTGGCTACGGCCACGATGTTGCTGTCGATATCTGCGCAGGCCGATCCCTCCGGCGCGGTGCCGTCACGCCGGCCTTTCGTCACGACCCTGTCGAACAACATTCCGCTCGCCTTCGGCATGGATGCCGAACAGACCGCCCGCGCCCTCGGGCAGTCGCTGCAATATGTGCGCGGGCGTCCCGGCAACGAAATCTATCTCGCTCTGCGCAACATCGGCGGCAGCGGCTTGATCCCGTACCGCCACCGCCTGTTCCTGCAATTCCGCCACGGACGGCTGGCGGGATGGAAGGAGGATTACGGCGAGAACTGGATGTGGGAGTAGATTTATCTCCCATGGTGAGGAGCGGCTAGCCGCGTCTCGAAGGGCCCGCTCCTCAGGACGAGGGGAAAGAGCAGAGTTCGTAACAACCAAGAAGGACAACCCGCGTGGGACAAGACATCAAGCTGACGGCGTCCGACAACTTCCATTTTGGCGCCTATCGCGCTGATCCCTCGGGCACGCCCAAGGGCGCGGTGGTGGTGATCCAGGAGATCTTCGGCGTCAATCACCACATCCGCTCGGTTTGCGACCGCCTCGCCGGCGAAGGCTATGTCGCGATCGCGCCGTCGATCTTCGACCGTACCGCGCCGGGCTTCCAGTCGGGCTATTCGCCCGACGAGGTCGCCGAGGCGCGCAAATTCGTCGCCAGTCCGGATTGGGCAGCGATGCTGCGCGACACGCAGGCGGCGATCGATGCGGTCCAAGGCGTCGGCCCGGTCGGCATCATCGGCTTTTGCTTGGGGGGCAGCATCGCCTTCGTCGCGGCGACGCGATTGACCGGCCTGAAGGCCGCAATCGGCTACTACGGCGGCGCGGTCGTGCGCTTTGCCGACGAGACACCAAAAGTGCCGACGCAATTGCATTTCGGCGAGAAGGATGCCGGCATCCCCTTGACCGACGTCGAGACCATCAAGGCGAAGCGGCCGGACGTGGAGGTCTTCATCTATCCGGGCGCGCAGCACGGCTTTCATTGCGACGAGCGCGCGAGCTACGACAAGGCCAGCGCCGACATCGCCTGGCCGCGCAGCATGGAGTTCTTCGCGAAGCATTTGAGGTAGAGAGCGCGTCCCCTCGCAGAAATCGGGTGGCTGCATGCAGCGGCGCGGCGATAGAGCTGGCTGGTCAACCCAACTCACGCCGGGAACTCGTTATGCAGCAAGCCATTGCGCACCTCGTCATCCGCAATCCATTCGGGACCATGGACGTCCCCTCACCCGATGATGCCGAAGTGAAGGACTATGCCGCGACGGCCACGCTGGCCGGCGATGCGGCAGACCTCAATGCGGCGACGTGGGCCGCGCTCGCAGCACCATCGGATCCGATCGAGGGAATCTGGGCGAGCCGCTGGAACGGCGGCGCCGATCCGACCATTGCCGGCGATACGCCGGACAAGTGGAAGCCGGGGCGCGCGGAGATCCGCATCGCGGGGAGCCGGATCTATCTGCGCTTCGACTGGGACGACGGCCGCCGCCACGGGCTGATCGAGGCCGCGCGCGACGGCGCGGGACGCCTGGTCGGAAAATACATCAACCTGACCACGCCGGCGATCACGCGGCCGTGGATCGGGCGGGTCGTCGAGGCCGGGCGGATCGACGGATGTTTTCCAGAGGGGCGGCTGGATTTTCGGAGGTAGGGGTCTGGGACAATCCCCGACGTCATTCCGGGATGCGCCGATAGGCGCAGGCCCGGAATCCATCGTGCGTCAGAGTTTGTGGATGAATGGATTCCGGGCTCGCGCTATAGCGCGACCCGGAATGACGGAGGAGAGAGACGCGCTTAAATCTAGAACCAGCGCTCGCCCACGAACACGGTGTCGCCGGGGTTCAAGGGGGTACCGAGCGGCACCACGGCGCGCATGGAGCCGCCGTTCTCGGTGTGGGTGACGGTGACGACGTCACGCTTGGCGCGCGGCGAGAAGCCGCCGGCGATCGCGACCGCGCTTTCGACCGTCATGTTCGGCACGTAGGGATACTGGCCGGGGGCCGTGACTTCGCCGAGAATGAAGAACGGACGATAGGCCTCGATCTCCACCGCGACCGAGGGCTCGCGGATATAGCCGTTGCGCAGGCGCGCGGCGATCTCGCCGGCGAGACCAGCCGTGGTGCGGCCGCGTGCCGGCACCGCGCCGATCAGCGGCATGGTGATGGAGCCGCCGGCATCGATGGCGTAGCTGTTGGTGAGGCCTTCCTGGCCGTAGACCACGACGCGGAGCTTGTCGCCGGCATCGAGATGGTAGGAGGCATCATAGCGCATCGGCACCGCCCTCGGCGCGGCATAGCCGACCGGCATGGGTGCGGGCGAAGAGGCAAAGGAATTGTTGAGCGCCGCGATGGCGCCGCCGCCGTTGTTGGCGACGACGACCGGCTGCGGAGCGCCGTAGGGCTGGCCGTAGGCCATCGAGTCGAGATCGGCGCGCGGCTGCCCCACCAGGACGGGACCCGCAGTCTGCATGCAGCCGCCAAGGGGCAGCGCGGCGGACGCTGCCAAGAGCACTGCCGAGATCGACGATCGAAACGCGCGTGCAACTGGCACCGGACCTATCCCTCGAAACGAGACGGCTCCAGTGATGCACCGGTTATGGTTAATAAAGCGTTGAGCGGGATCGTGGATGGCCGGGAGCAAACCCGGCCATGACGAGCCTCCGGTAGGACTATGCGCTCACACCGACGCCGATCGGACAGGACACGCCGGTGCCGCCAAGGCCGCAATAGCCGGCGGGATTCTTCGCCAGATATTGCTGATGGTAATCCTCGGCGAAATAGAATTCGCCTGATGGTGCGATCTCGGTTGTGATGGCACCGAGGCCCCTGGCTGCGAGCGCCTTCTGATAAAGCGTCTTCGACTCGTCGGCCGCTTTCTTCTGCGCATCGGAATAGGTGTAGATCGCGCTGCGGTACTGCGTGCCGACATCGTTGCCCTGACGCATGCCCTGGGTCGGGTTGTGGCTTTCCCAGAACGTCTTCAACAGCGCCTGATAGGAGATCTTGTTCGGGTCGAACACGACCAGCACCACTTCGGTGTGGCCGGTACGGCCCGAGCAGGTCTCTTCATAGGTCGGGTTCTGCGTGTGGCCGCCGGCATAGCCGACGGCCGTCGTGTAGATGCCCTCGCCGAGCTCCCAGAATTTGCGCTCGGCGCCCCAGAAGCAGCCGAGCCCGAACACGGCCTGCTCGAGGCCCGCGGGATAAGGCGGCTTGAGCCTGCTGCCGTTGACGAAATGGGTGGTCGCGGTCGGAATGGCTTGCGCGCGGCCGGGCAACGCCTCAGCTGCGCTCGGCAACGCGGTGGTCTTGCGCATGAACAGCATGGTTGGGTCTCCGAAACGAGCTGTCCGTCGCCTGAGCCAGATGCTCACGCGGCGTGCTCGCGATCAGGTGGGGATATAGGGATTCTACGTCAGCGCAGGCAGCCTTGTTACGCCGCGCCTCGCGGCGCTCAAATCCCGGCGGGAATTGAAGGTCAATCCCGGCGGGAATTGAAGATCAATCCCGGGAATAGCCGATCAGCGGTTTCCGCGGCCGGAACAGGAACATCAGCAGGATGCCGAGAATGCCGAGGACGGCAAAGACCGGCTGATCCAGCAGCAGGCGGATCACCGAGGTCCAGAGCCAGGGCGCCTTGGCCTCGACCCAGGTGCGGAAGGCCGACTGGCTGGCCTGATTGATGTCGTTCCAGAACTGGCCGAACCGGGTGAACCGCAGGGTCTGGTCGGCCACCCAGCGGGCGCCGTCATAGACCATGAAGATGAACCCGCCGGCGAGCAGCAACAGCCCAATCAGTCGGAAAAAGCCGCGGATCATGCCTCACCTTATATGGTCGTCCGATCGGAGAACCCGACAAAACGCCGCCAGCCAATAGCCGGGAGACGGCAGAAATTCAACCTCTTCAGGGCGTTACCGTGCGCCCTGAAGCGCCCAGGGGCCGCTTTTCCAGCCCGGAAAGCGTTGACGGTGCGCACGACCCTCTCTATAAGGGCGCCAACTGGCGGCGGGCGCAATCCTGCCGCCGCTGTTCTTTGAGCAGTTGCAGGTCCCTCGAGCTGACAGGCTCTTTGAGGCCTCGTGTTCCGGGGACAGCCCAGCAACCGAACACCCTAAATCCGAGCGTCGATTACGCGGTCAAGCAAGCCGGCGCTACCCGACCAAGACGCGACCGGTACCCGCAAAGGATATTGAGACCATGGCCAATACCACTTCCGCCAAAAAAGCGACGCGCAAGATCGCCCGCCGCACCGCCGTCAACAAGTCGCGCCGTACCCAGATGCGCGGCGCCGTTCGCACCGTCGAAGAAGCCATCGCGACCGGCGACCGCGCCGCTGCCGCAAAGGCGCTCGCGAATGCCGAGCCCGCCCTGATGCGTGCCGCCCAGCGCAACATCATTCACAAGAACAATGCCAGCCGCAAAGTCTCGCGGCTCACCGCGCAGATCGCCAAGCTCGCCAAGTAATGGCGGACCGATCGATCGACTGATCGATCCAACATCGCAAGCGTCAGACAGCCCGGCATCGCGCCGGGCTTTTTTGTTGCGTGTCATATTCTCGCACGCGGTCACACCGCCGTCGATGTTCGATTGGAAGGTTTGCCGCCTGCGCTATGCTTCGTTCCGTAGTTCTACCTGCCGATGTTCTGCAACAGCGGAAACTTTCACCGCGTTGCAAAAACCCCTGCGCTGCACGCTCGAAATGAATCCGCGGGCGACGAAAGTTCTACACACCGTAGATTCACAGGAACGCACGTCGGTGGGAGTTACCCTGCGAAACGAGACTCAAAAAACGGTGTCTCGCTAATCACTTATCGACATAGCGATCGCAAGCGTTTGAAAAATTCACCCGCGCGTCGGGCGCGTGACGAATTTGTTAAAAAAATTTGGCGGTGGCGGAGAATTGTCACATGAGGCGCGGCATTTTCGATTCTGTGCACGAATCCAAAAACTTGCTCCAAAGCCTGTGCACAAGTCGCGTGGGCGTTAACCGACGTCAAGTTTTTTTGGTGGCTCAGATGTGAATCAATTCGTTGCGAGTCTTTCCGCTTAGTGTATTCCTTAAGTCGTCAGCGGCGCCCACGATCTTCAGACCAGCGCGGTTTAGGAAACGGGGCGAGCGTGCAAATCGGCGGCGGTGTGCACGTAGGCGACGCTTCAACAAGTGATGACGGTTCACAACCCATAGCAATGTGGGAATGGTAGCTCTTTGTCTGAATGTCTCCAAGCGGGATCTTCCCGCCTCGTGCCAAGCGCATATGAGAGACATCGCGAAGCTACCCCGGCACGCAAGGCGGCGAAGTCGAGCGGACGACCAGTACACGGGCAGGCATCCGCGCAGGAGTACGGCGCGGCTGTCGTCAAGACACGCAGGACCTTGTCGCGAGCAATCACGGCAGGACGGGGAGGTATTATGTCTTACGGACTCAACGCGGTATTGCAGCACGTTTCCCATTCCCACGATGCCGTTCTAGATCCGTCGAACCTCCAGCCTCCCGCGTGTGACGAAGCGCCGAGTACGCGCTGACCTCGCGAACCCTCCATCTCTGACATCGCTGATCTGACGCGGCATTCCCGCCGGACGGTCGAGCCATGCCTGACGATGGACTCGCTTTGAGGTCGCGCCATTCCAAGGGCCCTGCTCAAGGGGTCCGGCAGGAACCCTGCATGGCGCTCACAACGCAACCATATCTCTCAAGAGAAGTTTTCTGACG